>NZ_JBFBAE010000003.1:0-289566 GCF_040689465.1 Amycolatopsis sp. NPDC051373 | reverse complement strand
CGGTGTTGGTCGGGGTGGTGGCTGGTGTCGCCGTGGTCCGCCCTCCACCATTCAAAACAAAAACAGCTCCACGTGTCGAACCACCAGAACCCCCCCACGCCCCGGTGGAGCCGGGGCAGAAAAAAACACAGGGAGTGGAAGTGCGGATCCTGTCGGTGGACCTGGGGACGTCGAATACGGTCGCCGTGCTTTCCGCACATGGCAGGCCGCCGCGGGTCGTCGAGGTGGACGGCTCGGCCAACATGCCTTCGGCGATCTTCGCCGGCGAGGACGGCCCGATCATGGTGGGCCGCGACGCCGAACGCCGCGCGCGCCTGGACCCCACCCGCTTCGAGCCCAACCCGAAACGCCGCATCGACGAGCAGACGCTGCTGCTGGGCACCGACGTCGTGCCCGTCAACGAAGCGCTCGCCGCGATCCTGCACCGCGTGCTCGACGAGACCACGCGCCAGCTCGGCGGCGAGCAGCCCGACGAGGTCCGCCTCACGCACCCCGCGCAGTGGGGGCCGGTGCGCCGCAACGTCCTGCTGTCCTCGGCCCGGCTCGCGGGCATCGGTGCGAGCGTGGTCCTGGTGCCCGAACCCGTCGCCGCGGCCGCGCACTTCGCGTCGTTCCCGGGCAAGGGGCTCGCGCCCGGGCAGGCGCTCGCGGTGTACGACCTGGGCGCCGGCACGTTCGACGTCGCCGTGGTCGGCGCGACGCAGAACGGCTACGTCGTGCTCGCCGAGGACGGCCTGCCCGACCTCGGCGGCCTCGACGTCGACCAGGCGCTGATGGTGCACGTCGGGCGCGAGGTCTCGCACTCGGATCCCCAGCGCTGGCAACGCCTTCTGCGGCCGGAGTCCACGGCGGACCGACGCACGCGGCGCGCGTTGCAGGAGGACGTGAAGGACGCCAAGGAGGCGCTGTCGCGGCACCCGCAGACCGAGGTGCCGATGCCGGAGCCGTTCAAGGACGTGCTGGTCACGCGCGGAGAACTCGAAGGCCTGGTGCGCCCGGCGATGCTGCGCAGCGTGGAGCTGCTAGCGCGCACGCTGCGGACGGCCGGGCTGACGCCGGATCGTCTCGCGGGCATCTACCTGGTCGGCGGGTCGAGCCGGCTGCCGCTGGTCGGCTCGATGATCGCGGAGAAGCTCGGCGTCGTACCCGCGAGCCTCGACCAGCCGGAGACGGCCGTGGCGCTGGGCGCGCAGCACGTGGCGCGCGACGGGCTGTCGATGCGGACGCAGAACGTGGAAGGCCAGGTCGCGGCGGGTGCGCCCGCGTATGTGCCGGGTGGGTATCCGCCGCCACCGCAGCAGCCTCCGGCCGGGTACGCGCGGCCGTCATTCCCGGCGGGGCCGGCGCCGTCGAACTTCCCGACGTACTCGCCGGCCACCGCAGCCGACCCGGCGAAGAAGAAGAGCCGCGCGAAGCTGTGGATCGGTGTCGCGGCGGCGGTGGTCGTGGTTCTCGCGGCGGGGCTGACGGTGTTCCTGACGTCGTCTTCTTCGGCGCAGACCTACACCGCGGGCCAGTGCCGCACGCCCGGGCAGGCCGACGCCCAGGGCCTGACCGGGTGCCTGCGCCAGCTCGCGGGGAAGATCGCCGACACCGGCGGCTGCCGTCCGGGCATGGGCAACGGCCCCGCCGCGCCCGCGCAGAGCCTCGGCGCCACCTCGACGTGCGCGGCGCCGGGCCGCGCCGGCTCACAGGTGACGTACGTGCAAGGCACGTCGGCCGCCGTGCTGAAGCAGTACACGGACGGGCTGCTCGCCTCCGCCGGCGGCGACCGCGTCGAGGCCGCGTGGAAGGGCAACGGGCTGGAGGGCCACTACTCGTCGGCGGCCGGGCAGAACGCGGCGGTGCTGGTGTTCACCGTGTCCGACCGGCCGCTCGTCGGGTTCATCTACCAGGTCAATTCCGCAGGTCAGGGCGCTGCGCCGACCCCGGGGACGCTGGCGGACTACTTCGAGCAGAGCGTGCAGCCCGGCGAGTGAGCGGGTTTCGTTCGCTGCCGCGGCGCGAACGGCCCGTTCGCGCCGCAGGCGAGGCCGCGAGCTAGCATTCGGCCGATGCGTATCACGGTGTTCCGGCGGCTCATGGCGGACGAGTTCGGCCCCGGGCGGGCCGAGGTCCTGGCCCAGGACCACGTGCTCAGCGGGCTCGGTGGGAAGACCGTCGACCAGGCTCTGGCTGCGGGGATCTCGGCGAAGCAGATCTGGCGTGAGGTGTGCGAAGCGTTCGACATCCCGCCGGAGCGGCGCTGACCTGCGGTTTCCTGGTTCGCCCCGGGGAAGGGGGGCTCGGAAGGGCGAAAAATCCTAGCGGACGGGCGTGTCGCCGCAACCCTCGAACACTTGTTCGTCTACAGTGTTGTGCACACCGGGGGCCGGCGATCCACAGATCGATCGCCGTGCCGGGAATTGTCGGTCCCTCCCCGTAGCGTCGGACCGGACAGAGCTTGATCTGGACAACCGAACAAGCCACACAGGCCAACCAGCGAGGTGGACCCCAATGCCAGCAGCACCCGACAAGGACAAAGCGCTCGAGCTTGCCCTTGCGCAGATCGACAAGCAGTACGGCAAGGGCTCGGTGATGCGCCTCGGCGAAGAGGGCCGCGCGCCCATCGCCGTGATCCCCACCGGTGCGATCGCCCTCGACGTCGCGCTCGGCATCGGGGGGCTGCCCCGCGGCCGCGTCATCGAGGTGTACGGCCCGGAGTCCTCCGGTAAGACAACGGTCGCCCTGCACGCGGTGGCGAACGCGCAGAAGAACGGCGGCATCGCGGCGTTCATCGACGCGGAGCACGCGCTGGACCCGGAGTACGCCAAGAAGCTCGGCGTGGACACCGACGCGCTGCTCGTTTCCCAGCCGGACACCGGTGAGCAGGCGCTGGAGATCGCGGACATGCTGATCCGCTCCGGCGCGCTCGACATCCTGGTCATCGACTCCGTGGCCGCGCTCGTGCCGCGCGCCGAGATCGAGGGCGAGATGGGCGACTCGCACGTCGGCCTCCAGGCCCGCCTGATGAGCCAGGCGCTGCGCAAGATGACCGGCGCGATGAACAACTCCGGCACCACCGCGATCTTCATCAACCAGCTGCGCGAGAAGATCGGCGTCATGTTCGGCTCCCCGGAGACCACGACCGGTGGTAAGGCGCTGAAGTTCTACGCCTCGATCCGCCTCGACGTGCGCCGCATCGAGACGCTCAAGGATGGCGGCGAGCCGGTCGGCAACCGCACCCGCGTCAAGGTCGTGAAGAACAAGATGGCCCCGCCCTTCAAGCAGGCCGAGTTCGACATCCTCTACGGCCACGGCGTCTCCCGCGAAGGCTCGCTCATCGACATGGGCGTCGACCAGGGCATCCTGCGCAAGTCCGGCGCCTGGTACACCTACGAGGGCGACCAGCTCGGCCAGGGCAAGGAAAACGCGCGGAAGTTCCTGCGCGACAACCCGGACATCGCCAACGAGATCGAGAAGCGCATCAAGGAGAAGCTGGGCATCGGCCCGCAGGTCGACGCCGAGGTCGCCGAAGCTGCGGTTCCGGCGCCGGTCGACTTCTGAAGTCGATCGGAAGGGTGAGTTGTGTTCGCGGAACGCGCTCACCCAGCGGATCGATTCAGGTGTCCTGTGGGGGTCGAACCCCCACACCCCCGCCAGGGGGCAAGCCCCCTGGACCCCCGGCGGGGTTGCGTTCGTGAGGTGACCGGCTGATCCGGGTCGGGTGTGCTCGCGGAGGGCGCTCGCCGGTATCATCCGCTGTGTCTTGTGGGGGTCGAACCCCCACACCCCCGCCAGGGGGCAAGCCCCCTGGACCCCCGGCGGGTTGCGCTGGTGAGGTGACCTCACCGGGATGAGGTGACCGGGTTGGGTTGGCGGTCTGGGTGGCTCGGCGGGGTGCGGGTGTGAATGAGGGAGGAAGGGCGTAGTGGCGAGGGCGCCGAAGGTGGAGCCGGCGGAGCTGCCGCCGGAGGAGCGGGCCAAGAAAGCCAAGGAGATCTGCTTCGATCTCCTGGCGGCACGCCCGCGAACTGTCGACGAGCTGCGGCAGACGTTGCGGCGCAAGGGTTTCGATGACGACACCATCGAAACCCTGCTCGGCAAACTCGACCGCGCCGGCCTCGTCAACGACGCCGAGTTCGCCGAGATGTGGGTCAAGGCCCGCCACGCCGGCCAGGGCCTCTCCCGCACGGCGCTCGTCGCCGAGTTGCGCCGCAAGGGCGTCGACGACGAGATCGCCACGCAGGCCGCCGGCGAGGTCGACCGCGAGGCGGAGGAACAGCGGGCCCGCGAGCTCGTCCGCAAACGCCTGGGCTCCCTCGGCAACGTCGACGAGCAGACGGCCATCCGCCGTCTCCTCGGCTTCCTCGGCCGCAAGGGCTACCCGCAGGGTCTCGCCTACACCGTCATCCGCGACGAGCTCCGCGAGTTCGGCGCCGAATCCAGCCTGCTGGACGACGCCACCATCGACTGATCCGTCCCGAAGCTCCCTGTTCCGAAGCGCGCGGCCCTGCCGTTCCCCGCCCCGCGCAGGGAACGGCAGAGCGAACCTCAGCCGCGCAGCGCTGCGGCCTCCGCGGCCAGCTTCTCGACCGTCTCGAAGTCCTTGGCGGCCAACAGCTTCGCTGGTGTCAGCCACGAACCGCCGAGGCAGCCGACGTTCGGCAGCGCCAGGTACGAGGGCGCCGAGTCCACGGTGATCCCGCCGGTCGGGCAGAAGCGCAAGTCCGGCAACGGACCCGTCAGCGACTTCAGGTAAGCCACTCCGCCGCTGGCCTCCGCCGGGAAGAACTTCAACGCCGTCAAGCCACGCTCGGCCAGGCGCATCGCCTCGGACACCGTCGCGGCGCCCGGCAGGAACGGCAGGCCCGTGGCGAAGCAGGCGTCGAGGACCGCGTCGGTGCAGCCCGGCGTCACCAGGAACTTCGCGCCGGCGTCGGCCGCCTGCGCGGCCTGCGCCGGCGACGTCACGGTGCCCGCGCCCACGAAGATGTCCGGCACCTCCGCGGCCACGCGCTCGATCGCGGCGAGCGCGACCGGCGTGCGCAGGGTCAGCTCGATCACCCCGATCCCGCCGGCGAGCAACGCGCGCGCGGTGGGCACGGCGTCGTCGACGTCGTCGATCACGACCACGGGCATCACGGGCGAAAGGGCGAGCAGGTCCGAACCGGCGGTCACTGACCGACCTCCTGGGTTTCCAAGGTGTGCAATGGCAGTCCGAGTGTGCCCCGCCCGGCGGGGGCGTCGCGGAGCAGGTCCAGCTCCGCCGTCAGCGGGCCGAACACGCTCGCGCCCTGGTCGGCGGGGCCCACCGCGCGGCGCAGCGCGCCGAACAGTTCCCGCCCGGTGCCTTCCACGAAAGCCGGCGGTGCGTCCAGAAGATCACGTCGCGCGAACTCGGCGGCGTCGACCAGCACGTCGAGTGTGCCGGAGCGCGCGTCGAAGCGGACGACGTCACCGTCGGTGATCCGGGCGATCGGCCCGCCCACCGCGGCCTCCGGCGTGACCTGGATGGCCGCCGGGATCTTGCCCGACGCGCCCGACATGCGCCCGTCGGTGAGCAGCGCGACCTGGAAACCACGGTCCATCAGCACACCCAGCGCCGGCGTGAGGCCGTGCAGCTCCGGCATGCCGTTGGCCTGCGGCCCCTGCTGCCGCAGCACCACCACGACGTCGCGATCCAGCTCGCCGGCCTCGAAGGCCACCGTGAACGCCTCCTGTGAGGTGAACACCCGCGCCGGCGCCTGCACCACGCGGTGCTCCGGCGCCACCGCCGACACCTTCGTCACGGCCCGGCCGAGATTGCCGGCGACCATGCGCAGCCCGCCGTCCGGCGCGAACGGCCGCCACACCGGACGCAGCACGTCCTCGTCGAGGCTTCGGGTGGGCACATCGCGCCACACCAGCTCGCCGTCGGACAGGATCGGCTCCTGCGTGTAGCGGCGCAGCCCGAGCCCGACGACGGTGTGCACGTCCTCGTGCAGGAACCCGGCGTCGAGCAGCGTGCCGACCAGGAACTGGATGCCGCCGGCCGCGTGGAAATGGTTGATGTCCGCGCTGCCGTTCGGGTACACGCGCGCCAGCAGCGGCACGACGGCCGAGAGGTCCGAGAAGTCGTCCCACGTCAGCTGGATGCCCGCCGCCGCGCCGAGCGCGACGAGGTGCATCGTGTGGTTGGTCGAACCACCCGTGGCGAGCAGCGCCACGATGCCGTTGACAAACGCTTTTTCGTCCAGCACCAGGGAAACCGGCGTGTACGACTCGCCGCGCGACAGCTCGACCGCGCGCCGGCCGGCCTCTTCGGTGAGGGCTTGGCGCAGCGGCGTGTTGGGCGGCACGAAGCTCGCACCCGGCAGGTGCAGGCCCATCACCTCGACGACCATCTGGTTCGAGTTGGCCGTGCCGTAGAAGGTGCACGTGCCGGCCGAGTGGTACGACGCCGCCTCCGCGTCGAGCAGGTCCTCACGCGTCGCGAGACCTTCGGCGTACAGCTGGCGCACGCGGGCTTTTTCCTTGTTGGGCAAGCCGGAGTTCATCGGCCCGGCCGGCACGAGGATCGCCGGCAGGTGCCCGAACGACAGCGCGCCGATCAGCAGCCCGGGCACGATCTTGTCGCACACGCCCAGCAGCAGTGAAGCGTCGAACAGGTCATGGGACAGCGCGATCGCCGTCGCCATCGCGATCACCTCGCGGCTGAACAGCGACAGCTCCATGCCCGGCCGCCCTTGCGTGACCCCGTCGCACATCGCGGGCACGCCGCCCGCGAACTGCGCGACGCCGCCCGCCGCGCGCACCGACTTCTTCAGCCACGCGGGGTACTCCTGCATCGGCTGGTGCGCCGACAGCAGATCGTTGTAGGACGACACGATCGCGACGCCCGGTGCGCGCAGCTCGCGCAGCGCCGCCTTGTCCACGCCGTCCATCGCGGCGAACCCGTGCGCGAGGTTGCTGCACGCGAGACCGCGGCGCACCGGGCCTTCTTCGTGGGCGGCGGCGCTGCGCGCGAGGTGGGCGGCGCGCGTTTCCGCGCTGCGTTCGACGATGCGGGCGGTGACCTCGGCGACGACGGGATGCACCGTCGTGTCGGGTGTGCTGCTCATGTCCGGCTCCCGGCTCACTGGGTGGTGGGGTCCGCGGGACGGCAGCACTGGCGTCTCAGGAACGTGACGGCCACCACGGTAGCCGGTGTGGGCCCGGTTATCAAAATCGATTCAGTAAACCATTGGGAAACAGCGAGCCGCACCCGCGTGTCGGGTGCGGCTCGCTTGTTTCCGGTTCAGGGTGCCGTGGTCGTCCAGGTGACGGGCAGCTCGTGGACGCCGTAGATGTTCATGTCCGTCCGGAGTTTCACCTGGTCAGCGGGGATGGCGAGCTGCAGTGTCGGGAAGCGCCGCAGCAACGCCGCGAACCCGGCGCGCATCTCGATGCGGGCCAGCTGCTGGCCGAGGCACTGGTGCACGCCGTGGCCGAAGGTCAGCTGGCCGCGCGAGTTGCGGCGGATGTCCAGCGTGTCGGGGTTCTCGAAGCGCCGCGGGTCGTGGTTGGCGGCCAGCGTGGAGACGACGACGGTCGAGCCGGCCGGGATCGTCTCGCCGCCGAGTTCGAGGTCTTCGGTGGCGTAGCGGAAGTTGATGTCGACCACCGACAGGTACCGCATGAGCTCCTCGACGGCCCCGGGCAGCAGCTCCGGGTCGGCGCGCAGCTCGGCCAGCTGCTCGGGATGCTCCAGCAGCGCGAACGTGCCGAGCGCCAGCATGTTCGCGGTCGTCTCGTGGCCGGCGAGCAGCAGCAGGAACGCGATGCCGGTCAGCTCCTCGATGCTGAGGTCGTCCTGCCGGGCCAGATCCGAAAGGATGTCCTCACCGGGCTCCGCGCGTTTACCCGCCACCAGATTGCCGAGGTAGGTGGTCAGCGCACCGTACGCCGCCATCTTTTCCTCCAGCTCCTGCTCCTTGACCAGGAACTTCGCCGAGTTGGCCTGGAAATCGGCCCGGTCCTCGTACGGCACGCCCAGCAGCTCGCAGATCACCAGCGACGGCACCGGCAACGCGAACTCCTTGACGAGGTCCACCGTCGGCGTCAGCTGCGCCATCGCGTCCAGCTGCCGCTCCACGACCTCGGCGATGTGGTCCTCCAGCTGCTTCATCCGCTTGACCGTGAACGCGCCCGTCAGCTTGCGCCGCAGCCGCGTGTGATCCGGCGGATCCATGGCGATGAACAACCCGGGCACCTGCGGCGACGGCTCCGTGGCGGCCGGCATCCCGGGCGTCTCGTAGGGCACGTGCATGACCCCCAGGTCCTGCCGCGAGCTGAACCGCGTGTCGGCCAGCAGCTGCCGCACCTCGTCGTACCCGGTGATCAGCCAGCCCTCGTGCCCGTCCGGAAAGAGCATCGGACTGACCGGCCGCGCCTCCCGCAACCGCGTGATCTTCCGCGGCGGATCGAACGGCCCCGCGTCGCGCTCCATCGGCAACCCCTGCGGGACGGACACCGTCTGGCTCATGGGACTTCCTCTCGTGGTGGTCGTGGTCACCACTCTGGCCGCCCCACCTGACACCGCCCTGATACGGACTGACACCGCCGTCGGAACCGTGCTCGCCGACGTGTCCGGACTGCAACTCGCCTCGCCGTCCACCGCCGCTGACCAGCGCTCCCACGGCCCACCGACGGCCCACACTCCAAGACACGCCCCGAGAGGGGTCGACTCCCAAGGTCAAAAGGCAATACGCTAAGGAATGTGCTACTTGTCACATAGCACAACGCGAGGCAGAGTCGTACGTGGCGAAAGTGATCGTCACCCGGTTCCTGTCAGCCCCACCGAACAGGGAGGCTCCCGATGTCCACCACAGAGCTCGCCGAACTGCGGCGCACCATCGGCCAGTTGCGGCAGTGCGTGGGCGCCCTGCGCTCTCGGTACGGCGACGCGTCGGCGGTGCGCCGGCTGGCCAACGATGTCGAGCGCCTCGACATCGACACCGCGGAGCTGGACGGCCACCCGCACGCCGTGCCGGCGCAGGCCAAACCCATGGACCGCGTGCCCGTCCCGGACACTCCTTACGATCCGGCGTTGTGGCAAGGCGCCGATGACGAAGGCGTTGGCGGCTACAAGCGCGACCAGCGGTGAGCGCCCCCGCTGACAACGACGTCAGCCGGGCCGGCGCCGGCGTCCGCTCTCCGGGGCGGGCGCTTCTGGCCGACCGGACGTTGCGCACCGACCGGTGGTGGCTGCAACCCCTGCTCACCGTGCTGGGGCTGGCGACCTTCATCATCTACGCGACCGTTCGCGCCTTCGTGCGCACCGCGTACTGGGTGCCCGACTACCACTACCTGACGCCGTTCTACTCGCCGTGCGTGTCCACGTCCTGCGTCGAGGGCTCGAGCCACTTCGGGCACTGGTTCGGCGACTTCCCGAGCTGGATCCCGCTCGGGGCGCTGGTCCTGCCGTTCCTGCTCGGCTTCCGCCTCACCTGCTACTACTACCGCAAGGCGTACTACCGCTCGGTCTGGTTCTCGCCGCCGGCGTGCGCGGTGGCCGAGCCGCACGGGAAGTACACCGGCGAGACGAAGCTGCCGCTGATCATCCAGAACGTGCACCGCTACTTCTTCTACGTCGCGGTGATCGTGTCGCTGGTCAACACCTACGACGCCGTGGTCGCGTTCCAGAGCCCCAGCGGGTTCGGCTTCGGGCTGGGCAACATCATCATCGTCGCCAACGTGGTGCTGCTCTGGGCGTACACGATCTCCTGCCACTCGTGCCGGCACGTCACCGGCGGCAGGCTGAAGCACTTCTCGAAACACCCCGTCCGGTACTGGGTCTGGACGCAGGTCTCGAAGCTCAACACCCGGCACATGACCCTCGCGTGGACCACGCTCGGCACGCTGGTGCTGACCGACCTCTACGTGATGCTCGTGTCGAGCGGAGCCATCGCGGATCTGCGCTTCGTCGGCTAGCGTCGGCACCCTCATCTCCGGCAGTACTTCAAGACAACGGCGTCCCAGCTCCGAGGTGGCTCTATTCATGACCGAGGTCGAACGGCACAGCTACGACGTGGTGGTGATCGGTGCCGGCGGCGCCGGTCTGCGCGCGGTGATCGAGGCGCGCGAACGCGGTTTCAGCGTCGCTGTGGTGTGCAAGTCCCTGTTCGGCAAGGCCCACACCGTGATGGCCGAAGGCGGCTGCGCGGCGTCGATGGGCAACGCGAACCCGAACGACAACTGGCAGGTGCACTTCCGCGACACCATGCGCGGCGGCAAGTTCCTCAACAACTGGCGCATGGCCGAGCTGCACGCCAAGGAGGCCCCGGACCGCGTCTGGGAGCTGGAGACCTACGGCGCGCTGTTCGACCGCACGGCCGACGGGCGCATCAGCCAGCGCAACTTCGGCGGCCACACCTACCCGCGCCTCGCGCACGTCGGCGACCGCACGGGGCTCGAGCTGATCCGCACGATGCAGCAGAAGATCGTTTCGCTGCAGCAAGAGGATTTCGCGAAGTACGGTGACTACGAGGCGCGGATCAAGGTCTTCGCCGAGTGCACCGTCACGGAGCTGCTCCTGACCGACGGCAAGATCGCCGGCGCGTTCGGCTACTGGCGCGAGAGCGGGCGGTTCATCCTGTTCGACGCACCCGCCGTGGTGCTCGCGACGGGGGGCATCGGCAAGTCGTTCAAGGTCACGTCGAACTCGTGGGAGTACACCGGCGACGGCCACGCGCTGGCCCTGCGCGCGGGCGCGAAGCTGATCAACATGGAGTTCGTGCAGTTCCACCCCACGGGGATGGTCTGGCCGCCGAGCGTGAAGGGCATCCTCGTCACCGAAGGTGTGCGCGGTGACGGCGGCGTGCTCAAGAACTCCGAGGACAAGCGGTTCATGTTCGAGTACGTGCCCGACGTGTTCAAGGGCCAGTACGCGGACAGCGAGGACGAGGCCGACCGCTGGTACGCCGATGCCGACAACAACCGCCGCACGCCCGATCTGCTGCCGCGCGACGAGGTGGCGCGCGCGATCAACTCCGAGGTCAAGGAGGGCCGCGGCTCCCCGCACGGCGGCGTCTACCTCGACATCGCGAGCCGCCTGCCCGCCGAGGAGATCCGGCGCCGGCTGCCGTCGATGTACCACCAGTTCAAGGAGCTGGCCGACGTCGACATCACCAAGGAGGCCATGGAGGTCGGGCCCACCTGCCACTACGTGATGGGCGGCATCGAGGTCGACCCGGACACGGGCGCGGCGAGCGTGCCCGGCCTGTTCGCGGCGGGGGAGTGCTCCGGCGGGATGCACGGCTCCAACCGCCTCGGCGGCAACTCGCTGTCGGACCTGCTGGTGTTCGGCCGCCGCGCGGGCCTCGGCGCCGCGTCTTATGTGGACGGTCTCGGCGACGGGCGGCCTCAGGTTGCCGAGTCCGATGTGGACGCCGCCGCGAAGATGGCGCTGGAGCCGTTCGACCCGCCGGCCCAGGGCGTGGCCGAGAACCCGTACACGCTGCACACCGAGCTTCAGCAGTCGATGAACGACCTGGTCGGCATCATCCGCAAGGCCGACGAGATCCGCCAGGCGCTGGAGAAGCTCGGCGAGATCCGGCAGCGCATGGCGCAGGTGACCGTGGAGGGCCACCGGCAGTTCAACCCCGGCTGGCACCTCGCCGTGGACCTGCGCAACATGCTGCTGGTGAGCGAGTGTGTCGCCCGCGCGGCGCTGCTGCGTACCGAAAGCCGTGGCGGCCACACGCGCGACGACTACCCCAGCATGGACGCAGACTGGCGGCACAAGCTGCTGGTGTGCGCGGCGCGGGCGGGGGACAATCCCGTGGTACCGGATGTCGACGTGGTGGAGAAGGAGCAGATCCCCCTCCGGGAGGACCTGCTCGAGCTGTTCGAGCTCGACGAGCTTGGCAAGTACTTCACCGACGCCGAGCTGGAGAACCACTCCGGGAGGAACGCGTGAGCTACAAGGCCAGTTTCCGGGTGTGGCGCGGCGACGAGACCGGCGGCGAGCTGCAGGACTACAAGGTGGAGGTGAACGAGGGCGAGGTCGTCCTCGACATCATCCACCGCTTGCAGGCCACCCAGGCCTCCGACCTCGCCGTGCGCTGGAACTGCAAGGCGGGCAAGTGCGGCTCCTGCTCGGCCGAGGTGAACGGCAAACCGCGCCTGATGTGCATGACGCGCATGTCGACGTTCACCGAGGAGGAGGTCATCACGGTCACGCCGATGCGCGCGTTCCCCGTGATCCGCGACCTCGTGACGGACGTGTCCTTCAACTACACCAAGGCGCGCGAGATCCCCTCGTTCACGCCGCCCCCGGACCTGAAGCCGGGGGAGTACCGGATGCAGCAGGTGGACGTCGAGCGCTCGCAGGAGTTCCGCAAGTGCATCGAGTGCTTCCTGTGCCAGAACACCTGCCACGTGGTGCGCGACCACGAGGAGAACAAGGAGTCGTTCGCGGGGCCGCGGTACCTGATGCGCATCGCCGAGCTGGAAATGCACCCGCTCGACGTCGCGGACCGTCGTGACGCCGCGCAGGACGAGCACGGGCTCGGGTACTGCAACATCACGAAGTGCTGCAGCGAGGTCTGCCCGGAAGGCATCCACATCACGGACAACGCGCTGATCCCGATGAAGGAGCGGGTCGCCGACCGGAAGTACGACCCGATCGTGTGGCTGGGCAACAAGCTCTTCCGCAGGTGACGCGGGCGCAGCTGGCCGGCGCCGTCGTCACCGCGCTGGCCGTTGCGTGCCCGGGCTCGCGGACCCGGTTGCGGGGCTCGCTCGCGACCGGCACCGCCGACGCGTTCAGCGACATCGACGTGGAGTGGGTCGTCCCAGACGGGCGCGTGCCGGCTTGCGCTGCCGACGTCCGGGCGGTTCTGGAACGCGTGCGCCTGGTCGCCGCCGTGCGCACTTCGCCGGACTTCTTCCACTCGCCGCAACGGCGGCTACTGTTCGTGCGGTTCGCGGGGGTTCCCCTGTTCTGGCGCCTCGACCTGGCGCTGCGGGAAGCGTCGGCGGTCGCCGACCCCGGCCCCGGCGACCCTGCCGTGCACGCCCGCGACGGCGAGTGGTCCCGCGCGTCGAGCGCCCTGGCCAACGCCCTCGGCGCGATCAAAGCCGTCGCCCGGGGCCGATCGGCCGAGGCCGCCGGCCTGCTGGAGCGGGGTTTCGCGCGGATCGGCGAACCGGACACGGCCACGGGAGGGTGGGTCGACGACGTCACGCGGCTCTTCCGCGCGGCCGCCGCCCGCGAACCGGACCTCGCGCCGTTGGCCGAGGAGACGATCGCGTTGGCAGCGGCGGAACTCGGTGCCTGAGATCGGTGGCGTGCTCATCAAGAACGTCCGGGTGTTCGACCCCGACTCGGGCACCACCGAAGCCGCGAACGTGCTTACAGACGAGCGAATCACCGCGGTAGGGTCCGATGTGGACGGTCCGAATCCCTACGACGGCGACGGCGGGCTCCTCATCCCCGGCCTGATCGACTGCCACGGCCACGTCGCCTTCCCCGGCAACGCAGGACTTCCCCGCAGCACGCGGATCCTCGAAGCGGTCGCCACACTGCGCCGCCTGCGGACGAGAGGCATCACGACCGTCCGCGACGCTTGGGGTGCCGACGCCGGTTTCAAACACGCGTTGGAAGAAGGCTGGATCGAAGGCCCCGACCTGCTCGTCAGCCTCCGCCAGCTGTCGCCGACGGGTGGGCTCGGGGACTGGTGGGACGCGGACACCGGCCGCCTCGATCGCATCGACGATCCCGCCCTGCCCGACGCGGTGTTCGACGGCCCGGACCAGGCGCGCGCGGCCGTGCGGCGGATGGTGCGCGCGGGCGCCGACTGGGTGAAGCTCGGCGCCGGCGGTTCCATGGCCGCGCTCGCCGAAGGGCGCGACGTTCGCCCCACCGACGAGGAGCTCCACGCCGTCACCGACGAAGCCCGCCGCGCCGGTCGCGACGTGATGGCCCACGCGCACACGGCCGCCGCAGCGACAGCCGCCGCCCGTGCCGGCGTGCGCAGCATCGAACACGGGGTGTTCCTCGACGAACAAGCCGTCGCCGCGATGCGTGAACACGGCTGCTGGTACGTTCCCACCCTCGCTCCGATCCCGGCCGAACACGGCGAAACCCACCGCCGTTCCCTCGGCCTGGCCGTCGAAGCGGGCCTCCCGATCGCCGCCGGCTCGGACCTCGCGCCGCGTCCTCATGTCGACTTGCTGACCGAGCTGCGCCTCCTCGCCGCTTCCGGACTCGGCGCCGCCGGCGCCCTGCGCGCCGCCACGAGCGACGCCGCCCGCCTCCTGCGCCTGGACGACCGCGGCCGCGTCGCCCCGGGCCTGCGCGCCGACCTCGTGCTGCTCGACGGCTCCGCCGTGGACGTCACCGACCTCGCCGGTCGCATCCGTGCGGTCTGGCAAGCGGGGCACCGAGTGCGCGGCTAAACCGTTCGCGAACCGGCAGCTGGGCGCGGCACACTCGCCGGCGTGGACTTCCTGCCCGGTCTCGAGCTCGCCCGCCGCTTCCACGCCGACGCCGTGCGCCCGATCCTCGAACGGCGCGGCGTCACCTACTCCGCGGCCCTCTTCGGCCGCGGCTCCGACGTCCTCGGCTTCGACACCGCGCGCTCCACCGACCACGACTGGGGCCCGCGCCTGCAGGTGTTCGTCGACGAACCGGCCGCGCTCACCGAACTGCTTGCCCACGAGCTGCCGCGGGAGTTCCTGGGCTACTCCACGCACTTCGTCGACAACGAGGGCGACCCGACGACCCGCATGGCCCCCGCCGACGGTCCGATCCGCCACGCCGTGGAGATCGCCGACGTCGACACGTGGTTCAGCGCCTTCCTCGGCTTCGTCCCCGCGAAAACCTTGTCCCGCCGCGAGTGGCTCACCACTCCCACCCAGACCCTCGCCGAACTCACCGGCGGCACGGTCTTCCACGACGGCCTCGACCGCCTCGACGCGCTCAGGGCGGTCCTGGCCTGGTACCCCGACGACGTGTGGCGCGAGGTCCTCGCCGGGCAGTGGCGCCGCATCGCCCAGGAAGAGCCCTTCGTCGGCCGCTGCGGCGAGGTCGGCGACGAGCTCGGGTCCGCCGTCGTCGCCGCGCGGCTGGTGCGGGACCTCATGCGCCTGTGCCTGCTGATGGCGCGCCGGTACCCGCCGTACTCGAAATGGCTCGGCAGCGCGTTCGCGCGGCTGCCCCTCGCGCCGGACCTGACCCCGCACCTCACGGGCGCGCTTGCCGCCCTCGAATGGCGCCAGCGCGAGACGCACCTGGTCGCGGCGTATGAAACCGTTGCCGCGTACCACAATCAGCTGGGCCTCACCGAACCCCTCGACCCTCACGTCCGCGGCTTCCACAAGCGCCCCTATCGCGTCCTGGCCGCCGCCCGCTTCGCCGACGCCCTCCACCCGGGCGCCATCGGGGCGATCGACCAGTGGGCGGACAGCACGGACGTCCTCGGCCGTCCTGAGTGGACCCGGGACCTCGGCCCCTTCGACAACGGCTAGGGACGCCGCGCGGTCAGCACCACGAACGGCCGATCGCCGGGAACCGGCGCCACGACGGGCTGCTGCCCGACCGAGCGCAACCCCGCGTCGGCGAAGGCCTCCACCGCCGGATCGACCGCACCGGAGTACGACAGGACGAGCAATCCGCCACTCCGCAGGTTCGCGGCCAGACGCGCGAGCAACGCGTCGAGCGGACCAGTGACACCGAAGGCGACCACCACGTCGAAGTCGCCGATCACCGGCAGCTTCAGCGGCTCGTGCACCTCTTAGGAGATCCCCAGCGGGTCGCGTTCCTCCTGCCGCTGGGCCTGCGCGATCAGCGAGCGGTCCGCGTCGACCCCGACCACGCGGGAAGCGCCGGCCGAGCGGAACAGCCGGGCGTGAACACCGGTGCCGCTGCCTACCACCAGAACCCAGCGGCCGGCCGGGGGACCGGCGGCCGTCAGCACGGCGTTGGTCTCGGCGCGGTCGGCGGGGGTCCAGTGGGCCGGTTCGGGAGATTCGGGCACGGTCGAACTCCTGCCGGGCGGCGGCTGCTCTTCGACGCTAACCGGCGATCCCGTCGTCCGACAGGTGCATCCGGAGCAGCGCGCGAAAAAGCCCCCGCGGGTGCGGGGGCCTTTCGCGTACCTCGTTCGTCAGATGCCGCCGGCGGCGACACCACCGCCCGCGGCGTTGCCGAGCATGACCTGCTCCGCCTTGTTGTCCGTCAACTCGATGTGCTTCTTGCTCCGCCGGTTGCGCTTCTCGACCCACGTCGCGAGCAGCGTCAGCAGCAGGCACATCACGATGTAGATGCCGGCCGCCACGATGGTCGACGGCACGATCGGGCGCCCGAACGCACCCTGCGAGCCGATGTAGCGCGCGTAGTACAGCAGCTCGGGGTACGTGACCAGGAAGCCGAGCGCGGTGTCCTTGAGCAGCACCACGAGCTGGCTGATGATCGTGGGCAGCATCGCACGGATCGCCTGCGGCAGCAGCACCGTGGACATGACCTGCGTCTTGCGCATGCCCAGCGCGTACGCCGCTTCCGACTGGCCCTTCGGCAGCGAGTTGATGCCGGCGCGGAAGATCTCCGCGAGCACGGAACCGTTGTACAGCGTCAAGCCCAGCACCACGGCGAACAGCGGTGAGGTGTCGACGCCGACCGTCGGCAGGCCGTAGTAGAAGAGGAACATCAGGATCAGCAGCGGGATCGCGCGGAAGAACTCCACGACGAACGTGGAGATCCCGCGGATCCACGTGTGCTCGGACAGCCGTCCGGCGGCGAAAACCGCGCCGAAGATCAGGGCGAATACCGCTCCGAGTGCGAACGCCTCGAGCGTGGCGAGCACGGCGTTGGCGAGGTCCGACTGCACCTGCGAGTACTCCAGCCACGCCCACTTCTGCGGGGTGAACTGGCCGCTGTCGGCGAAGCTGAAGACCACGAAAGCGATCAGGGCGATCACCAGGAGGATGCCGATCCCGGCGTAGATACGGTGCCGTACCCGTGACTTCGGGCCGGGGACGTCGAACAGGACGCTGCTCATCGGGCCACGCTCCAGCGCTTCTCCAGGCTGCGTTGAACGAACGACAGCACTGCGACCAGGATGATGAACCCGAGCGCCACCCACAGGAGGGCGACCAGCTGGCTGTCGCCGCGCTCGGAGATGTACTGGCGGATCGCACCCGCCTCGGCGACGGAGAACCCGCCCGCGATCGTGCTGTTCTTGAGCAGCGCGATCAGCGTGCTGATCAGGGGCGGCACGACCGACCGCAGGGACTGCGGTAGCACGACCTGGCCGAGGATCTGGCCGAAGGTGAGGCCGAGTGCGCGCGCCGCCTCGGCCTGGCCGACCGGCACGGTGTTGATGCCCGAGCGCACGACCTCGCAGATGAACGCGGACGTGTACACCGTAAGCGACACCACCGCGGCGGTGAAGTAGTCGATCCTGACGATGTCCAGCAGCGGGTAGGCGAACACGAAGAACGCGAACACCAGCGTGAGCGGTGTGTTGCGCACGATGGTGACGTAGGCCGTGCCGATCGCGCGGAACACCGGAACCGGGCTCACCCGCAGCATCGCCAGGATCGTGCCGAACACGAGGCTGCCGACGGCGGAGATGAGGAACAGTTCGATCGTGCGCAGGAAGAACGGACCGAAGAGGTCCAGATTGTCGAGCAGGACGTCCATGGAGCCTTCCCCGCGTCCGTGGGCCGGAAGATTACGTGGAGCGGCCGGTGGACGGAGGCCCCGTCCACCGGCCGTGAAACCGGATCAGTAGCGCTGGATGGTCGGCTTCGTCGCGGTCGCGCCGGACTGGCCGAGGGTGGCGTCGTAGATCTTCTGCCACGTGCCGTCGTCGAGGCTGGCCTGCAGCAGGTCGTCGATCTTCGTGCGCAGCACCTTGTCGTCCTTGTTCAGGCCGATGCCGTAGGGCTCCTGCGAGAACGGCTTGCCGACGACCCGCAGGTTCGCCTTGTCCTGCGCCGCGTAGCCCTTGAGGATCGCGTCGTCCGTGGTGAGGGCGTCGACCTCCTTGGTCAGAAGCTTGTCCACGCACTGCGAGTACTTCTGGAACTCGACGATGTTGCTCGGCTCCGTCAGGCCCTGGTCACGCACGCGCTGGATCGGGGTCGACCCCGTCACCGAGCAGACCTTCTTGCCCTTCAACGTTTCCGGGCCGGTGATCGACGTGTCGTCCGCGCGCACCAGCAGGTCCTGACCGGCCTGGAAGTACGGCCCGGCGAACGAGACCAGGTTCTTGCGCTTGTCGGTGATCGTGTAGGTGCCGACGTAGTAGTCGACCTGGCCGTTGGCGATGGCCTGCTCACGCGCGGCCGAGTCTACCGTGGTGAACTTGATCTTGTCCGGGGCGATGCCGAGACCGGCGGCCACCATCCGGGCGATCTCGATGTCGAAGCCCTGGAACTGGCCCGTCGTCGGGTCCTTCTGGCCGAGGCCCGGCTGGTCGTCCTTGACGCCGACGGTGACGGTGCCGGCCGACTTGATCTTCGCGAAGACCGGCGAGCCGGCCAGGTCGACGTTCTGCGCCACGGTGTAGGTCGGCAGGGCGGCGGTGTTCGCGCCACTGGTGTCGCCACCGGGGGCCGCGGGCGTGCCTTCCTTGCCGCAAGCGGTCAGCAGCAGGCCGCCGGCGAGCAGCCCTGCCGCGAGGGTGCGGATCCTCATAACGTGTCTCCTGTATCTGTCGTCGGTATGGCCGGTGCGGCCACCGGGTACGGCAGGTGCCGGGGAAAATCCGGTAATCGTCAGTGGGTGAGGATCTTGCCGAGGAAGTCCTTCGCCCGGTCGCTCTTCGGCTGGGTGAAGAACTCGTCCGGCGTGGTGTCCTCGACGATCTCGCCGTCGTCCATGAAGATCACCCGATCAGCTGCCCGGCGGGCGAACCCCATTTCGTGGGTGACCACGAGCATGGTCATGCCGTCCTTGGCCAGGCCGGTCATCACGTCGAGCACCTCCTGGACCATCTCCGGGTCCAGCGCCGAGGTGGGCTCGTCGAACAACATCACCTTGGGGCGCATCGCGAGCGCTCGGGCGATGGCCACACGCTGCTGCTGGCCGCCCGAGAGCTGGGCCGGGTACTTGTCCGCCTGGTTCGCGATGCCGACCCGCTCGAGCAGTTCCATCGCGGTCTTGCGCGCGTCGGCGGAGGACATCTTGCGGACCTTCACCGGCGCGAGCATCACGTTCTCGAGGATCGTCTTGTGCGCGAACAGGTTGAACGACTGGAAGACCATGCCGACATCCGCGCGCAGCGCCGCGAGCGCCTTGCCCTCGGCAGGCAGGGCCAGGCCGTCGACGGCGATCTCGCCCGCGTTGATCGGCTCCAGCCGGTTGATGGCGCGGCACAGCGTCGACTTGCCCGACCCGGACGGCCCGAGCACGACCACCACTTGGCCGCGAGGCACCTCGAGGTTGATCTCCTTCAGCACGTGCAGGTCGCCGAAGAACTTGTTCACGGCGGTCGCCTTGATCATCGGCGCCGCCACCTCCGCGGTCATCTGGCCTCCAGAGCTCCTTCACAACCGGCATCTGCGGGACCGGATCCCACGTCGATGGCGGAAACCTACTCCCGTCGGACCCTTTGTAAAGGCGGCTTGAGCAATACTTAGGGTTTCAAGTACGTATCGACTTCCGGCGCCGTCCGGGCTGGTCGGCGGCCTTCCGCCCTGCTCAGCCTAGCCACGACCGCCTCCGGGCATCACGCGATGCGGGTCAGAAGGGTGACGGAGAGTGATCCTTCGTGCCCTGTCGTGGTCGCTGTCGGGTGCCCCCTAGAGTTCCTCGCTACCGTGGGCTGGATCACCGGGGGAGGCGAGCGGTGCGGGTGCTGCTGGTGGAGGACGACGACCGGGTCGCGGGCGCCCTCGTGCCCGCGCTGACGCGGCGCGGCCTGGAGATGCAACGGCTGGCCTCGGGCGCCGGCGTGCTGGACCGCGTGCACGACGTGGACGTGGTGCTGCTCGACCTCGGGCTGCCCGACGTCGACGGCGTGGTGCTGTGCCGGCGCATCCGCGCGGTCAGCGACGTCGCCGTGATCGTGGTGTCGGCGCGCGGCGAGGTCGACGACCGGGTGCAGGGGCTGCGCGCGGGCGCCGACGACTACCTCGTGAAGCCCTACGACGTGGAGGAACTGCTCGCGCGCGTCGAAGCCGTGCGACGCCGTCGTGGCGAGCGCACCGACGGGCCCGCCCCGGTGATCGAGGTCGGCGACGTGAGCATCGACCTCGCGCGCCACGAGGTGCTCGTGGCCGGGCAGTCGATCGCCTTGTCCCGCAAGGAGTTCCAGGTCCTCGCGCTCGTCGCGGGCGCGCGTGGCTCGGTGTGCTCGCGCGAGCACGTGCTCACCGAAGTGTGGGGCCACCGGGGCGCGGCCGAGAGCCGTTCGCTCGACGTCCACGTGGCCACGTTGCGCACGAAACTCGGGCGCCCGGCGCTGATCGAGACCGTCCGCGGCGTCGGGTACCGCCTCGGCGGCGGGCGGGGCTGAGCATGCGCGTCCGCCTCCAGGGGATCGTGGTCACGCTCGTCGCACTGCTGGTGTTCGGGCTCGGCATCCCCCTGGCGCTGACGATGGCGGGCAGCTTGCAGCAGAACCTGTTCCTCGACCGCCTCACCGACACCGCGCGGTTCGCGTCGCTCGCGCAACGGCCGCTGATCGACAACCGGCCCGCGCTGCTGGAGCCGGAGCTGCGCCGCTACACCGAGGTCTACGGCGTGAAGGTCGTGGTCGTGAACCAGGACGGCGTCGCGGTACTCAGCTCGCTGGGCGGCACCGACGCGGCGCGGATCGACCGCTCGGCCATCGCGGCCCCCGTGAACGAGGCCCTCGCCGGCCGGCACCCGGAGCCCGGCCCGCTGCTGATGCCCTGGACGACGGCCCCGCTGGTGCTGGCCGAGCCGATCCTCATCGACGGCGAGGTGCGCGGCGTCGTCGTCACGGAGTCCTCGACCGACCACGTGCGCACGCGGCTGCTGTGGCAGTGGCTCGTACTCGCGGCGGGCGCGGTGGTGGCGTTCGGGCTCGCGCTGCTGGTCGCGATCCCGGTGGTGCGCTGGACGCTGCGGCCCGTGCGCCGGCTCGACGAAGCGACGGGCGCGCTGGTGGCGGCCGTGGTGAGCGGGCGCGAGGCCGAACCGGTGGGGGAGAGCGGCGGGCCGCCTGAGCTGCGGAAACTCGGCCGTTCGTTCGACCGGATGGCGGCGAGCGTGTCGGAGGCGCTGGCCGCGCAGCGGGCGTTCGTCGCCGACGCGTCGCACCAGCTGCGCAACCCGCTGACGGCGTTGAAGCTGCGGCTGGGCAACCTCGAGGGCCACGTGGACGACGAAACCGCGGCCGCCGACCTCGACGCCGCCCGCGTGGACGCCGGCCGGCTCAACCAGATCCTCGACGAGCTGCTGTCGATGGCCCGCGCCGAGGCGGCGGGCGGTGAGCTCGTGGCGGAGGACCTCGGTGCCGTGGTCGCCGACCGCGTCGCCGACTGGAGTGTGGTGGGTGCGGCGCGTGACGTCGCGCTGGAAACCGAGGCCGACGTCAACGGCGCCCGGGTGCTGCTGCCGCCGCGGGGGCTCGAGGTGATCCTGGACGCGCTGATCGACAACGCGCTCAAGTTCACCGGCCAGGGCACTTCGGTGCACGTCTCGGCCGTACACGGTGGAGACGGGGTGACCCTGGCGGTGCGGGACCATGGGCCGGGCCTGCGCGAGGACGAGCTGGACCGCGCCGTGGACCGCTTCTGGCGCAGCAGCGCGCACCAGAACGTGCCCGGCTCGGGCCTGGGCCTCGCGATCGTGCGCGAGATCGTCCGCCACTCCGGCGGCGACATGCGCCTGTCCCTGCCGGACGGCGGCGGGCTGCGGATCGAGCTGGACCTGCGGGTCGCGCCCTAGACCTTGAGGCTTCGGTAATAGGTGAGCGCACCCGGGTGCAGGGGCAGCGGCTCCGTCTCGATGCCCGGGTGGACGTCGATCGACAGGGCCGCGCTGTTGGCCTGCGCGAGGGCGGGGCGGGCGTCGTAGAGGCCGCGGGTGAGGGCTTCGGCGACGTCGTCGGCCATTTTCGTGGGGACGACGAGGAAGTTGGGGACCACGAGCGTGGTCACGGGGCCGGCCTGGTTGTAGGTACTGCCCGGGATGGTGGCGGTGCTGTAGACGGGGCTGTAGGCCTGCATGCGTTCCTGCAGGCTGGCCATGTCGAGCAGGCGCAGGCCGACTTTCTGCGTGTACTGCGTGATCAGCGGCGTCGGCAGGCCGCCGGACCAGAACAAGGCGTCGAGCTGGTGGTTTTCGAGGGCTTTGAGGGAGTCTCCGAGGCCCAGTTGCTGCACGCTCACGGAGTCGGTCAGCCCGGCGACGGCCAGCACGCGGTTGGCGATGTACTCGACCCCGGACTCGGGCGAGCCGACCGCGATGTGGCGGCCCTTGAGCATCGACACCGACGTATAAGGCGAGTCGGCGCGCACGACGATGTGCAGGTAGTCGTCGTGGATGCGCGCCAGCGCGGTCAGCTGGCCTGGGTGCTGCGTGGCGGCCTCCGCGGCGAGGTCGGCCGCGACGAAAGCCACGTCGGCGCCCCCGGCCAGCACGAGGTTGAGGTTGTCGCGCGAGCCCTGCGTCGCCAGGACCTCCGGCCGGGCGATGCCCAGGTCCTTGGCCCACGCGTCGGCGAGCGGCCGGGCGAGGTCGTTGTACACGCCGCCGACCGCGCCGGTCGCGATCCGCAGGTGCAGGCCCTCGAAGCTCGGGCCGCACGCGGCCGTGAGCCCCGCCACGAGCACTGTCGCGAGCAGCGCCGTGACCTTCCGCTTCCACCCCATGGAGTGGATCGTGCCAGACGCGCACCGCGTGCGTTCGCGGCTCAGGTGCACTGCATCGTGAACCGGGCCGCGTCGAACCTCCCCGCCGCGAGGTCGTCGGACCGGATCACCCAGTAGATCGTGCCGACGTCGCCCCACATCATGTCGACCTCGTCGTCGCTGTCGAACTGGGCGAGCAGCACCCAGCTCGCGCCTTCCTCGGCGAGGGCGGGGTCGCGGCGGCCGCCGCCGAGCGCCATCACGGCGACCTCCGTCTCCGCGGCGTCCTGGATCGCCGTGCCGTAACCGCCGATCTGGTGCCGGTGGTCTGCTCGGTCTCGGCCCAGGCGAGCTCGCCGAGCACCCCGGGCGGACCGCTTTCAGCAGCGGAGCCCCCGCCGTGGTGGCGGTGCTGTCGAGCAGCACGTGACCGACGTCCGGGGCCGAGCCGACGACCCGCGCGTACAGGTCGCGGCGCGGGTACGCGAGGTGCTCGACGGGCGCGGCCCGCTCGGCGGCCGGCGTGCCCGCCGGGACGAAGATCACCTTGTGCCCGTCGAGGTCCTCGCCGTACGCGGGTTCGTCGTCGTCCTCGTCGTACCGGCCGTCGAAGTAGAAGAACAGCAGCGTGCCGGCCTCCGTCAGGATTTCGAGGTCGCGGTGCAGCGCGGCGCAGTCCACCGACGCGATGAACGTGAGCGGTCCCCGTTCGCCCCACGTCGGCCACACCACGTCGGCGGGCAGCGCCGGGTCGCCACCCCGCTGCCCCACGGGAGTCCCGTCCCCCTCCGCGACGAGGTGCGCACCGGGGCGCAGCAGCCCCAGCCACGCGTCGACGGCCTCGGCGGGCAGGTGCTCGCGGGCGAGGGCCGTGAGCCGTTCTCTCCATGCGGTCACGGAGGGATCATCGCAGCGCACACCGACAAAAACCGCGCGCGGGACGAGCGGAGCGAGATCCGGCCGGGACCGTGTTCAACCAGGTGGGCGGCGTCTTCACCGAGGTCGGCGGGGGTTACCCTGGCTACCTGATGACCGAGAATCGCAAGACCTTCCAGATCCGCACCTTCGGCTGCCAGATGAACGTGCACGACTCGGAACGGCTCGCCGGTCAGCTCGAGGAGGCCGGGTACGTCCCCGCGAGCGCGGAGGCGAAGCCGGACCTGGTCGTGTTCAACACCTGCGCGGTGCGTGAGAACGCGGACAACAAGCTGTACGGCACCCTGGGCCACCTGCGCCCGGACAAGATCGCCAACCCCGACATGCAGATTGCCGTGGGCGGGTGCCTGGCGCAGAAGGACCGCGGGGACATCGTCAAGCGCGCCCCGTGGGTCGACGTCGTGTTCGGCACGCACAACATCGGCTCGCTGCCGACGCTGCTGGAGCGCGCCCGGCACAACGCCGAGGCCGAGGTGGAGATCCTCGAGTCGCTCGAGACGTTCCCCTCCACACTGCCCGCGCGCCGCGAGTCGTCGTACGCGAGCTGGGTGTCGGTTTCGGTGGGGTGCAACAACACCTGCACGTTCTGCATCGTGCCGTCGTTGCGGGGCAAGGAACGCGACCGCCGCCCGGGCGAGATTCTGGCCGAGGTCGAGGCGCTCGTGGCCGAGGGCGTGCTGGAGGTGACGCTGCTGGGGCAGAACGTGAACTCCTACGGCGTCGAGTTCGGCGACCGGCTGGCCTTCGGCAAGCTGCTGCGCGCGACCGGCGGGATCAGCGGCCTGGAGCGCGTGCGGTTCACCTCGCCGCACCCCGCGGCGTTCACCTCCGACGTGATCGACGCGATGGCCGAGACCGCCAACGTCTGCCACCAGTTGCACATGCCACTGCAGTCGGGTTCGGACCGGGTGCTGCGCGAGATGCGACGTTCGTACCGCTCCGGGCGCTACCTGAAAATCCTCGACGAGGTGCGCGCGGCGATGCCCGACGCGGCGATCACCACCGACATCATCGTCGGCTTCCCGGGCGAGACCGAAGAAGACTTCCAGGCGACGCTCGACGTGGTGCGCGAGGCGCGGTTCTCCAGCGCGTTCACGTTCCAGTACTCGAAGCGCCCCGGCACGCCGGCCGCGACGATGGCCGACCAGCTGCCGAAGGAGGTCGTGCAGGAGCGCTACGACCGGCTCGTGCAGCTGCAGAACGAGATCTCCTGGGCGGAGAACAAGAAGCTGGTCGGGAGCAAGGTCGAGCTGCTCGTGGCCGCGGGCGAGGGCCGCAAGGACGCCGAGACGCACCGCATGAGCGGCCGCGCCCGCGACGGGCGGCTCGTGCACTTCACGCCCGCCGGGTCCGTTGTGGACCGTGCGGTGCGGCCGGGCGACGTCGTCGAGACAGTGATCACCTACGGCGCCCCGCACCACCTGGTCGCCGACGGCGATCTCCTGACGCACCGCCGCACCACGGCGGGCGACAACGCCGAAGCCGGTCTTCGGCCCAAGACGAGCGGGGTCACGCTGGGACTTCCGGGCTTCGGAGCCCCGGCCGTCGAGCCGGCCCCGGTGAGTGGGTGTGCGCTGTGAGCGAGCCAGGAACGCCGGCCGAGGTCGACGAGGAGCTGACCGACCAGATCGACCAGGCGGGAGCGCGCGCGTCCCGCACCGTCGAGCTCGGCCGCCGCGGCTTCTACATCGCCGTGTTCATCGTTGTGCTGCTCGTGGCGCAGTTCCTGCCCTGGGTCGGCGACCACGCGGGCTACCAGGTCCTCCAAGGCGCCGGCGGCGGCATCCCGCAGCTGTTCGCCGCGACGTCCACGGGCATCGGCGTCCTCGCCGGCGCGGTCGGCGTGGCGACGCGCCGCTGGTGGGTCGCCTGGTGCTGCGCGGCCGGCGGCTGGTTCGCCTCGGTGGACGGGCTGCTGTCAGTGTGGTCTCAGCAGTCGGCCCACGCGAACGGCGCCGTCGGCGGCGGGCCGGGGATCGGGATGATCGTCGCGTGGATCGCCACGATCGTCCTGGCGACGATGTGGATGAGGACGGCTTTCTCGCGAGCTTGAGGTTCACGGGCTTGTCGGGTGGAAGCCTCGTCGCGGCTTGATCCGACGGCGTGGTGGTCCCTGTCGCGCCGCTCGTGATGCGGTTTTTGTCGTGCCGGAATGAGAGAATCGAAACCAGGGGTCCCCCTGGGCGGTCGTGAAGGGACCCTTCATTCCTTCAGTCCGCGCTCGCCCACACCGCGCGCGGCGAGCGAATCTCCTGAACACCCATCGCGACCACAACCCACCCGAACGATCGAAAAGGGCCGCCCCCGGTGGAAAATCCGGGAGCGGCCCTTTTCGAAGAACCAGCGGTCAGCGATCCGCCACAGCGGCTTCCGCCGCTTCCATCCACTCGCGCCACTGGGCGGCCTGCTCGTCGGCCTTGCGGGCGCGGCGCTCGTCGCCCGCGGCGCGGGCCTTGGCGGCCTGCGACTCGAACTGTTCGACGCGCTCGCGGAACTGGGCGGCGCGGGCCTGGGCCTCCGGGTCGGTGCGGCGCCAGCGGCTGTCCTCGGCGGACTTGACGGCGTCCTGGACCGTCTTGAGCCGACCGTCGAGCTCGCGGATGCGTTCGCGCGGGACCTTGCCGATCTCGTCCCACTGTTCCTGGATGCGGCGCAGCGCGGACTTGGCGGCGTCGAGGTTGGCGGCGACGTCGATCTTCTCCGCCTCGACCAGCAGCTCTTCCTTGCGGGCGGCGTTGCCGGCGAACTCGGCGTCGCGCTCGGTGAACACCGCCGAGCGGCGGGCGAAGAAGGCGTCCTGGGCCGCGCGGAAGCGCTGCCACAGGGCCTCGTCGCTGTCCTTGGGTGCGCGGCCGGCCGCGCGCCACTCGGCCATGAGTTCCTTGTAGCGGCCGGCGGTGGCGCCCCAGTCGTCGGACTCGGCGAGCGACTCGGCCTCGGCGATGAGCTCTTCCTTGCGGTGCTTGGCGCCTGCGCGCTGCTTGTCCAGCTCCGCGAAGTGCGAGCCGCGGCGGCGGTTGAACGCCTCGCGGGCCTTGGAGAACCGCTTCCACAGCTCGTCGTCGGTCTTGCGGTCGACGCCCTTGACCGTCTTCCACTCGTCCAGGATCGTGCGCAGCCGGTCGCCCGCGACCTTCCACTGGGTCGAGTCGGCGGCGATCTTCTCCGCCTCCTCGGCCAGCTCCTGCTTGCGCGAAACGGCGGCCGCGCGGGCCTCCTCGCGCTCCTGCTTGACCTTGCCCAGCGCCTTCTCGGCGGCGGCGATCACGTATTCGACGCGCGCGGCCAGCGCGACGAGGTCACCGACCACCGCCGACTCGGCCAGCCCGTCGCGGATCTGCGTGGCGTTCGACAGCGCGTGCTTCGGGTCGCCGACGCCCGAGCTCAGCCGGGTTTCCAGCAGCTCGACCTCGGTGCGCACGTCGTCGAAGCGGCGCGCGTAGTGCAGGAGCCCTTCGTCGGGCGTGCCCGCCTGCCAGACCCCGACCGCGCGCTCGCCGTCGGCGGTGAAAACGAAGACGGTGCCCTCGGCGTCGACCCGGCCCCAGGTGGACGGGCTGGGCTCGGCGGCCGGCACCGGGGGTGCGGTCTGGGCGCTGCCGGGCGCGTGGGGCACCGGGTGCGGTGCCGGGGTGCCGCTGGACGTGTTCTCCTGGGCCATCGCAGGCTCCTTATCGCCTGTACGCCCGCTGGTGCGGGCGCCCCGCGTGCTGCGGGGCCGGGTTACGCGGTGGTGCTTCCGGGGGCATGGGGCCCCAGCGGCATTCAAGCAGCTCAGCGCCTGCTGTGGTACTGGATGAGCCACCTGAAGCCAGTGATCCTACTTCTCCTTGACGCTCCGTGTCGGCGGTCCTCCCCGTCCAGGTACCCTCGGCCAGCGTGATCAGCCCTGCTCAGCCGCCTCGTCCGGTGGCCGTCGTCGGTCCCACGGCCACCGGGAAGACGGCGCTGGCCGTGGAGCTCGCCCTCGCCCTCGGCGGTGAGGTCGTGAACGCCGACGCGCTCCAGCTCTACCGCGGCATGGACCTCGGCACGGCCAAGGCCACCGAAGCCGAGCGGCGCGGCGTGCCCCACCACCTGCTCGACGTCCTCGAGGTCACCGAGACCGCGTCTGTCGCCGCCTACCAGCGAGACGCCCGCCGCGTGATCGAAGACCTGCTCGCCGCCGGCCGCGTGCCCGTCCTGACCGGCGGCTCGGGCCTCTACGTGCAGGCCGTGCTCGACGACCTGAAGTTCCCCGGCACCGACCCCGCCGTCCGGGCCCGGCTCGAAGCCGAGGCCACCGAACGCGGCACGGCGACCCTGTACGCGCGGCTGGCCGAAAAAGACCCCGTGGCGGCTGCCGCCATCCTGCCCACGAACACCCGCCGGATCGTGCGTGCGCTGGAGGTCATGGAGCTCACCGGAGAGCCCTTCTCCGCGAACCTGCCCAAGCCCGGCCCCGCCCGCTACGGCACGGTGCTGGTCGGCATCGACCGCGAAGCCACTGAGCTCGACGAGCGCGTCGACCTGCGCGTGGCACGCATGTTCGAGGCCGGGCTCGTCGACGAGGTGCGGGTGCTCGAAGCCCGCGGCCTACGCGAGGGCAAGACGGCGTCCCGGGCGCTGGGCTACCAGCAGGTGCTCGCCGAGTTCGACGGCGAAGGCGATTTCGCGGCGGCCGCCGCGGCGACCGCACAGGCCACCCGCCGCTTCGTCCGGCGGCAACGCTCCTGGTTCCGCCGCGACAAGCGGATCCAGTGGTTCGACGGCGCCTCCCCCGACCTGGCCGCGCGCGTGCACGACGCCCTGGCCCAGTAATCTTGTCCCCATGGGCGGCATCGAGTTTCTCAAGGGCCACGGCACACAGAACGACTTCGTGCTGCTGCCCGACGCGTCCGGCCGCCTCGACCTCACGGCGGAGCGCGTGGCGGCCCTGTGCGACCGCCGGCGGGGCCTGGGCGCCGACGGCGTGCTGCGCGTGGTGCGTGCCAACGCGCTGGGTGAGGCGTCCGAGGGCGAGTGGTTCATGGACTACCGCAACGCCGACGGCTCGATCGCCGAGATGTGCGGCAACGGCGTGCGCGTGTTCGCCCGCTACCTCGTCGACGCCGGCTTGGCGGGCGACGGCCGCTTCACCGTCGGCACCCGCGCGGGTGACCGGCCGGTGGTGGTCCACCCCGACCGCTCCGTGACGGTGGGCATGGGGCCGGCGACGATCACCGGCACCTCCGTCACGGTGGTGGCCGAGAGCCCGTTCTCCGGCGTGGCCGTGGACGTCGGCAACCCGCACCTGGTGTCGGTGCTCGACGACGACGTCGCCGACCTCGACCTGCGCGACCAGCCCGACTTCGACCACGACGTGTTCCCGACCGGCGTGAACCTCGAGTTCGTGAACCTGCTCGGCGAGGGCGCGCTGCGCATGCGCGTCCACGAGCGCGGCGTGGGGGAGACGCGCTCGTGCGGCACCGGCACGGTGGCCGCCGTCGCGGCCGCGCTGCACCTCGCCGGCACCGACACGGGGGAGTCCACAGTGGACATCCCCGGCGGCCGCGTGGTCGTGACCGTCGAACGCGGCGCCGCCACCCTCACCGGCCCGGCGGAGATCGTCGCGCGCGGTGAGCTCGACGAAGCCTGGTGGGCCGCCGCCGGGGCGTGAGCCACACCCCGGCAGCAGCGCGTCAGCCCACCGTCACCTCGACGGCCAGCTCGCCGTCACCCGGACGAGTGGTCACGGCGGAGATCACCCCGGCCGCGCGCACATCGTCCGACACCGCCGCGAACCCGCTGAGCAGTTCGTCGGACGCGCTCACCGTCAACGTTTCGACAGCCGAGCGCATCGACACCTTCGCGTCCGTCTTGGCCCGCCGCACGGCCGCGATCACCGAGCCGGCCAGCGGCAGCAGGGCGACGTCACCGTCGACCCCCGGTGCTTCCGGCCACGGCGCGCGGTGCACCGAACCCTCCTGCCACCACGACCAGACCTCCTCGGCCGTGTAAGGCAGCACCGGCGCGAACAGCCGCACCAGCACCGAAAGCGCGGTCGTCAGCGCCGCGCGGGCCGAGTCCGCGGCCGCCTCGCCGCGATCGCCGTACGCGCGGGCCTTGACCAGCTCGACGTAGTCGTCGCAGAAGGTCCAGAAGAAGGTCTCCGTGATCTGCAGCGCCCGCGCCTGGTCCAGGCCTTCGAACGCCGCCGTCGCCTCGGTGACCACGCGCGCGAGCGCGGCGAGCACCGACCGGTCCAGCGGTTCCGTCACGGAAGCGCCCGGCGTGGGCAGGCCGAGGCCGAGCACGAACCGGCTCACGTTGAGCAGCTTCGTCGCCAGGCGCCGCCCGACCTTCATCTGGCCCTGGTCCTCGGCCGTGTCGACGCCGGGGCGCGCGCTCGCCGCCCAGTAGCGCACGGCGTCGGGCCCGAACTGGTCCAGCAGCGCCGCGGGCGTGACGACGTTGCCCGTGGACTTCGACATCTTCTTGCGGTCCGGGTCGAGCACCCAGCCGGAGATCACGGCGTCGCGCCACGGCAGCACGTGCTCTTCCAACTCGGCTCGCACGGTGGTGGAGAACAGCCAGGTGCGGATGATCTCGTGCGCCTGCGGCCGCAGCGAGTACGGGAACACGCGGCGGAACAGGTCGTCGTCGAGGCTCCAGCGCCCGGCGATCTGCGGCGTGAGCGACGACGTGGCCCACGTGTCCATCACGTCCACCTCGCCCGCGAACCCGCCCGGCTTCCCGCGCTGGTCCTCGGTGTAGCCCGGCGGCACGTCGGTGCTCGGGTCCACGGGCAGGGCCGCGTCCGAAGCCACCAGCACGGCTTCGTGGTCGGGCTCGCCGTGCTCGTCGAGCGGGTACCAGACCGGAATCGGCACGCCGAAGAACCGCTGGCGGCTCACGAGCCAGTCGGACGTGAGGCCCTCGGTCCAGGCGCGGAAGCGGACCTCCATGTGCGGGGGCACCCAGTTGAGCTCGCCGCCGCGATCGAGCAGCTTCGCGCGCAGCTCTTCGTCGCGCCCGCCGTTGGTGAGGTACCACTGGCGGCTCGTGACGATCTCGAGCGGCCGGTCGCCCTTCTCGTAGAACTTCACCGCGTGGGTGATCGTCCGCGGCTCACCGCGCAGCGACCCGTCAGCGCGCAGCGCCTCGACGAGGAGCTGGCGTCCCGTGTGGACGGTCTTGCCGGCCAGCGGGGCGTACGCCTCGGCGGGCACCCCGCGCGGCGGCTCGGACAGGAACCGCCCGTCGCGCCCCAGCACTGGGCGGGTCTCCAGCCGCAGCGCGCGCCACCACGTGACGTCGGTGGTGTCGCCGAAGGTGCAGACCATCGCGATGCCGGTGCCCTTTTCGGGATCGGCGAGGTGGTGCGCGTGCACCGGCACGTCGACGCCGAACACGGGCGTGCGCACGGTTTTCCCGACCAGGTCGCGGTACCGCTCGTCGTCCGGGTGGGCCACGAGTGCGACGCACGCGGGCAGCAGTTCGGGCCGGGTGGTGGAGATCAGCACCTCGGCGCCTTCGCCCGTGCGGAACACGAGGTCGTGGTACGCGCCGGGCCGCTCGCGGTCCTCCAATTCGGCCTGCGCGACGGCGGTGCGGAACGTGGTGTCCCACAACGTCGGCGCCTCGGCCTGGTAGGCCTCGCCGCGCGCGAGGTTGCGCAGGAAGGCGCGCTGGGAGATCTCCGTGGTGGCCGGGTCGATGGTCTGGTACGCCAGCGTCCAGTCCACCGACAGCCCGACGCGGCGCCAGACGCCCTCGAAGACCTTCTCGTCCTGTTCGGACAGCGTGCGGCACAGCTCCACGAAGTTGCGGCGCGACACCGGGATCACGTCCTTGCCGGGCTTGGCCGGCGGCGTGAACGACGGGTCGTAGGGCAGGGCCGGCTCGCAGCGCACGCCGTAGTGGTTCTGCACTCGCCGTTCGGTGGGCAGGCCGTTGTCGTCCCAGCCGACGGGGTAGAACACCTCACGCCCGCGCATGCGCTGGTAGCGCGCGAGGACGTCGGTGTGCGTGTAGGAGAACACGTGCCCGATGTGCAGCGAACCGCTCGCCGTGAGCGGCGGCGTGTCGATCGAGTAGATGGCTTCGCGCGGCTTCGTGCGGTCGAAGCGGTGGACGCCGTCCCGCTCCCATACCGCTACCCACTTGTCCTCCAGACCGTCGACACCGGCCTTGTCCGGGACACGAGGGCTGGGCTGCGGAGTAACGTTCATGAACCAACTCTAGGCGGGCGCTGCCATCGCTTTCTCGCCCACCGGCAGGTCACGCATGTGCCGCAGCGGCGAGCAAACCACCCACAGCGCCGCGGCGAGCTGGCCGATCACCGCCGCCCACAGGGCACCGGTCAGTCCCAGCCCCTCGCCGAGCGCGCCGCCCAGCAGCCCGCCGAGCGGCATCGTGCCCCACACGACGAACCGCACGCTCGCGTTCATCCGCCCGAGCAGCCGGTCGGGGGTGATCGCCTGGCGGTAGGAGACCTGCGCGACGTTGTAGAGGATCACGCCGAACCCGGCGAGCGCCAGGCCGAAACCGGCGAGCGGCACGCGCCAGCCGGGCCCCGCGAGCGGCACGAGAAGGTTGCCCGGCCACACGAGGATCGGCAGGAGCCAGATCGAGCGCGCCTGCCCGACGCGCCGGATGATCGCGCCGGCGAACAGCGCGCCGAGGATCCCGCCGATGCCGCCGACGGCCAGCAGCCCGCCGACCGCCGCGGGCGGGAGCCCGGCCGTGCGCGTCAGGAACAGCACCTGCACGGCCTGCGCGGCGGCGCCGAACAGGTTCGCGGTGGCGGTGCACGCGACGATGGCGCGCAGCGGCTTGTCGGTGAACACGAACTTGAGGCCCTCGATCATCTGTGGCACCAGGCGTTCGTGGCCGGTTTTCTCGGGTAGCTGCTCGACCGTGCGGACCCGCCAGAGGCACAACGCGGACGCGAGGTAACCGAGACCGGTGACCAGCACCGTGCTGGCGGCGCCGACGAACTGCACCAGCACGCCCGCCGCGCTCGGCCCCGCGATCTGGGCCGAGGACTGCACGCCCTGCAGCTTCGCGTTGCCCTCCAGCAGCCGGTCGCGGCCCACGAGCGCGGGCAGGTAGGCCTGGTAGGAGACGTCGAAGAACACCGTGCCGATGCCCACGAACAGCACGACCACGATGAGCTGGACCATCGTCAGCCCGCCCGCCCACCACGTCAGCGGGATGCTCAGGATCAGCGCCGCGCGGGCCAGGTCGGCCGTGAGCATCACCGGCCGCTTGCGCAACCGGTCCACCCACACACCCGCCGGCAGGCCGATGAGCAGGAAGCCCAGCGTCTCGGCCGTGGTCAGCAAGCCCATCTCGAACGGCGTCGCCGCGAGCGTCACCGCCGCCAGCAGCGGGATCGCCGTGACGCCGACGAAGGTGCCGAGCTGGCTCGCCGTGTCGCCGGCGAACAGCCGGCGGAAGTCGGCGTGGAAGAGGAGGGAGTCCCGGTTCACCCGATCGAGTGTCGGCGAGTGATTGGAAAGTGTCAATCACTTTGCCGTGCCTACGCTGTGCGGGTGCCGACCCCACGACGCCCTTCGACGGAGGCCGAGGCTGCCGCGCTCGCGTCCGGAATACGCCTGCGCATCATCCGGTTGACGTCCTTCGAGGCGATGACCAACAAGGAGCTGGCCGAGCGGCTCGGCCGCGACCCGGCCACCACACTGCACCACGTGCGTCGCCTGGTCGAAACGGGTTTTCTCACTCCGCTGGAAGAGCGCCGAGGCGCTCGCGGGGCCAAGGAGATCCCGTACCGCTCCACCGGCCTGTCCTGGCAGCTCGACAACGGCACGGCGGTCGCGTCCGTCGGCCAGGCCATGCTCGAGGCCTACCTCGCCGAGATGGGGGAGGCCGACGCCGCCGAGGTCGACTCCAGCCGGCTCGTCTTCCAGGTCGCGCCGGCCGAGGTCGCCGAGTTCAAGGACCGGCTCACGCAGCTGCTCGAGGAGTTCCGGGAACGGCCCGCGGAGCCTGGCGCCGACCGCACCGCCATCTACGTATCGATCTATCCCAGCAGGTAATCACTCGGCTCCCGCGCCGAATCGTGGGAGCATGGAGGCACGATGACAGAACTGACACACGAAGACCTGTACGACGACGACCCGTCGACCGGTGAGATGGAGCTCGAGGACCGCGCCTCGCTCCGCCGCGTCGCAGGCCTGTCGACCGAACTCACGGACGTCACCGAGGTCGAATACCGCCAGCTGCGGCTGGAGCGCGTCGTGCTGGTCGGCGTGTGGACCGAAGGCACCGCCGAGCAGTCGGAAGCCTCCCTCGCCGAGCTGGCGAGGCTGGCCGAGACCGCCGGTTCCGAGGTGCTCGAGGGTCTCGTCCAGCGGCGCGCCAAGCCCGACCCGGCGACCTACGTCGGCTCCGGCAAGGTGCGGGAGCTGCGCGACGTGGTCGTGGCGTCCGGCGCCGACACGGTGATCTGCGACGGCGAGCTCTCGCCCGGCCAGCTGCGCCAGCTCGAGGAGAAGGTCAAGGTCAAGGTGATCGACCGGACCGCCCTGATCCTCGACATCTTCGCGCAGCACGCCCGTTCCAAGGAGGGCAAGGCCCAGGTCGAGCTGGCCCAGCTGCAGTACCTCATCCCGCGGCTTCGCGGTTGGGGTGCGTCGCTGTCCCGGCAGGCCGGTGGTCGCGCCGGTGGCGCCAACGGCGGTGTGGGCCTGCGCGGTCCCGGTGAGACGAAGCTCGAAACCGACCGCCGGCGGATCAACAAGCGCGTGTCCAAGCTGCGCCGCGAGATCGCCGCGATGGACACCATCCGCGAGACCAAGCGCGGCCGGCGGGTGGCCAACGAGGTGCCCAGCATCGCGATCGTCGGCTACACCAACGCCGGCAAGTCGAGCCTGCTCAACGCGCTGACCGGCGCGGGGGTGCTGGTGGAAGACGCGCTGTTCGCCACCCTGGACCCGACCACGCGCCGGGCCCAGACGGCCGACGGGCGCACCTTCACCCTCACCGACACCGTCGGGTTCGTGCGGCACCTGCCGCACCAGTTGGTGGACGCGTTCCGCTCGACGCTGGAGGAGGCGGCCGACGCCGACCTGCTGCTGCACGTCGTCGACGGGGCCGACCCGGCGCCCGAGGAGCAGGTGAACGCCGTGCGCGAGGTGCTCGGCGAGATCACCCGCACCCGCAAGGAGCCGCTGCCGCCCGAGCTGCTCGTGATCAACAAGGCCGACGCGGCCGACCAGGTCACGCTGGCGCGGCTGCGTCACCAGTTGGCGGGTTCCGTGCTCGTGTCCGCCCGGACCGGCGCCGGTATCCCGGAGCTGGCCGAGGTGCTCGCCGACCGGCTGCCGCGGCCGCAGGTCGTGGTCGAGGCGCTGGTCCCGTACTCGCGGGGCGAACTCGTGGCCCGTGCCCACTCGGACGGCGAGGTGCTCGAGGAGGAGCACGTCGCCGACGGCACGAGGCTCCTCGTGCGGGTCCACCCGGACCTCGCGGCGGCTTTGCGCCGGTACGAAACCAACTCCTCGGCGCTCTGAACGTCTTCCGTAGTGTGCGGCCGGACCGGGCCGCACACTACGGAGGTGAGCTGGTGCGGGTCGTCCTCGCGGTGACGGCGGTTTTGCTGGTGCTCGGCGCTGTGCCCGCTGCTGCCGCGGCGCCACCACCGGCGCCCGAATCGCTGTGCAAGGTCACCGACTCGCGGCTGGGGGAGCTCTCCGGCCTCGTCTCCGACGGCGAGCACTGGTACGCGATCAACGACGGCGGCACGAAAGTGCAGGTCTTCGTCCTCGACCACTCGTGCAAGGTGCAGAAGGTGCTGTCGGCGAGCACCGACCCGTACGACGTCGAGGACCTCGCACGCGCGGCCGACGGCACCCTGTGGCTCTCGGACACCGGCGACAACAGCCACAAGCGCACGACGGTGGCGCTGATGGAGATGAAACCTTCGGGCGGCGGCGTGACGCTGCACCGCCTGACCTACCCCGACGGGCCGCACGACACCGAGGCCCTGCTGCTCGACCGGTCAGGCACGCCGTACCTGATCACCAAGGAAGTGCTGGGCGATGCCGCCGTCTACCGGCCGACCGGTCCGTTGGCCTCACCGGGGCCGACGGAGCTGGAGAAGGTCGGTTCGCTGACCATCCACGACACCGACACGGTGGGCGGGCCAGTGGGCGCGTTCGGGTCCGTGCTGGTCACGGGTGGTGCCACCAGCGCCGACGGCAGCGTCGTGGCCCTGCGCACCTACACCGACGCCTACCTGTACCCGGCCCCGGACGGCGACGTGCTCGAGGCGCTCAAACGCAACCCCGTGCGGATCCCGCTGCCGAACGAGAAGCAGGGCGAAGCGCTCGCTTTCGAACCCGACGGCACACTGCTGTCCGGCGGCGAAGGCGTCGGCCAGCCCATCCGAGCGGTGAAAAACGCGACGGCTCTGGTGGCGGGTGCCGCTGCGCCGCAGCGTGAAGCGGCCAAGCCCGCCGCTTCCGGCGCGACCGGCGGCTCGGACGACTCGTCCGGACTGCCGCTGCTGCCGGTGGTCGGTATCGCGGTGGTCGTGGTGCTGATCGGCTGGTTCCTGCTCAGCCGGCTGCGTCGCCGCCCGCGCCGCTGAGTTCTGACCGCTGAGTTCTGACCGCTGAGTTCTGGCCGCTGAGGTCCGCTCCGGGGAGGCAACCGGGGCACGGTGCGCACAGCGGGAAGACCACAACGCAGGACCATTCAGCACACGGACCACTCAGCACACGAACCACGCAGCGGACCGCACGGCACCGTCCACACCGGACACCGGGAAGCTCCCGCCCGCGGCGCGGGGACGATCGAGGCCGGGCATCCTCGTCGCCGGCCCGCGGCCGCGTGGGTGGGCTCCCGGGTCTAGAGGCGCCGCAGGACCGCGACGACCTTGCCGAGGATGGTGGCGTCGTCGCCGGGGATCGGCTCGTACGCCTCGTTGTGCGGCATCAGCCAGACGTGGCCGTCCTTGCGCTTGAACGTCTTCACCGTGGCCTCGCCGTCGATCATGGCGGCCACGATGTCGCCGTTCTCCGCGGCGGGCTGCTGGCGGACCACGACCCAGTCGCCGTCGGTGATCGCGGCGTCGACCATCGAGTCGCCGGTGACGCTGAGCAGGAAGAGCTCACCTTCGCCGACGATCTCGCGCGGCAGCGGGAAGACGTCCTCGATCGCCTGCTCGGCCAGCACCGGGCCACCGGCCGCGATCCGGCCGACCAGCGGCACGTACGCCGCCTTCGGCATGGACGGCTGCTGGTCGATGTCGATGCCCATCGGGTTGTCGTCCGTCGTCGACAGGACGCCCACGGCCCGCGGCCGGTTCGCGTCGCGGCGCAGGTAACCCTTGCGCTGCAGCGCCTTCAGCTGGTGGGACACCGACGAGGTCGACGTGAGCCCCACGGCCTCGCCGATCTCGCGGACGCTCGGCGGGTAGCCGAACCGGCTCACCCAAGTGCGAATCACGTCCAGCACCTGCTGTTGCCGCACGGTCAGCGTCTCGTCCACGTCGTAGACCTCGGGCAAGGCCGTCACCTTGCCCGAGCCACCGGGCGTGGTGCCCGCCTTGCTCTCCTTCGCCACTGTGTGTCGCCTCCCAGCCGTTCGCGGTCGCCTCGCCGGCGTGCCGCGCGTTCCCGCGTGCGCCGGCCGGCTCCCGCGGACGCGGGTGCCCTCGCCGGCGACATCTGCCCGGCAGATGTCCTGGTCACCGACGTTAGCCCACCGAGCGTGACGATTTCAAACATCTGTTCGATCGACACGCCGTGTCCTCTCGATTTTGTCGGTGCGGGGTGGTAGACCTTCGCACGGACGTTCGATAGAACGCCTGTTCGACCTGAACCGCATTGTCGCGGGTGAGAGCACCGGACCGGGCTCGGATCGAACCGATCAGCAGGTCAGAAGGAGGTTCGCCATGTCGATTCTGGCAGACCGCGGGATCGTCCGCCCGCTCCGGCCCGTCCGGCAGGCCGCCGCCCCGGCTCGGGTTCCCTCGGGTCCCGCCGCACCCGTTCGCGGTACGCGCGAGCGCCGTGGCGAGCCGCTGCGGCCGCCGACGCGCGCCCGGGTGGTCGCCGGGCATCGCATCGCGCCGGCCACGTGCGCCCAGGCGCGCCGGCCCGCCGTCCGGTGGCCGTGGCTCGCCGCGATCGCCGTCGCCGCCTGTCTGGTGGTCACCGTTCTGGGTGTTTTCGGGTCCGGCACGCCGGGTGGCGCGGTGCCCGAGCGCACGGCTTCGGTGTCCGTGCAGCAGGGCGACACGCTCACCGCGATCGCCGCCCGGTTCGCGCCCGACTCGGACCAGGCCGCCGTGGTCGAGCGCATCAAACAGCTCAACCACCTCGACGACGCCGTCCTCGTGCCCGGTTTGCCGCTCACGGTGCCGGTCGCATCGGAGGTGGCCGGGTTCGGTTCGTGACCGTCGGGATGCGCTCGATCGCGCCACGGATCGGTGCCTTCTTCACCCGCTTGTGTCGCTTGCGTGGGCCGTCCGGGCAATCTATGGTCAACCCCTACATCTGGTAGTTACACCGCTGTAGTTGGTCCACAGGTAGGGGTAGACTGGAGACCAGTTGTCCACAGCTGGGCGGTGTTCACCCACCGGTTGTCCACAAGTCGATCACCAGGCGCGGGTCCGTGCGGGGTGGTCGTGGTCCAGGCCGTAGCGTGGCGGCAGGGCCGGCGTGGATGGACTCGGCCGGCGCGGAGGGGAAGGTGATCGGCGGATGAGGTGCCCGTTCTGCCGGCATGCGGACTCTCGGGTCGTCGACTCCCGAGAGGTGGATGAAGGACAGGCGATCCGGCGGCGGCGCTCGTGCGCCCAGTGCGGCCGGCGCTTCACCACGTCGGAGACGATGGTGCTCGCCGTCGTCAAGCGGTCCGGCGTCACCGAGCAGTTCAGCCGGGACAAGGTCGTCAACGGCGTGCGGCGGGCCTGTCAGGGTCGGCCGGTCGACGACGACGCGCTGCAGAAGCTCGCGCAGCGCGTGGAGGAGTCGATCCGCTCCGCCGGTCTGGCGGAGATCCCGAGCCACGAGGTCGGTCTGGCCATCCTCGGCCCCTTGCGGGAGCTCGACGGGGTCGCCTACCTCCGGTTCGCCAGCGTCTACCGCTCGTTCTCCTCGGTCGAGGACTTCGAGAAGGAGATCGCCGACCTGCGGGAAGCCATGGCGGGTACTGCCGCGGAAGAAGGAAGCGAGCGCGCCGGAGACGACTGAGTGTCGCCTGCGCCGCGCGGGAGCGAGGGACGAGACCCGATGACCGAAACCGTGGGAACCGGCGCGGCGGCCGCCGGCCGGAGCAAGAAGAAGGCCAGTGGTGGTCTGGCCGTCAAGCGGGTCTTCACGACCGAAGGCGTGCACCCGTACGACGACGTCGTGTGGGAGAAGCGCGACGTCGTGATGACCAACTGGCGCGACGGCAGCGTCAACTTCGAGCAGCGGGGCGTCGAGTTCCCCGAGTTCTGGTCGGTGAACGCCACCAACATCGTCACCAGCAAGTACTTCCGCGGCGCCGTCGGCTCCCCGCAGCGCGAGAGCAGCCTCAAGCAGCTCATCGACCGCGTGGTGAAGACGTACGTGAAGGCCGCCGCGGACCACGGTTACTTCTCCGGTGCAGGCGACCTGGAGATCTTCGAGCACGAGCTCACCTGGATGCTGCTGCACCAGGTCTTCAGCTTCAACTCGCCGGTCTGGTTCAACGTCGGCACGTCCTCGAAGCAGCAGGTCTCGGCGTGCTTCATCCTGTCGGTCGACGACACGATGGAGTCGATCCTGAACTGGTACCGCGAGGAGGGCCTGATCTTCAAGGGCGGCTCCGGCGCGGGCCTCAACCTCTCGCGCATCCGCTCCTCGAAGGAGCTGCTCACCTCCGGCGGCACCGCGTCCGGCCCGGTTTCGTTCATGCGCGGCGCCGACGCGTCCGCGGGCACCATCAAGTCCGGCGGCGCCACGCGGCGCGCGGCGAAGATGGTCGTGCTCGACGTCGACCACCCCGACATCGAGGAGTTCATCCAGACCAAGGCGCGCGAAGAGGAGAAGATCAAGGTCCTCCGCGACGCCGGGTTCGACATGGACCTCTCCGGCGCGGACATCGCGTCGGTGCAGTACCAGAACGCCAACAACTCCGTGCGCGTGTCCGACGAGTTCATGCAGGCCGTGGAGAACGGCACGGAGTTCGGGCTGCGCGCCCGCCTCACGGGCGAGGTCATCGAGCGCACCGACGCGAAGAAGCTGTTCCGTACTATGGCGCAGGCCGCGTGGGAGTGCGCCGATCCGGGCGTGCAGTACGACGGCACGATCAACGACTGGCACACCTGCCCGGAGTCGGGCCGCATCAGCGCGTCGAACCCCTGCAGCGAGTACATGCACCTCGACAACTCCAGCTGCAACCTCGCGTCGCTGAACCTGCTGAAGTTCGTGGCCGACGACGGTACGTTCGACGCGCCGCTGTTCGCGAAGGCCGTGGAGTTCGTGATCACGGCGATGGACATCTCCATCTGCTTCGCCGACTTCCCGACCGAGCCGATCGCCGACACCACGCGCAAGTTCCGCCAGCTGGGTATCGGCTACGCCAACCTCGGCGCGCTGCTGATGGCGCTGGGCCACGCGTACGACTCCGAAGGCGGCCGCGCGCTCGCCGGCGCGATCACGTCGCTGATGACCGGTGTGTCGTACCGGCGCTCGGCAGAGATGGCCAAGGTCGTCGGCGCGTACGAGGGTTATGCGCGCAACGCCGAGGCGCACCAGCGCGTGATGCGCAAGCACGCCGCGGCCAACGAGCTGGTCCGCACGTACCACTCCAACGACGCGGCCGTCCGCGCGCTGGCCACCGAGGAGTGGCAGCGCGGCATCGAGCTCGGCACGCGTCACGGCTGGCGCAACGCGCAGGCCTCGGTGCTCGCGCCCACCGGCACCATCGGCTTCATGATGGACTGCGACACCACGGGCATCGAGCCGGACTTCTCGCTGGTGAAGTTCAAGAAGCTGGTCGGCGGCGGGTCGATGCAGATCGTCAACCAGACCGTGCCGCGCGCGCTGAAGGTGCTGGGCTACCAGGACGAGCAGGTGGAGGCGATCGTCGAGTACGTGGCGCAGCACGGCCACGTGGTCGACGCGCCGGGCTTGCGCCCGGAGCACTACGAGGTGTTCGACTGCGCGGTGGGCGAGCGCTCCATCGCGCCGATGGGCCACGTGCGGATGATGGCCGCGGTGCAGCCGTTCCTGTCGGGCGCGATCTCGAAGACGGTGAACATGCCGGAGACGGCGACCGTCGAAGAGGTCGAGGAGATCTACTTCCAGGGCTGGAAGCTCGGCCTGAAGGCGCTGGCCATCTACCGCGACAACTGCAAGGTCGGCCAGCCGCTGTCCACGGCGAAGAAGAAGGAAGCCGAGGCGGAGCCGGAGAAGGTCGTGGAGTACCGCCCGGTGCGCCGCCGCCTGCCGAAGAAGCGCCCGAGCCAGACCGTGTCGTTCACCGTCGGCGGCGCCGAGGGTTACCTCCACGCGGGCTCCTACCCCGACGACGGCCTCGGCGAGATCTTCGTCAAGCTCGGCAAGCAGGGTTCGACGCTGGCGGGCGTGATGGACGCCTTCTCGATGTCGATCTCCGTGGGCCTGCAGCACGGCATCCCGCTGGAGTTCTACGTCTCGAAGTTCTCCAACCTGCGCTTCGAACCGGCCGGCATGACGGACGACCCGGACATCCGCATCGCCACCAGCGTGATGGACTACCTGTTCCGCCGCCTGGCGCTGGACTACCTGCCGTACGAGAAGCGCTCGCAGCTCGGCATCTTCACCGCCGACGAACGCTCGGCCGAAGTGGAATCCAACTACGGCGGCATGGACCTCGAAGCCCTGCGCACCAGCGTCGACTCCTCCCCGGCCTCCGCTTCCACCCCGGCCGCCCCGCCCACCACGGTGGCCCCGGATGCGCACTCCACGGCCGAACTGATGGAACTCCACCTCGGCAAAGCCGCAGACGCGCCGTTGTGCATGACGTGCGGCACGAAGATGCGGCCTGCGGGGTCGTGTTATGCCTGTGAAGGATGTGGGGCTACGTCGGGTTGTAGCTGATTGTCGTGACGTGGTGAAGCGGGGAGCCGGGTTTCCGGCTCCCCGCTTTGCTTTGCCGGCGACCGGATTTCCGCACAGGATCTCCACACGTCCTCCCGCCGGCGATCACATCGGTGCGACAGCATCGGGCGCGTGGAGTGGCTCAGGGAGTTCAGGGAAGAAGCACAGCGGCGGCGAGTGCGGCCGGAGCCGGAGTGGGGGCGCGGGGCGCGGCTGGACCCTGTGGTGGTGCGGAGTGTGCAGCGGTTCCAGGTGGGGGAGTCGGGGGACGGGGCCAACCTGATCGCCAAGGCGGACCCGCGGTTTCGGCCCGCCGTCGAGTTGTTCGTGGCCGAGGAGCAGAACCACGCGCGGCTGTTGGCCGAACTCCTCAGGGCCGCGGGGAGTTCGACGATCCACCACCACTGGTCCGACGCCGTGTTCGTCTGGCTCAGACGGGCGCTCGGGCTCAGGCTCGAGTTGATGGTGCTGTTGATCGCCGAAGTCGTGGCACTGAGCTACTACCGGGCGCTGAGAGATGGCACCGGGGATCCACTCACGAGGGAAGTCGCGGCGAGGATTTTGGCGGATGAGGAGCGGCATGTGCCGTTCCACTGTGATCAGCTCAGAGGGACTTTCCCCAGGGCAAAGGGAAAACTCGTCGCCGGATGGTGGCGGATCCTGATGCTGGGCGCGTTGTCCGCTGTCCTTGTGGATCACGGGCGAGCGTTGGGGGCACTCGGTGTCACGCGGTTCGCGTTCGTGGCGGGGGTGCTGGGGCGGTTCGAGCAGGTGGTCGTGGAAGTCCACGGTGGACGGACGTGTCCGGTCGCGACGAGGCCGTTCACGCGCCGGGCGCGGCCGCGGGGTCTGCTCTGACCCCCAGTGAAGCGAGGTGCGCTCGCAGGACGTCGCGGCACACCTGAGGCGTGGTGGCGTCCGGTTGGAGGGCCGAGCGGAACGTGAGCCCGTCCAGCAGAGCGGCCAGACGCTCGGCCTCCAGGTCCGCCACCGAGGCCGGCAAGCGCATTGCCTCGATGATGCGACGGGCCAAAGCCAGCGTGCCGCGCAGGGCCTCGTGGGCCAGGACGGTCAGGTCGGTGTCGACGCGGGCCGCGACGAGGAACTCCACCAGCACCGTGGCTTCGGCACGGCGGGGTGCGTCGAGGGGGAGCAGTTCGGCCAGGAAGTCGGTCAGTTGTGAGGCCGCCTCGTCGCGCGTCAGCTCCGAGAGGGGTCGCAGCGAGACGCGGCGGCGCTCCAGGCGGGCGGAGACGCGGTCGATCGTCGAGCGCATGGCGAAGCGCATGAGGTCGCGCTGGCCGTCGAAGTAGTGGCGGACGGAGCCGATGTTCAGGCCGGACTCCGCGGCCACCGAGCGCAGCGATACAGCCGGCAGGCCGTCGCGCGTGGCAAGGCGCAGCACGGCGTCCGCGATGTCCGCGCGGCGTTGTTCTCCGTCGATGACCTTGGGCACTGGACCTTTCTATCACACCTGTGATATCAAAGTTTATGTCACAGGTGTGATAGAAAACGAGGTGGCAGACGATGGAGACAGTGCTCAACGTGCTGCTGATCCGGTTCGGCCTGATCGCGGCCGGGCTGGTGGTGCTCGGCCTGGTGTTGTCCGCCGTGGTGGTGACGCTGCGGCGCAGGGGCAAGGGCCACCACGTGCGGACGGCGGCGCGGTTCGCCGCGCGCGTGCTGGATGAGCGAGGAGCCCGGCGTGGGAGCCGCGTGGTGAGGGAAGCGCTCAACCGGTTCGACGACCGGTGAACGGCGACGAGTTGCTGCACCACCTGCTGCTGGACCTGCTGGTCAAGGGCATGATCGGCCTCGGTGCGGTGGTGGTGCTGGTGATCGGCGCCGTCGTGATCTGGCGCAAGGCGGGGAGGTGAAGGGGGCGCCGGTCACGGCGCCCCCACCACGTCAGGACAGCCGCGACCACAGGAACTCGAACACCAGCGCCCACTTGAACGCCAGCTGCGCGTTGTCCGCCGCGCCGCCGTGGCCGCCTTCGATGTTCTCGTAGTAGCGCACGTCGTGGCCCTGCTCCTGCATCCGCGCCGTCATCTTGCGGGCGTGGCCCGGGTGCACGCGGTCGTCCCTTGTGGACGTGGCGAACAGCGTCGGCGGGTACGTCCGTCCCTTGTGGACGTTGTGGTACGGCGAGTACTTCGCGATGTACTCCCATTCCTCCGGCACGTCCGGGTCGCCCCACTCGGCCATCCACGACGCGCCCGCCAGCAGCAGGTGGTAGCGCTTCATGTCGAGCAGCGGCACCTGGCTCACGACGGCGCCGAACAGCTCCGGGTACCGCGTGAGCATCACCCCCATCAGCAGCCCGCCGTTGCTGCCGCCGAGGATGCCGAGCCGCTCGGCCGTGGTGATGCCGCGCGTGACGAGGTCGCGGGCGACCGCCGAGAAGTCCTCGTACACCTTGTGCCGGTTTTCCTTCACGGCCTGCGCGTGCCACTCCGGCCCGTACTCGCCGCCGCCGCGGATGTTCGCGACCACGTACGTGCCGCCGCGCGAGACCCAGCCGCGGCCGATCACGCCGCTGTACGCGGGTGTCAGCGAAACCTCGAAGCCGCCGTAGCCGTTGAGCAGCGTCGGGCCGTCCTCCGCGCCGGGCGGGCGCACCACGAAGTACGGGATCTTCGTGCCGTCCTCCGACGTCGCGAAGTACTGCGCGACCTCGATCCCGGACGCGTCGAAGAACTCCGGCGCCTGCTTGAGCACCTCCACCTCGCCGCCCACCTCGCCCCGGCTCAGGGTCGAGGGCTGCAGGTAGCTGGACGAATCCACGAGGTACTCGTCGCTCTCGTCCGGGTCGGTGCCCACGATGTCCGCGCTGCCGAACTCCGGCGCCCCGCCCAACGGCGCCTCCGTCCAGCCGTCGGGGCCGGGCGTGAGCGCGACCAGCTCCGTCTTCACGTCACGCAGCTTCGCGAGCAGCACGTGGTTGCGCGTGAACGTGTAGTACTCGAGCGAAGTGTGCGCGTCCGGCGTGAACAGCGCGGTGAAGTCCCGCTCGCCGGCCAGGAACGCGTCGAACCCGATCACGAGCAGCGCGCCGGCGGGGTGCACCGTGGCGCCGACGGTCCACGGCGTGCGCGGCTGCACGTATAGCCATTCGCGCTCCACCGACAGCTCCACGTCGTCGGGCAGGTCGAGCTTCTCCAGCCCGGACGGCGTCCGCAGGAACACCTCGGTGCGGTAGAAGTCGATCGAGCGGTGCGCGAAGTCGCGCTCGAAGCCCTCGGTGGGGTCGTGGAACGCGACCACGGCGACGTCGTCCGGCTTGCCCTCGAACACCAGCTCCGCCGATTCGAGCGGCGTGCCGCGGCGCCATTCCTTCGTCAGCCGCGGGTAGCCGGACGTGGTGAGGGTGTCCGGCCCGAAGTCGGTGCCCACGTACACGCGGTCCTCGTCGATCCAGCCGACGCGGTTCTTCGCCTCGGCCAGGAAGTAGCCGCCTTCGACGAACTCGTGCGCGTCCAGGTCGAATTCGCGCACCACCGTCGCGTCGGCGCCGCCGCGCGAGAGCTGCACGAGCCCGAGCCGGTGGCCGGGCCGCAGCACCGCGGCGCCCTTCCACACCCAGTTCTCGCCCTCGGTCTCGGCCAGCGCGTCGACGTCGAGCAGCAGTTCCCAGTCGGGTTCTGCCTTGCGGTACTCCTCGAGGGTGGTGCGCCGCCACAGCCCGCGCGGGTGCTCGGCGTCCTGCCAGAAGTTGTAGAGCTTCGGGCCCCGGCGCGTCACGTAGGGGATGCGCCCGCCGGCGTCGAGCACTTCGCGGATCTCGTCCTGCAGCGCGGCGAAGCGTTCGCCGGACGTGAGCACGTCCAGCGTCTCGCCGTTGCGCGTGCGGACCCAGTCCAGTGCCTCGTCGCCGGTCACGTCTTCCAGCCACAGGTACGGATCTTCGACACTCATGGCCCCAGTCTCGCCGCCGGGCGGGGGTTCCGGCCACCCGTCCGGCGTTCCCGTTTCGTGATCCCGCCCGGCCGGGTGCTCCGTATGCTGGAGCGCGCAGCTGACAGGGGGAGCGAGCGCACTTGAGCGAAAACGCGGGCGGGGTGCCGCCGAGGGATCCGGCCGGGCCGCCGCCACCGCCGCCGATGGCGGCCCGGCCACCCGCCGTGAACCCGTGGGCACCGGTTTCGTACGGTCCGCCGCGCCGCCGCAACGGCGGGGTCGTCGGCGGAGTCATCGCGCTCGTCATCCTGGTCGCCACGGCCGGGGTCATGGCCGTGGTCCCGAATGAGCTGTCCGGCCACGCGATCGCCGTGCCGAACTCCGTGCACCGCTCCGACGCGTCGCCGGGCGACGGAGCCCGCGCCGACCCTCGTGCGGTGCCCGAGCTGGAGACCAACCCCATCCTGGCGAACGGCGTGAAGCTCGGCGCGGTGTCGTGCGAGCTGCCGCAGCTGGGGGACACCGGGCCCCAGCTGTCGGCGTTCTACGAAGCGCTCACCGGCTGCCTGGAGCAGGCGTGGCGCCCGGCGCTCGACCGCGCGGACGAGCCGAGCGTGAAGGTCGCCGTCTCCGTGACGCTGCCGAAGGTGAGCGCGTGCGGGGCGGCGCCGTCGAAGGACCAGGCCGTGGCCTACTACTGCGGCGGCGACACCACGATCTACGCCCCCACCGACTGGATGCTTTCGGATGCCGGGCTGAACCGCTCGCGCCACCTCGCGACCATCGCGCACGAGTACGGCCACCACGTGCAGAGCGAGAGCGGCATTCTGACCGCGGCGGCCGACCGCATGAGCTCACCGGACCAGGACAGCCCCGCGGACCTGGCGCTGGTGCGGCGCATCGAGCTGCAGGCCAACTGCTTCGGTGCGCTGTTCATCGCCGCCGCGGAGGGGCGCGGCTCGATCAGCCGCGCCACGGCCAACGCGGCCGTCGCCGACTACGGCCGCGCCGACGACAGCGACGACCACGGCAGCCGCGCCCACCAGCTGTCGTGGGCGAAGGCCGGCTTCACGGCCCAGAACACAGCCGCGTGCAACACGTGGTCGGCGCCGGCCGACAAGGTCAGCTGAGCTTCCAGCCCGGGTCGCGTCCCAGCAGTCCGATCAGCCGGTCGAGCTCGTCGGCGCCCTCGGGCACTTCGACCAGCGCGCCGAACGTGCCGCTCACCGCGCGTTCGGCCGGGTCGGCGGGCACCATGGCGGCGAAGCCGAGCGCGGCCGTCACCGCTTCCGGCACGGGCTCGTACGCCACGCCGAAGGTCTTCGCGAGGTCCCAGCCGTGCACGACCGTGTCGACGAGGTGCATGGCCGCGGCGATCTCGGCGGCGAACGGGCCGAACTCGTGGATCTTCACCTGGCGGCGCAGGGCGCCTTCTTCGCCGTACGCGGCGAGGAAGTCGTCGACCGAAGCGGCGTAGGCGGCGTACGCGTCTTCGCCGAGGCGCCCGGCGTCCCAGTCGGCGGCTTCGCCGCGGCACAGGGCTTCGGCGAAGGCGTGGTTTTCACTGACCTGGTGGCGCAGCAGGTCGGCCAGCGTCCAGCCTTCGCAGGGGGTGGGGCGGGAAAGGTCCTTCTCAGTGGCTCCGGCCACGATTTTGTCGAGGACGAGCAGAGATTGGCGGTCGAGTTCGAACGTGGTCATACCCGGACGCTAACCGCCTCAGCGGACCAGCTGAAGGTCCAAAACCAGCCGAACTCCGGTGGACCAATCTAGGCTGGCGAGGTGGACCTGCACATCGACCTGACCGGCCGCCGAGGCCACCGCGACGAGATCTACCGTCAGATCCGGGAGGCCGTGCTCGACGGCCGGATCCGCGACGGTGACGCGCTGCCGCCCACGCGCGAGCTGGCCCAGCGGCTCACCGTCTCGCGCACCACCGTCAGCGCAGCCTACGAACGCCTCGCCGCCGAGGGGTTCCTCAACGCCCGCCCCGGCGCGGGCACGTTCGTCCGGTCGGGTGCGGCGCCGTGGCCCGCCGAGCCGGCGGCCGATCAGCCCGAGGAGGCCGTGCGTCCGCGTCCGGAGTGGGCGGCGGTGCCGTCCCCACCGCGCTCGTTCGGGCCCGTGGCGGAGTACGACTTCCGTTCCGGCGTGCCCGACGTGCGGCTGTTCCCGTTCGACACCTGGCGCCGCCTGATGACGCAGCGGCTGCGCGCGTCGCAGGCCGATCTGCTCATGTACGGCGCGCCGCAGGGTGATCCGCGGCTGCGCGAGGGGCTCGCGCGCCACCTCGGGGTGTCGCGCAACGTCCGCGTGCGCCCGGAGGACATCGTTGTCACGACGGGAGTCCAGCAGACCGTGGACCTCGTCGCGCGGGTCCTGCTGCAAGCGGGTGACCTCGTGGCCGTGGAGGATCCCGGGTACCCGCCGCCGCGGTTGCTGCTCGGCACCCTGGGCATGCGCGTCGCGGGCGTGCCGGTGGACGACGAGGGAATCGTCGTCGAGGAGATCCCGGCGGGCACGCGGGTTGTGTACGTGACGCCTTCGCACCAATGCCCGCTCGGCGTCGCAATGTCGCTGTCGCGGCGGCAGGAACTGCTCGACTGGGCCGAGCGCACGGGCGCGGTGATCATCGAGGACGATTACGACAGCGAGTTTCGCTACACCGGACGGCCGCTGGAACCGTTGCACAGCCTGGATTCCCGCGGCCGCGTGGTGTACGTGGGGTCGATGTCGAAGGTGCTCTCTCCGGCGTTGCGAGTGGGGTTCCTGGCCGCGCCGCCGTCACTCGTGGGCGCGCTCGCCAAGGCGAAGTACCTCGCCGACTGGCACACGCCCGCGCTCGAACAGGCCGTGCTGGCCGACTTCATCGACGAAGGCGGCTTCGCGCGCCACATCCGGCGGATGCGCAAGATCTACCGCGAACGCCACGACATCCTCGTCGACGGTCTGCGCAGCGAATTCGGCGATGTGCTCGCCCCCGTACCCGCGGCGGCCGGACTGCACCTGGGCGCTTCGGCCGACCGAGATCTGCGCTTGGTGGCCCGCAACGCGCGCGACGCCGGGTTACGCCTGTTGTCCCTCGGCGACTTCTCGATGACCCGGACCTGCCACGGATTGCTGTTCGGCTACGGTGCGATCGCGGCCGAGGCCATCGAACCGGGACTGGCCCGGCTGCGCCGGGTGTTCGACGAGGGAGTGCGATGACCGACGACGTGATGGTGGCGATCGACGCGGGCCTGCGCAAGCACATCGCGGGCGACCGCGCGGGCGCACGCGAGACCTTCCTCGCGCTGTGGCAGGAGATCGGCGAGGACGGCGACCCGCTGCACCGCTGCGCGCTGGCCCACCACCTCGCCGACGTCTGCGACGAGCCCGCCGAAGAGCTCGAGTGGGATCTTCGTGCCCTCGCCGCCGCGGATTCCCTCACCGACGAACGCGCGCAGCAGTACCACTCGACGCTCGCTGTTCGCGGCTTCTACCCGTCGCTGCACCTCAACCTCGGCGAGGACTACCGCAAACTCGGTGACCTCGACGCCGCGCGCCGACATCTCGCGTCGGCCCGGGAAAGGCTCGACGCGCTGGCCGAGGACGACTACGCCGCCGGCATTCGCGCCGCGCTGGAAGGCCTGGCAGAGCGGCTGGTGTGAGCACTCCATACCACGGGTGAACGCGGCTCGCCGGACTTTCGCACTCGGCACCCGGGCCCTAACCTGATGTGACCCAACTCGACGAGGAGAGGGGAACACCATGCGGATCGCGGATCTGCTCCGGACCAAAGGCGCTGCTGTCGCCACGGTGGCTCCGGGGACCACGGTGACCGAACTGCTCGCCGGGCTCGCCCGTCACAACGTCGGTGCCATGGTGGTGGTGACACCCGAAGGCGCCATCGCGGGGATCGTGTCCGAACGCGATGTGGTGCGCCGGCTCAACGAGCACGGCCCCCTGGTCCTCGACGGTCCCGTCGCGGACATCATGACGAAGATGGTGGCCAGCGCCGGGCCGGACGACTCGGTCGACGAGCTGAGCGTGCTGATGACCGAACGCCGCATCCGGCACGTGCCCGTGCTCGAAGACGGTCGCCTGGCGGGCATCATCAGCATCGGCGACGTGGTGAAGTCCCGGATCGAGCAGCTCGAGAAGAGCCAGGAGCAGCTCGAGGCCTACATCGCGCAGGGGTGAGGGTCATTCCCGCCAGCCGCTGAGCTCCACCCCCTTGGCGACGTCCACGCGGTAGGCGAGCGTGACCGTCCCGGTCGCACCGGGCGCGAGCGTGAGCCGCCACGTGAACTCGCCGAGGTCGGTGGTCTCCACCGGGTCCGGTGTCGCGCGCACGTCCCGCACCGTGATGGCTTCGTCGCGGGAGACGGGTGCCTGGTCGAGCACGGTGATCACGGCTTCGCGCGGGCTGTGGTTGGTCACCGTGGTGCGGTACTCCGCTTCCCGGCGGCGCTGACCCGACAGCGTGGCCTTGCTCGCCGTGCGCCGCACGAGGTCGCGTTCCACGCGGATGCGGTCGTCCACGCCGAGGGCGAGCTCGAGTTCTTCGCCCGGAGCCCACAGGTCGAGCCGGGTGGTGCCGACGAACTCGGTGTCGTGGAAGACGGCCGCGCGCCCGGCGCGCAGCGTGTGCTCGCCGGTGTTCACCACGGTCGCGCGCAGGTACGCCTCCGTCGCCTGGACGGGCGCGGTGACGTAGCCGAGCTTCGCCGTCAGATCGAGCTGCGCCAGCGTGGTCCGGTGGCCCTGCGAGCCCGACGGGATCGCGACCGGGCGCGACGGCCGGTAAGTGACCGCGGTGGTGCCCTGCTCGGCCTCGGCGAACACCGGGGCCATGCGGCGCAACGAAACGGCCTTGTCCCGCACGGCCGCGCTGCCGGGCTCGGGCATGGCCGCGCCGAACGCGGCCAGGGGCCGGGCCGGCGGCGCCGGCTGCACGCGGTCGAGGAACCACGGGTCGAGCTCCGGCACCACGACGGTGCTCGCGGGGCGAGCGGTCGACAGGGCGAGCTCGCACTCCGGCCAGTCCTCACCGGTGTGCTGGCTGACCAGGCCGAAAGAGGTCACGGTGACGTCCGTGTCGCGCACGCGCACGTCGTAACCCGGCTCCCAGCTGGCACCGGGGACCACATAGGACAGTTCGACTTCGATCTCTCCGGTGTCTTCCTGCGGCACGAGTTCGACGGTGACGGTGGCACTGTCCTGTTCGGACTGTGCGCTGTGGTTCGCGATCCGGCGTTCCACTGCGGCGAGGTCTTCCCGCATCCGCTCGAGCCGTTCGGTGAGCGCCCGGCGCGTGCGCAGCGCGGCCGCGAGCTGCCCGCCGAGCGCTTCGGTGACCTCTTCGACGCGCGTGGGGCCCGCGACGCCCGATGCCAGCGCCTTCGCGAAGCTCGCCCCGCTGCGCTTCGCCACGCCCGTGAGCAACTCGACCTTCGCGGCTTCGGCCGCTTCGTCGTCGGCGACGGCGTCGATCGTGGCCTGGTCCGTGCGGCGTTGCTCGACGAGCGCGTTGAGCGCGGGGTCGGCGGGGCCCGCGTGCTGCTCGTAGCCGACGTCGACGCCGGTGATCAGCGCGGCGCCGGTTCCCGTGACGCGCACCGATTCCGCGTCGAGCGCCAGCGGCAGGCCGCTGATCCGCACGCGGGCGCCCTCGGCCAGGTTCGCCCGGCCGCGGCGGGTGATCCGCGCGTGCTGCGGGTAGACGGTGACGGCGACGATCGGAGCATCCATGGCCCCGACGTTAGTCGGTTGACGGCGGGCGCGGTTGCCGGAAGTGTCGGGGGTGCTCGCCCGCTTCGTCCGGCTTGGGGGTTCTGGTGGGAGCTGCTCGGATCGCGTCCGTGCTCACTGCTGTGCTCGTGCTTCCGCTCGGAACGGGGGTGGCGCAGGCGGATCCGCCACCCGCGCCGGTGTTCTCCGACGGGCAGGCGCAGCCGGTGTTCGACCCGGCCGACGTGGTGCGCGAGGACGTCTGGGTCACCGCACCGGTGGACAGCGACCACGACGGGCAGGACGACCTCGTCCACGCGCAGGTGGTGCGACCACGCGCGACGGACGCCGGGATGAAGGTGCCGGTGGTCTACGAAGCGAGCCCGTATTTCGCGGGGGGCAACGACGTTGCGAACCACAACGTGGACGTGGAGCTGTCGGTGCCGGATTCCTCGCGGGTTGCGGCTACCGGCGTCGGCCCGCACGCCGCGCCGCCGATCCGCTGGAGCTACCAGGACTACTTCACCGCGCGCGGCTTCGCCGTGGTGTACGGGGAATCCCTGGGCACGGGGCTGTCCACGGGCTGCCCGACGACGGGCGATGTGAACGAGACCGTCGGCGCGCGGTCGGTGGTCGACTGGCTCAACGGCCGCGCCCTGGCCCGCGACGAGGCCGGCGCTCCCGTGACGGCGGGCTGGAGCACCGGGCGCACGGGCATGATGGGCGTGTCCTACAACGGAACCCTGCCCAACGCCGTCGCGAGCACCGGCGTGGACGGCCTCGAGACGATCGTGCCGATCGCCGCGATCTCCAACTGGTACGAGTACTACCGCAACGACGGCGCGGTCGTCGCCGCCGGCGGCTTCCAGGGCGAGGACACCGACGTGCTGGCCGAGTACGTCTACACGCGCGCCGACCGGCAGATCTGCCGTCCGGTGATCGACGGGCTCACCGCCGACCAGGACCGGGTGACCGGCGACTACGGCCCGTTCTGGGACGTGCGCAACTACCGCAACGACGTCGGCAAGGTCCACGCGTCCGTGCTCGCCGTGCACGGGCTGAACGACTGGAACGTGAAGACCGACCAGGTCGCTTCGTGGTACGAAGCCCTGAAGGCGCACGGGGTGGAGCACAAGATCTGGCTGCACCAGTCGGGCCACGCGGACCCGATCTCACTGCGCCGCGACGTGTGGCTGACGACCTTGAACAAGTGGCTGTCGCACTACCTCTACGGCATCGACAACGGCATCGAGCGCGAACCGAAGGCGACGATCCAGCGCGAGGACAAGTCGTGGGCCGACGAAACCGACTGGCCCGCGCCCGGCACTCGTGACGTGCAGGTCCACCCGTGGCCGGGCGGCCGCGCGAAGGGCACGCTTTCCGCCGTCGCCGTACCTGGCCGCCCCACAGTGGAATTCCTGGCCGACGACGCCTCGAAAACCGTGCAGCAACTCGCCGACGCTGCTTCATCGGGCAACCGCCTGCTGTACGGGACCCCCGGGGTGAAGTCACCGCTGCGCCTCTCGGGCACCGCGCGAGCCGACCTGCAGCTGTCGTTCGACCGGCCCGCCGCCAACGTCACGGTGGCACTGCTGGACCGCGCCCCGGACGGCAAGTCCTTCGTGATCACGCGTGGCTGGACCGACCCGCAGAACCGCGTTTCGCCTGCGGTGACTTCGCCGATCGTGCCCGGGACTTCGTACCGCATCGGGGTTTCCCTGATGCCGAAGGACTACGTGCTGGCGGCCGGGCACCGCCTGGAGCTCCTCGTGGCCTCCAGCGACCACGACTACACCCTTCGGCCGCGCCCGGGAGCCGGGCTGTCGCTGGACCTCACGCGCACGTCGCTGACCCTGCCGGTCACCGGTGGGAAGCCGGCGCTGGGCTTCTGAGCGACCTTCGTGGAGACGTGGTGGTACCGGCTGACTTGTCCACACCCCGACCCCGCCTTGCCGGAGTTGTCCACAGTTTCTCCGCTCGGGCGATTTTGGCCCCTCACCTCGGTAAACTGGGACTGGGGACGCCCCCCGAGGAGGGCGGGGGTGTGCTGGTGGACGGTCTTGGAGTCCGTCAGCGCTTCGCCTTCGAGGAGGGCGGCGTCGTCGGCGACACCGTCGTCCCGGACACGGCTTTCGCCGCCGCCGTACGTCGAGGCTGTACGGCGTTAGTCCGCGATCCCCGCCCGATAAGCGAACGCCACGGCCTGCGCGCGGTCCCGTAGACCGGCCTTCGAGAACAGGTGGTTCACGTGCGTCTTGACCGTGGCTTCGCTGACCACCAGTTCCCGCGCGATCTCCGTGTTCGACAGGCCCGCCGCGATGAGGCGCAGCACCTCGATCTCGCGCGCCGTCAGGCCCTCGACCTCGGCTGCGCGTACGGGGGCCCGGCGCGTGGCGGCGTCGACGAGGCGGCGTTGCAGCTCGCCGTCTACTGTGGACTGACCGGCCGCGGCGGAACGCAGCGCTCGCGCGATGGCCTCGGCGTCGGCGTCCTTCGTGAGGAAGCCGCGGGCGCCGGCGCGCAGGGCGCCGAGGAGGGACTCGTCGTCGGTGTAGGTGGTGAGGACGACGACCTCCGTGGCGGGGTAGCGCTCGCGGACGGCCTCCGTGGTGGAGACGCCGTCGCGGCGGGGCATGCGCAGGTCGACCAGCAGGACGTCCGGGTGGTGCTCGGCGACGAGCTCCAGTGCGGCGTCGCCGTCGGCGGCCGCGCCGACCACCTCGACGCCGGGCAGCAACCCCAGCAACGTCACGAGACCTTCGCGCACCACGGCCTGGTCGTCGGCCAGTACCACGCGCAGGTTCACGCCGGCACCGTCAGGTGTATCCGCCATCCGTCCTCTCCCGGCCCGCTGTCCAGCTTTCCTTCGAGCAGCGCGACCCGCTCGGCCATGCCGCGCAAACCGTATCCCGCCGCGGGCGCGTCCGGCGGACGGCGGCCCTGGCGATCGAGCACCGTCAGCTCGACGTGTGACTCCGCGAAGGCGAGCTCGACGTCCACGTCGGCTCCCGGCGCGTGCTTGCGCGTGTTGGACAGCGCCTCCTGCACGGCGCGGACGAGCGCGGTGGTCACGCCGGCGTCGAGGTCCCGCGGCTCGCCCTCCACGACCAGATCGGCGTGCGCCCCCGTGTCCAGGCGGTAGCCCGCGAGCAGGTCGGCCACGGCTCGCTGCGCGGGCACCGCGTCCTCCCGCAGCGCGGCGACGGCCTTGCGCGCCTCGGACAGCCCGTCCGAGGCCAGCTTCTGGGCGCGTTCGATCTGGGCGACGGCTTCGGGGCTGGCGCCGTCGCGCACGAGCATCAGCCGGGCGCCCTGCAGGTTGAGCGCGAGACCGGCCAGGGAGTGGGCGAGGACGTCGTGGACCTCGCGGGCGATGCGCGCACGTTCGGCCAGCGCCGCGGCGCGCGCGTGCTCCTCGGTGGCGGTCTGCGCGCGGGCCAGCGCGAGCTCCGTCTGCTCCAGCCGCGCCGCACGGTCGCGCCGGCTCGCGGCGAGCAGCACCATCACGATCAGGATGGCGAACAGCGCGAGCCAGTTCAGCCAGTCGAGCCGGTGCACCACGGCCCACGAGACGATCGCGCCGGCGCTCGACACCAGCACCACCGCGGTCAGGGCCCGGCCGAACGTCCGCAGCGTGTAGAACGTCGTGCTGAACATCGCCACCGACATCCAGCTGTTCGGCTCGAGTACCCACAGCGCGCCCGCCGCCGCGACCACCACCGGCATCGCAGTCGGCAGCACCCACGCCGGCTTCGACGCCGGCGCCGCGGGCAGCAACGGCGCCGACGCCACCAGCGTCACGCCGAACAGAACCCACGACCACCACGCCGTGAGGTACGGGATCGAGATGATCAACGGGAACACCACGAACCCCCACCGCACCCAGTCGGGAGCGCCGAGCGGCCGGCGTTTCCCGGTGGTCGTGGTGGTCATGTCCCTCCCCGGTGTGCTTGTAGGGAGAATGTACGGGAGGACCACCAGGGTCGGCGGGTAGGCGCGAATGCGTTCCCCGACGAAGAATCAGCTGCCGAGGCTGAGGTGGAAACCGTTGTTCTGCGCGTCGTCGATCGAGGGCGCGGCACTCGGGGGCACCGTGAGCGCCGACTCCGACCACGTCACGATCTCCGGCACCATGGACGTGACATGCACCAGCGGGTTCGGCATGGCCGACGGCCAAGGACTCGGAGACCTGGCCGTCTGGTTCAGTCTTGCCATGCGCAGCCTGCGGCGCGGCTGGAGCCTGTTCGACCGCCGCTGCGAGGGACGCTGAGGACGGCCCGAGCTGCCCTGTCTTCATCAACATGACCCGGGTCGAGACCTAAACAACAGCGATAATGAAACACCCTTAACATCCGTCACACGCGGGACGTTCGCGCAGGTCACCGGCCGCGGTGTGGTTGGAACACGTGGCCCGCGCCCGGCGTCGACGCATGCGAGCACTCGCCCTCCCCGATCCCCGATTCAGGCTGGTCTCCCGGACGCCGCGCCGGCTGCCCCGATGACAGCGCGGCGGCCGGGTTCAACCGAAACGCTCGCCGCGAGGCAGCTCTTGATGAGCAGGGATCGGTCACGGCACTGGGGATGCTTAGTCGGTTGGCGCTAGCGCAGGGGTTCCGCGTTTCTTGGCCACAGCGGTGAGGTGGCAACCGAGGTTGATGCGGAGGCTGGTGTTCTGTGCGGTGCCGAAGGAGATCTCGCCGTCGTCGTGTGCGTTGTGGAAGACAGCGTCGTGAGATCCGGGACTGTCGTGCAAGCGCTGAGGTTGCGGTGTGAACCCGTACTTCTGCGCCACGGTTCCAATCACGGTCAAAGCCTTCTCATAGTCGCTGTCGGGCAGGTTTCCTGCGACGATGTGACTTGCCAGACTGCTGGTGACGCCGTCGGCGTCGATTCCGGGGTAGTCACCGGCGCAGGAGGCCCGTGAACCTTCGCTGCCGTTGGCCCAGGTTTTCAGGGATGTGATCTCGCGCGACAGCGATTGGCGAAGCTCGGTATCGATGGCGAGGTATTGCTGCGTCGCATCTTCGATGTTCGGTCGTTGCATCAGAGCCGCGAACGTCTTCGCGGTATCCGCGTTCACGTTTCCTCCTGAAGAGTCGTCGGTCGCGCCGCATGCGGCAGTGCCGCATGCGGCAGTGCTGCCTACGGCAAGGACGATCAGCAGGTTCATCGTCCACCGCGCGCCGCGGTGACGCCTCATCGGGGAGCTCCAGCGATGACAGTGCCCTTGTATTGCGCAAGGTCGGGGTGTCCGGTGGTGATAGCAGCCATGTTGTAGAGACTGGTGGATTTGCCGTCGAGGTATCCACTGTGGCCGCTGGTGGCGTTGAGCTGGCCGAGCTCTGTAGCGCTGGCGTCGGTGGACATCTGGTGGTACTGCGACATCGCGTCCGGGCTGTAATAGGGGCTCGGTCCAAGTGTCCCGTGGATGTTCGGCACCAGGTCGTCACCTGCGTCGTGTTCGTTGAACAAGTGGCCCTGCGGAACGTTGAGATGGTCGGAACCCTGCCCAGGGGAGCCGAACAGCATGGCGTCGTCGACAGGGGTGTCGTGTCCGAGAGCGAACCCGGTGGTGGTCGAGCCGTAACTGTGTGTCCGAGAGCGGTGAGGTGCAGTGGCGTATTCGATGCGTCGTGACCGGCGCCGATTCCGTTGTAGAACTTCGCGAGGCTGTCTCCCCCGGCCTTGGCGAGTTCGGGGCTGGCCACCGACTGGCCGGGATCCGCGACACCGTCCCACTGCGGAGCTTGATATCCGATCCAGGTGACTGTCGCGGTGGGGCCGCCTCCGTGGCGGTCGGTGATGTCGTTGGCCATTCCCTTGAGGTCGTTCATGTTCTGGTCGTACTTGCCCAGGGAGCCGTCGACTGTCGTGGTGAAGCCCGGAGTGAAGACCGCGACGTTGTTGGCCTTATCTACGTCGCCGACCGCGATCGCGGCTTCGACACGTGGATGGCTGGTGTCCAGCAGAAGAAGTTGGCGGCCTCCCTGTCCCATTGTCGTCGCGATCGTATCCAGTGACGCGATTTTGTCGTTGGCTTCCTGCAGTTGGCCAAGGGCCGCCTTCATGATTCCACCCGACGGGTCATAGACCGCTTTCGCTTGTTCGATCATGGCCTGCGCGGCGGTGCGTTGTTGCTCCAGGGCAGCTCGTTCCGCTGGCAATCGGGCCATGTTGGCCTGGGAGCGTACGGCGGCGGGCAACCCGTCGCGGTTGCCGAGCCAGTCAGGGTGATCACGAAGCAGGATCGCCCGCCCCGCGGTCGAGAGGGTGGACCACCAGGCCGCGTTCTCAGCTGGGGTCGCATTGGGTGGGGGTTCGGGCAGGGTGAGCCCGGGATCTTTGACTCCGTCCGCGGCAGCGGCTGCGACGGTGGATTCGTCGCCGGTACCGAACTGGCCTGCCGCTGCCCGGTCCAGCACCGAGGCCAGGTCTGTGTCGATGTCATCGGCGGTGCGCAGGATCTGCGCGACGTCGTCCACCAGCTGGGTGTGGGTGCGTGCCCGGTCCTCGAGGTTCAGGTCCGGGGGCACTTGCTGTCCGGCGAAGGTGTCGGCGACAGCACCAGCGTCGGTGATTTGGTAGCCGTACTTGTGCGCCAACTCCTCCGCATTGGTGAGGGCACTCTGGACACCAGTGATGGCATCGGCGGCTTGCGCGATCGTTTTGCCGAGGGCGGCGGCTCCGGCGGCGATGGTGTCCAGCCCGCGTGTCAAGGCGCGGTGCTGGGCGGCGGCGTTGTCAGCGGCATCGCCGCTCCATCCCTCGACGGGGAGGGTCTTGGCGAAGTCGTCCCCGTCATTGATCAGGATCTGGGTACGAGCCTGCAGCAGCGAGAAAATGTCCTCCAGGGCGGCGGGGCTCCAGGCCCGAACATCGGCAAGCGACACCATCAGCGCGGCCCTCTCATCCCCGGCGCGGCCTGCGGGAACACTCCAGCCAGTGCATGATCGCCCTGATGGTAGCGGTCAGCCGCGGTGCCCAGGTGCTCGGCCAGCCGCCTTGCTTCGTCGCACCACTCGGTGAATGTGGCCGCCAACGCCTCCCGGCACCGCCCTGCCGCGGCCGCAGCCTTGCCCCCAGGCACCGCCGCAGCCACTCGTCCGGCCGGCTCAGCGCAGTCAGCATTACGTAGGCCATCCACCTTCTCCCCGGCCGACTGGCCCGCCGCCCTGAGCGCGTCCGGCACCGCCGTGAAGCCTCCCGACCCCATCACCCCGCCTCCCTTGCCACCAAGCCCAGTCGCCGGTGGCGTCGTGTTACCGCATGGTCACCGTACGGCAGTGATCACGCCGGGTTCAACGCCACAGGTCACGGACGCGTAGATCTACTCAAGCCTGCCGGGGCCGATCTTGGGTCCTGTTCCGCCACGGCCCGGCGCAGGGCAGCCACCGGGTGCCCTCCTGGTTCGGTGATGCTGGCGAGCCCGACACCTCCACCTCTAGTGAGATACCTCAACCGAACGGCTTGGTGGGCGACCTTCGGCACGACCAGGCGTCGGCGTCGGGCGTGATAGATAAGGCGAAGGTCGTTACCGCTCGGGCTTCAGGCAGCTCTGATCAGCGCAGGCACTGCCGCCGTCGTCACGCTGCTCGTCGAGTACGCGGCGAAGCCGCGGCTGGAGGCACGGAAGGATCGGATCGTCAGCATCGCCAAGATGAGGCGAGCCCTCGAAGTCCAGTTGTTCTTGATCCTCAACAACCCGAGCTTTCGGCTCCTCGAATCGACAGACGATCCCGTCGGCTCAGAGGCTGACCGGTTTCAGGAGCGACTACGCGGTCTGGGCGAACAACTCGCGGCAGCCGAACGCAGCGCCGAGGAGCTGTACGCACTCGGGTTCAGACAGTCGATCGGCGGTGTTTTGAACAACTCCGTTGCCGGAGCGCACTACGCCATCAAACGGCCAGTGGAGGACCTCGGAGACGAGCCACAGTGGTCAACCATCCGCAAGGGCCTGTATGAGGCAGACATCCATCTGGACATCAGCCTGGAGCTATGCCGACCCAGGTGGCGGTTGAAGTACTGGCGCGGACGTAGCGGGGAGGACGCCTTCCGTCTTGCTCGGATCAACGAAGTGACTGAGAAGCGTCGCAAATTCCTGGATAAGAAGTTCAGAGAGCACTACAGGCGCCTCGATGACGGTGGTGCTGATGACGAGCTACGCAACTTCCTGGGCACCGATTAGCGGACCGCTATCCGGCCGGACCGTGCGTGCTTCTGGGCCAGCTCGCACCAGCGGGTAAGTCATCGCAGCCGTCGGCACGGCGTCGATGCGCGTGCGGACAGCGTTGCGATCCGATTGTCTGAGCGGAAGGCGGTCCGCGTTGCCTGCTGGAGGCGGACCCGCATCGAAGCAACGAAAAAAGGCCCCGCCACCTGCTCAAACGCAGGAGGCGGGGCCGTTGGCGTGACGGATGTGACGGGGTGCTTCGTTGAGCGCATAGGACCGATTTTGTCGGGATTGGATCCTTCAGAGCGATAATGAAGCACCCCGTCACATCTGTCACGTGCTGGCCGTTCGCGCAGGTCAGGCGTCGAGCCAGCTCGAGAGCAGCTCCCTCGGGGCTTCGGTGAGTTCCTTCGGTGCCGGAGGCTTGTTGGCCGGGCCGGCAGCGATACCGATGGCGGCGAGGATCGGGGAAGCCACGGCGACGACGGTGGCCGCGGTGGTGGCGTCGATGTCGACGTGGAAGAACCCGTCTTGGGGTTGGGGTTGATCTTGTTCAGCTTCGTTCGACGTCGGGAATGTTCATGTGGAATTGCCTTTCGTGCGCGCCTGTCAGCGCGTGGGTGAACCCGAGCTCGCCGGTCAGCGACCGGGTGGCTTGGGGCTGGCCGCGGCGTGACAGCGCCCGCCAGCTCTCCGTGTGCACACAGAGCACCTCGACTCGCTAAGGGATGTCTCGTAACCCGGTGTGGGTCTGGTTGCCTAGATAGTTGATCATGTTGTGGTGCAGGTGATCTCGGCGTCGCGTCCGGAGTGGATTGTCCCGTTCACAGGGTTGGAACCGGGGCAGTTCCGCAGGTTGGTACGGATCGTGGCGAAACGTGGCGGTGACGAGATCGCCGATGGCCGACCTGGCCGTCAGTGGCGCCTTGACCCGGCCGATCGTGTGCTGCTGGTCGCGACGTACTGGCGGACGAACCTGACGATGCGCCAGATCGGGCCGCTGTTCGGGGTGTCGCATTCCGCGGCGCATCGGGTGATCGACACGATCGGGCCGCTGCTGGCGCTGGCCCCGGTCCGCAAGCGGCGGATCGACGCGATCGCGATCGTGGACGGCACCTTGGTGCCGACGCGGGATCACCGGCTGGCGGCGCCGTCGAAGAACTACCGGTACTCGGGCGTTCGTGCAGGTCGCGATCGACGCTGACACCCGGTTGGTGATCGCCACCGGCGACGCGCATCCGGGCAACGCAGGCGACTGCACCGTCTACCGCGCCTGCGGCATCGAGCAGAAGTTGGCGGGGCGTTCGGTGATGGCCGACGGCGGCTACCAAGGCAATCCCGAGGTGATCATGCCCTACCGCAAACCTCGTGACCGCAGCGATCTGCCCGGCTGGCAGGAAGACCTCAATGCCGACCATCGCAAGATCCGGGCCCGTGTCGAGCACGCGCTGGCGCGGATGAAGTGCTGGAAGATCCTGCGCGACTATCGCCGCGCAGCCAGCACGCTGAACGACACGGTCTCCGGCATCGCGCATCTGCACAACATCCTCCTCGCAGACTGATCCGCAACACCAGTCCCACCAACCACAAGAGCAGTTACGAGACATCCTTTAGGCGAGGAGGTCGAATGTGGTTCCCGGGCGACTGGTGCCGGCTTCCGGGCATGAAGAAGCCCCGTCGACGTGTGATGGTTGACGGGTCTCCGGGATCACTGGTGTCGGGTCATCGAGCGCTCTGCGCGACACAGCGAGCCGAGATTTTTGCTCTCTACATTGATAAGGGCCGGTAAAAACTGATTTTGTAACCCTAAAGGGCTTATACGGCCTCGTTGTTATTGAAAAGTTACGTTAACGTCTGCTGGTGTCGACTCGACGAGCTTGCTCGCGAGGGTGTCGCCGACGTCGAGGCCGTTCTTGCCGACGCGACGGGGGGCCTTGGAGATCTCCTCGCCGACGTGGTGCGGCTTGCCATCGGCGACCTTTGCCGCGTTGACGAAGAAGACGGCGGTCTCGCCGACCTTGGGCGGGTTGTAGGCCTCGATGTCGTGGGCCGGCTGCGCCGTGATCGGGGTGATTGCGACGTAGGTCAGCTCGAGTTCGATGGCGTACTTCTCGTAGCGCTCGGTCTCGAAGGTGTGGCCGACGTTGAGGACCTTGCCTTTGAAGGTGTCGCCCGGAGTTTTGAGCTTGATCGTTTTCACGTCTGGAACGCTAGGTCGCGGGGACGCTGGCCGCTCCGTATGTCATGCGTTCGTGTTCAGGTGGCGTGGCGGTGGTAGCCACGGCATCTAAGGAAATCATCGGGGGTAGCTCACGGAGTGTCGCGTTCCAACTGAATCAGTTCGTGCCTCTTCTGACACATGCCGCCGCACGCGCCGTCGTTGATGATGGCGAGGGCTTCCTCGGCCTTGGTCAAGGTCGGGTGCAGCTCGACTGTGGTTGCCCGGGGGCTACCAGAGTGGGGGCACTTGGACACCGTTGCGAACTGGCCATCGCCCTCCACCCAACTCGCCTTCGGCCACATGCACTTCGCGAGGGCGGTCCAGGTGCGGTGCTTGCGGCTGCAGTTGTGACTCCTGTAGATCTTCGGCATCAACGTCCCTGCTTCCTCGGTTCGTGCAGGTACGGCACGATCTGCGCGTACAGCGCCATCTGCGCGTGCAGCGCCATCTCGTCGGCAGTGTCGTGCTGCTTCCACAAAGGACAGTGGTCAGCCAAGTCTTCCTCGTCGACGACGCCCTTCGCGAGGCCGTCCAGCTTCACGAGGTACCCGTCGACGTCCGGCAGGTACCGGAGCTCGAGGCGGGTGGCCGGCAACCAGGGCTCGAGGCCACGCTCGATCCGGTCCGCCCGCGCTCGAAGCGCTGCCACCATGTCTGCTCCGTCCCACCCGCCGCCGACCCGGTTGGCCATCTCGCGGAGGTGTGCGACGAATTGGGCCTTGGTCTGTCCGGGAGACGGTCGGTGCTGCTGTGCGTCCACCTCAGTCGCCCTTGGCCGACCACTTCGGGTTGATGCCCTGGTCCTGGATCCTCGACAGCTCCTGAGCGATCGACAGCAGTGCCATCACCTCGACGTGCTTGTGCTTCTGGTCGATGGTGAAGGACTCACCGTGCTCGGCGTCGATCGCGTTCAGTTCGTCGACCGCTTCGTGCCACATGTCCACGGGTCGCGTGATCCCTTCTCGCGTGCTGATGTCGATCTGTCGCTGGGTGGCCCGTGGCCGTTACACCGACCGATCAGCTGCCGCCCGCCTCCTCGGCATGCTCGGACTGCGCCGTCGTCGGTGTAGGCGAGGTCTCACAGGGTCGACACCTCCCGGGTAGCACTGGCGATTGCCCATCCGCGTGCAGTCCCAGCACGGCTGGTCTTCTTCGCAGTGGGCAGGCGGTGAGGATGGCGCCAGATGCTGAGGGGCGCTGCACTGGGCGGCGAGTGTGCTGGGCAGGAGCAGTGCCAGGGCAGCCGCAGCGACGAGACGACGCATCACGCGGCCTCGACGGACTTAGCGGCGACGAAGGCGTCGACCCGGGCAACGATGTGTTTGATGGACGCGGTGTACATCGAGAATTCGGTACCGACGGCCGCGGGCGGCAGCTGATCGACGCGGACGCGGGAGTGGATAGCGCGGTAGGTCGACGAGACGGTGGCGATGTTCATGGGGAGTTCCTCTCCGTTACCCCCTGTTTCAAAAAACTGCGAGGAGAACCTCAACGGCGTGACGCAGAAGGCCGTGCTGAACGGCGTCGCGGCCGTCTACTACGGCAAGAAGGACTTCACGAGCAAGAACAACTGCGGCGGCAACCCCTATTCGGCCACGGAGGTGTGCGGCTCCGGGTTCTCGGTGATCGACCAGCAGGGGCTGGGCTCGTCCGGCACCGCGTACCTGCTGTACAACGCTTCGACGAAGGCCAACTGCGTGACGACGCTGAAGTCCGTTTCGCTGGGTACCGCGAGCCCGACGTCGGCGTTCCTGGAAGTGCAAGGCCAGGCGCGCACGACCGACTCCGGCAACTTCACCTACTACGCGGGGCCGGTGAAGAAGACTGCGGGCGCCACCTGCGTGAAGTGGGGCGGTTCGGTGGGTGCGGACACCTACACGAGCCCGTTCGAGCACTGCGGCTGAGCGCCTAGCACACGGCACCGACACGAACCCGGTCCAGCCCGCGCGGCTGGGCCGGTTTTCCACAACTGCCGCAGCTGTCCACAGATTTCCCCTGACGTCTTCCCCCGCCCGTTTTCCGCCGCACAGTGGAGTGCGTGACCACCTCGACCCCGCCCGGCACGGCCCGGGCCCTGCTCACCGACCCGGCGCAGCTGATCGCGGCGCTCCCGTACCTGCTCGGCTTCAAGCCCGCCGACTCCGTGGTGCTGCTCGGGCACCGCCCGCCCGGCACGCGAATCGGCCTGATCCTGCGCGCGGACCTGCCACCCGGCGATCTCCTTGCGGAGCAAGCGGATGCGCTCGCGCCGCGCTTCCGCGTGGACGACCACACGGGCGTCACCGTGGTGATCGTCGGCGGCCGGCCCGGCCCCGACGGCGAGCTACCCCACGCCGAGTTCGCCGGGGAACTGAGTCGCGCGCTCAAGGAGTACGAGCTGCCCGTGATGCATCCACTGTGGACACCGGAGATCGCGGCCGGGGCACCGTGGGCGTGCTACCGCGAACCCACCTGTAGCGGGCTGCTGCCGGATCCGCGCGACACGGTGGTGGCCGCGACGATCACCAACGCCGGCTTCGTCTCCTTCCCCAGCCGCGACGACGTTTTGGCCCTGCTGGAGCCACGTTCTCCTTCGGCTCTGGTGCGGCGCCGCGCCCTGCTCTCCCGCGCGGCCCCACCGTGGGATCCCGACGACCTGCGCGCGGCGGCCGCCGAGGTACGCGCGGCGTTCTTCCGCCACCGCCGAGCTGAAGGTCCGCCGTCCGACGACCAAGCGGTGCGCCTCGCCCACGCCCTGCGCGTCCCGAAGGTTCGCGACGCCTGCCTCGCCACGGCGGTGCCGGCGGAGTCGCCCGTCGCCGTGGCCGCGATGAGCCTGTGGCTGGAGCTCGTGCGCGAACTGCCCGCGCCCCACCGCGCGGACGCCGCCGCCCTCGTCGCGTACGCCGCCCTCATGCGCAGCGAAGGCGCCCTCGCGGGCATGGCCCTGACCAACGCCCTGGACGCCTGCCCCGACCACGTCCTCGCGCAGCTCCTCCACGCGGCCTGGAACCTGGGCACGGACCCGTCGAGACTCGCCGGGCTGGCTTCGCTGCCGGACGCCGTGGACCTGGGCTTGTCGCTCCCGGAGCTCGGCTTGGACCCGGATGCCTGACCTCGGCCCCGCGACGGGCTCCGCCTCCGTCCTGACAGATTCGGCGCCGTGTGATGGCCGACCGATGTCGGCGCGCCGCGCGGGCGGTGCCACGGCCGGGAGCCGGCCAGGGCGTCGGCAGGTCGATGGGCGTCGCTCGCGTCCGCGGAGCCGCCGGCAGCGGTTGTTGCGACCAGCGGGCGAAGCTCGTGGACCTGGGCTTGTCGCTCCCGGTGCTCGGCTTGGACCAGGACGCCGGAAAGTGGTGACGCAGCACGGAAAACGCGTCTGGCGGGCCCAGGCTCACTCGGAGCCCGGACCCGCCGGAAGGGAGATCGGTCAGGAGCGGCGCGACTGCGTGAACGCCCAGGCATCGGAGACGATGCCGTCGAGGTCGGTGCGCTCGGGTTTCCAGCCGAGTTCGCGGCCGGCCTTTTCGCTGGAGGCCACGAGGACCGAGGGGTCGCCCGCGCGGCGCGGGGCGACCTCGGCGGGGATCGGGTGGCCGGTCACGCGGCGGCAGGACTCGACGACCTCCAACACGGAGAAGCCGGTGCCGCTGCCGAGGTTGTAGATGCGGTGCTCGCCGGGCGTCGCGTGGCGGAGGGCGAGCTGGTGAGCGACGGCGAGGTCGACGACGTGGATGTAGTCGCGGACGGCCGTGTGGTCGGGCGTCGGGTAGTCGTCGCCGTAGATGGAGATGTGGGCGCGGTCGCCGGTGGCGACCTGGAGCACGAGGGGGATGAGGTGGGTTTCGGTGGTGTGGCGCTCGCCGAAAGCGTGGTAGGCGCCGGCGACGTTGAAGTAGCGCAGGCTCACCGCGGCGATCCCGTGGGCGCGGGCGAAGCTCGTGATGGCGTGGTCGATCGCGAGCTTGGACGCGCCGTAGGTGTTGGTGGGCTGCGTGGGCGCGGTCTCCGGGATCGGCGACGACTCGGGCTCGCCGTAGGTGGCCGCGGTGGAGGAGAACACCAGGCGCGGAGTGCCGTGGGCCTTCATGGCCTCCAGCAGGCGCAGCGAGGTGACGACGTTGCCTTCCCAGTACTTCGCCGGGTCCGTCATCGACTCGCCGACGAGCGACTTCGCGGCGAAGTGCAGCACGCCGTCGAAGCCCTCGGCCAGGACGTCGGCGGCGACGGCGGCGGCGTCACCCTCGATGAAGCGCGCGTCGGGGTGTACAGCGTCGGCGTGTCCGGTGGACAGGTCGTCCACGACCGTGACCTGGTGACCGGCTTCGATGAGCCGCGCGGCGCACACGCTGCCCACGTAGCCGGCGCCACCCGTGACGATCAGTTTCAGGGGGCTCTGCGGGTCCGTCACGGTGTGGCCTTTCCGGTGTGGGCGGTGACTGTGCGCCACAGTCTCCCCTCATGGCGCCGCGCCCGGCCGTCCGGGGGTTGCCGCGGCCGATCCGGCCCGCCGGCGAACGCGCGGGCTCCGGACACGGCACTGCCCCCGAGACCGGAGTCCCGAGGGCAGTGCCGGAGCCACAAGCACCGGAGCCACAAGCACCGGAGCCACAAGCACCCGGAGCCACAAGCACCAGAAGCCGAGACCGCGTCAGACGGTGTCGCGCCCCGCGCCGCGGGAAGGGACCGCGGTGAAGGTGCGCGGGCGGCGGAGCCCGGCGGCCTCGAAGGCCTGCTCGACCGCCGCGCGGACGTGCTCCAGGTCGGCCTCGCGGACCAGCGCGATGGCCGAGCCGCCGAAGCCGCCGCCGGTCATACGGGCACCCAGGGCGCCGGCTGAGCGCGCGGAGTCGACGGCGAGGTCGAGTTCGGAGGTGGAGATGCGGTAGTCGTCGCGCATGCTGGCGTGGGAGGCGTCCAGGTGCGGGCCGATGTCGGTGAGGCGGCCCTCGCGCAGCAGGGCCACGACGTCGAGCACGCGCTGGTTCTCGGTGACCACGTGGCGCACGAGCGGCGCGAGGTCGCCCGGCAGCTGGGCCAGCGCTGCGTCCAGGCCTTCGAGGGTGACGTCGCGCAGGGCCTTCACGCCCAGCAGCTCGGCGGCGCGCTCGGTGCCGCGGCGGCGTTCGCCGTAGCCGCCTTCGGCGTGGGAGTGCTTGGTGCGCGTGTCCATGATCAGCACGCGGACGCCGGCCTCGGCGAGCGGGAACGGCACCTGTTCCATCTCGCCGGAGCGGACGTCGAGGAACAGCACGCAGGAGTCCTGGCAGCACAGCGACGCCGTCTGGTCCAGCAGGCCGGTGGGGGCGCCGACGAAGTCGTTCTCGGAGCGCTGCACCCAGCGGGCGATCTCCGGGCGGGCCGGGGTGCCCGGCTTGCCATCGTCGAGTTCGACGCCGGCGAGGCCGAGCAGTGCGAGCGTGACGGCGCATTCGAGGGCGTGGGACGAGGACAGGCCGGCGCCGGAGGGGACGTCGCCGGCGATGACCAGGTCGGCGCCCGCGGCGTGGCCGTGGTCGCGCAGCACCCAGGCGACGCCCGCGGGGTAGGCGGCCCAGCCCTCGACCGAACCCGGTTCGAGGGAAGCGATGTCGAGGAGGTCGGAGTACTGGAACTGGCCGTCGTCGCCGAGGGTGGCGACGTTGAGCTTGCCGTCGTCACGCGAAGTGGCCGCCACGGCGAGGCGGTGGGGGAGGGCGAAGGGCAGCACGAAGCCGTCGTTGTAGTCGGTGTGCTCACCGATCAGGTTCACCCGGCCGGGAGCGGACCAGACCCCGGCCGGAGCGCGGCCGTGAATCCGGTGGAACGCACCTGCGGCGTCTTCGGCGGGGCTCACCTGGCCTGCGCCAGCACGGCGTGCAGCGCCGAGGTGGACACCTGCGCCGAGGAGTCGCTGCCGGTGACCTCGATGGTCACGGTGCCGCCGTTGGCCTTGCCGACCGTGACACGGCCGCCGGGCACGATGCCGACGGACTTGAGCTCGGTGAGCAGCGACTCGTCGAGCTGAACGTGCTCGGCGATGCGCCGCACCACGACGTCGCCGCCGCCGGTGCGGGCGAACTCGTCGAGGCGCACGAGGTCGGACTCGGCGGGCGGCGCGGGGTCGCCGTCGCCCAGCTTGTCGAGGCCCGGGATCGGGTTGCCGTAGGGCGAGGTGGTCGGGTGGTCGAGCAGCTTGACCAGCTTGCGCTCGACGGCCTCGCTCATCACGTGTTCCCAGCGGCACGCTTCGGTGTGCACGTGTTCCCACTCGAGCCCGATGACGTCGACGAGGAGGCGCTCGGCGAGACGGTGCTTGCGCATGACGGCGATGGCCAGCTCACGACCGTGGTCGGTCAGCTGCAGGTGCCGGTCGTCGGCCACGACCACCAGCCCGTCGCGTTCCATCCTGGCCACGGTCTGGCTCACGGTCGGCCCGCTCTGCTGCAGGCGTTCGGCGATCCGTGCCCGCAGCGGAACGACACCCTCTTCTTCAAGCTCGTAGATGGTACGCAAGTACATCTCGGTGGTGTCGATGAGATCGTTCACGCTGTCCCCTTCGTCCGCGTAGCTCATCGTAGTCGTTGGCCCCGACAGCGACGGCACGCGCCGACATAACAAGCCGGGCGGGCTGAAAAGTCCGGCCCGGGTGCGCGTGAGGCGCCCGGACCTGCAGGATGGGGCGTATGGACCCGCTGATCACCCCCGCCGAGCTCGCCGCCCTGCCCGAGGCGCGGCGCCCCGTGGTGCTGGACGTCCGCTGGCGCCTGGCCGGGCCGCCCGCCGCCGAGTCCTACCGCGAGGGCCACGTGCCCGGGGCGGTGTTCGTGGACCTCGACACCGCGCTGGCCGCGCCGCCCGGCGACGGCGGCCGTCACCCCTTGCCCGACCCCGCCGACCTGCAGCGTGAGCTGCGCGAAGCCGGCGTGAGCGCCGGCCGGCCGGTGATCGTGTACGACGACGCCGACGGCTCCGTCGCCGCGCGAGCCTGGTGGCTGCTGCGCTGGGCCGGTCACACCGAGGTGGCGGTGCTCGACGGCGGTTACGCAGCGTGGCTCGCCGAGGGCCGCGAGACGACCACCGACGCCCCCACCCCCGAACCCGGCGACTTCGAGGTGCGCCCCGGCGGCATGCCGGTGCTCACCGCCGACGAAGCCGCCGCCCGCGCCCGGGCCGGCGTGCTGTTCGACGCCCGCGCGCACGCGCGCTACACGGGCGAGACCGAGCCGGTCGATCCGCGCGCCGGCCACATCCCCGGGGCGATCAGCGCGCCGTCGGCCGAGCACGTCGGTGAAGACGGCCGCTGGCGCTCGCCCGCCGACCTCGCCGCGCGGTTCGCCGGGCTGGGGCTCGAAGAAGGCACCCCCGTCGGCGCCTACTGCGGCTCCGGCGTCACGGCGTCGTCGGTCGTGCTCGCGCTGGAAGTCGCGGGCCACCCCGAGCCGGCGGCGCTGTATGCCGGCTCCTGGTCGCACTGGTCGCGCGACCGCGAACGCCCCGCCGCCACCGGTCCCGAGCGCGGCTGACCCGAGCCGGCGGAACCGACCTGCCACCGGCCGACCAGCCCCCAGCCCCAGCCCTCAGCCCTCAGCCCCCTGCGCCAGGCCGTGACAGTCGGCTGAACCACCGCACAGCGCCCGAAGCCGAACCCGGCTCGGGCACGCCGGGGCCAGTACAGTGCGGTACATGTCCTCGCCTGCTGTCGTCTGGGATGCCGCACTGCTGGGGTACGACCTGGGTGGGGAGCATCCGTTCAACCCCGTCCGCCTGGAGCTCACGATCCGGCTGGCCACGGAGCTCGGTGTGCTGAACGACGTCGAGCTGCTCGTGCCCACCGCGGCGGGCGACGAGGAGCTGCTGCGCATCCACGCGCCCGAGTACCTCGCGGCCGTGCGGGAGGCGCCGCTCGTCGGGTGGGACGTCGGGCACGGGCTGGGCACGGGGGACAACCCGGTGTTCAGCGGGATGCACGACGCATCGGCGCTGGTGGTCGGCTCGACGCTGCTCGCGGCGCGCAAGATCGCCGAGGGCGAGGTGAAGCGCGCGGTCAACATCGCGGGCGGGCTGCACCACGCGATGCGCGACTACGCGTCGGGTTTCTGCGTGTACAACGACTGCGCCATCGCCATTTCCTGGCTGCTCGACCACGGTTTCGACCGCATCGCCTACCTCGACACCGACGTGCACCACGGCGACGGGGTCCAGACCGCCTTCTACGACGACCCGCGCGTGCTCACCGTTTCGCTGCACCAGCACCCGTTCACGCTCTGGCCCGGCACCGGCTACGCCGCCGAGATCGGCAACGGCAAGGCCGCCGGCACCTCGGTGAACATCCCGCTGCCGCCGCACACGAAGGACCCCGGCTGGCTGCGGGCGTTCAACGCGGTCGTCCCCTCGCTGCTGGCCGAGTTCGAGCCGCAGATCCTCGTCACGCAGTGCGGCGTCGACTCGCACGAGGAAGACCCGCTGGCCGACCTTTCGCTGTCGGTCGACGGGCACCGCACCATCTACTCGACGATGCGCGACCTCGCCGAGACCTACAGCGGCGGGCGCTGGCTCGCCGTCGGCGGGGGCGGCTACCAGCTGATCCGCGTGGTCCCGCGCTCGTGGACGCACCTGATCGCCACGGTGCTCGACCGCGACGTCGCGCCCGACACGGCGCTGCCGCCCGGCTGGGTCTCCTCGATCACCAAGGCCGCGCCGACCGCGGAGATCCCGCACGCGATGACCGACGAGAAGGACACGGCGTTCAAGCCGTGGGGCGACGCCGCCGACGACCCGAGCGACCTCGCGATCCGCGACACCCGCCGCGCGGTGTTCCCGCTGCACGGCCTCGACCCGGACGATCCCAGGGACTGACCATGTCCGAAGACCCGGCACCCGGAAACGGCCTGCGCGACCCGTACGACTACCCCCGCGACTGGGAGGCCGACGTCGTCCTGTCCGACGGCGGCACCGTGCACCTGCGGCCTGTGGTGCCCACGGACGCCGACGGCCTCGTCGCCTTCCACAGCAGGCTTTCCGAGCGCACGCGCTACCTGCGTTACTTCGGCGCCTACCCGCGGATCCCCCCGCGCGACCTGCAGCGATTCTCCACTGTGGACCATCACGACCGGGTCGCGTTCGTCGCGCTGCTCGGCGGCGACATCGTGGCCGTCGGGCGCTACGAACGGCTCGACGGCGGCCCCTCGGCCGAGGTCGCGTTCGTCGTCGACGACAAGCACCAGGGCCGCGGGCTCGGCTCGATCCTGCTGGAGCACCTGGCCGCCGCCGCGTCGGAGAGCGGGCTGCGCCGGTTCGTCGCCGAGGTCCTCGCCGAGAACGCGCCCATGGTCCGCGTGTTCCGCGACGCCGGCTACCAGGTCAGCCGCGCCATCGAGGAAGGCGTGCTGCACCTGGAGTTCAGCATCGACCCGACGGAGGAGTCGCTCGCCGTCGCGCGCTCGCGCGAGCAGGCGGCCGAGGCGCGCAGCGTGCACAACCTGCTGCACCCGCGCTCGGTCGCGGTGATCGGCGCTTCGGCCGACCACACGAAGGTCGGCCACGTCGCCTTCCGCAACCTGCTCGCTGCCGACTTCACCGGCACGGTCTTCCCGGTCAACCCCGAGCACCGCTCGGTGCGCGGCGTGCGCGCGTACGCGTCGGTGCTCGACATTCCGGACCCGGTCGACCTCGCACTGGTCGCCGTGCCCGCCGAGCTCGTCGAGTCCGTGCTCGACGCGTGTCTCGCCAAGGGGGTGAAGACGCTGGTGATCGTCTCCGGCGGCTTCGCCGAGTCCGGCCCGCTCGGCCTGCACGCCGAGCTGCGGCTCGTCGGCGAGGCCCGCGCGCACGGCATGCGCGTGGTCGGCCCGAACGCGCTCGGCGTGCTCAACACCGCGCCCGGCGTGCGGCTCAACGCCACCCTCGCGCCGCAGCTGCCGCGCCGCGGGCACACCGGCTTCTTCTGCCAGTCCGGTGCGCTGGGCACGGCGATCCTGGCCGACGCCGGTTCGCGCGGCCTGGGCCTGTCCACGTTCGTCTCCGCCGGCAACCGCGCCGACGTCTCGGGCAACGATCTGTTGCAGTACTGGGAAACCGACCCCGAGACCGACCTCGTGCTGCTCTACCTCGAGTCCTTCGGCAACCCGCGTAAGTTCGCCCGCCTGGCGCGGCGGCTCGCACGGAACAAGCCGATCGTCGCGGTGAAGTCGGGCCGCCACGCCGTGCGTCCCCAGCTGGCCGCCACGTCGGCTGAGGTCGACGAGGCGAGCGTGCAGGCGCTGTTCGAACAGGCCGGCGTGGTGCGCGTGGAGTCGCTCGCGCAGCTCTTCGACGCCGCGCTGGTGTTCGCGCACCAGCCGCTGCCGGCCGGGCCGCGGATCGCGATCGTCGGTAATTCGAGTGCGATCGGGCTGCTCGCCGCCGACACCGCGCGGGCACAGGGGCTGCACCTCGCCTTCGACCCCGTGGACATCGGCCCGCAGGCCGGGCCCGACGCGTTCGCCGCCGCCGTGCGCGAAGCCCTCGACTCGCCCGAGACCGACGCGCTCATCGCCGTGTTCGCCCCGCCGATCCTCATTCCCGGCACGGCCTACGCACGGGCGCTGAAGGAAGCCGTGCTGGAGCACGAGCGCACGAAACCCGTTGTCTCCACGTTCCTCGCGGCCGAAGGCGTGCCCGACGAATTGGCCGTGCTGAGCGAAGACGGTGTGCCCACGCGGGGTTCGATCCCGTCGTACCCGAGCCCGGAACGCGCGGTGACCGCGTTGTCCCGCGTGGTGCGGTATTCGGCATGGCGGCAGCGTCCACAGGGGACACTGGTGCGCCCGGCCGGGCTGCACGTCGAGCAGGCGCAATCGATCGTGCGCGAGCTGGTCGCCGAGGCCGACGGCCACTCCACGATGCTGTCCGACGACGACGTGGTGCGGCTGCTCGGCTGCTACGGCGTCGACGTGGTGCCGTTCCGCGTGGTGTCCGATGTGGACGCCGCTGTCGCGGCCGCGGCGGAGCTGGGCTACCCCGTCACGCTCAAGGCGGTGGACGAGCGGCTGCGCGGCCGGCCCGACCTCGCGGGCGTGCGCCTGGACCTCACGTCGGAGGACTCCGTGCGCGTGGCCTACCGCGACCTGTGCGAAGTCTCCGGCGACAACGAGCTCTACGTGCAACGCATGGCGGCCAAGGGAATCTCGTGCGTGATCGGGCTGCAGGACGACCCGTCGTTCGGCACGCTCGTGTCCTTCGGGCTCTCGGGCCTGGTCAGCACGCTGCTCGGCGACCGCGCCTACCGCGCGGTGCCGGTCACCGACGTCGACGCTGCCACGCTCATCCGCGAGCCCCGCACCTCGCCCCTGCTCACCGGCTACCGCGGTGACGAACCCGCGGACCTGGCGGCGCTGCAGGACATGGTGCTGCGCGTGGCCGCGCTGGCGGAGGACAACCCGGAAGTCCGGTCCCTGGCGCTCGACCCGATCCTCGCCTCGCCCGACGGCGCCTTCGTGGCCAACGCGCGCATGGTGCTGGGCCCGCCGCCGACCCGGCCGGACACCGGGCCGCGGCGGTTGCGCCACATCACGCCGTCGGACTGATCCGCCGGCTCCCCGGGTCTTGCCGCGGCGCCGCCCTGCAGCCGGGTCGCGGCCTCGGTCAGCGCGAGTCGACCCCCAGGGCGCGGCGGCCGCACGCCCGTTCGGGGCCGAAGGCGCGCGTGTGGTGATCACCGACGTGCTCGACGCCGAGGGCACACAGCTCGCCGCCGACCTCGGTGACGCGTCCGTGTTCCAGCGCCTCGACGGCGGCGCCATCGTCAGCGTGTCCTCTGTGGAGGGACTCGCCGGCATGCCCTTCCTCGTCGCCGGCACCGCGAGCGAGTTCGCGATCCGCGGGATGACCAAGCCGCCGCGCCGGAGGTGGGCGCGCGCGGCAGCCGGGGGTGAGCTCCGTCCAGCCCCGGCGTGACCGACACGGTGATGGTTTCCGAGGCCGCCGGTGGCGGATGGGGGAGCCGCGGCGACTCATGCTCTGCTGTGATCCACACGACTGAGAGCGAGTAGTGAACACCGCTAACGGAAGTCGGGCGGGAGGTATGGACAAGACTCGGGGGTGACTACTGGGAGGTGTGGTGGGCGAGACCGGCTCGATCACCCTCCCGGGCACCGCGGCGCTGACCCAGGTCGGCCGGCTCGCCACGCTGTCCTGGGAGGTGCTGCGGGCGATCTTCCGGCGTCCGTTCCAGTTCCGTGAGTGGATCCAGCAGTGCTGGTTCTTCGCGAGTGTCACGATCCTGCCGACGGCGCTGGTCGCCATTCCGTTCGGAGCCGTGATCGCGCTCCAGCTGGGGTCGCTGACCACACAGATCGGCGCGCAGTCGTTCACCGGCGCCGCGAGCGCGCTCGCCATCGTGCAGCAGGCCGCTCCGCTGATCACGGCGCTGCTCGTCGCCGGCGCGGGGGGCAGCGCGGTCTGCGCGGACATCGGCGCGCGCAAGATCCGCGAAGAGATCGACGCGATGGAAGTGCTCGGCGTCAACCCGATCCAGCGCATCGTCGTGCCGCGCGTGCTGGCCGCGATCGTGGTGTCCGTGCTGCTCAACGGCCTGGTCAGCGTGGTCGGGGTGCTCGGCGGCTACTTCTTCAACGTCGTGCTCCAGGGCGGCACTCCGGGTGCCTACCTGGCCAGCTTCAACGCTCTGGCCCAGGTGCCGGACCTGTGGATCAGCGAGATCAAGGCGTTCCTCTACGGCTTCGTCGCCGGGGTCGTCGCCGCGTTCCGTGGTCTGAACCCCGCGGGCGGGCCGAAGGGCGTGGGCGACGCGGTGAACCAGGCCGTGGTGATCACGTTCCTGCTGCTGTTCCTCATCAACGTCGTGCTCACCGCGATCTACCTCAAGATCGTGCCGCCGAAGGCGCTCTGACGTGACCGCCGAACCGATCGAGGCTCCCGCGCTGTCCGACCGGACGCTCGAGATCATCGCGCGCCCGGGCGCGAGCCTGGAAGGACTCGGGCGCCAGCTGTCGTTCTACGGCCGCGCGCTCGCCTGGTCGCCGCGCACGATCCGCCGCTACGGCCACGAGACCCGGCGGCTGCTCACCGAAGTCTGCTTCGGTACGGGCGGGCTCGCGGTGATCGGCGGGACGCTCGGCGTGATGATCGGCATGACGCTGTTCACCGGGCTCATCGTGGGCCTGCAGGGCTACTCCGCGCTCAACCAGCTCGGCACCGCCGCGCTCACCGGCTTCATCTCCGCGTACTTCAACACCCGCGAGGTCGCGCCGCTCTCGGCCGGGCTCGCGCTGTCGGCGACGGTCGGCTGCGGCTTCACCGCACAGCTCGGGGCGATGCGGATCTCCGAGGAGATCGACGCGCTCGAGGTGATGGCCGTGCCGAGCATGCCCTACCTCGTGACCACGCGCGTGCTCGCAGGCGTCACCGCGGTGATCCCGCTGTACGCGATCGGCTTGCTCTCGTCCTACCTCGCGTCGCGGCAGATCACCATCTGGCTCTACGGCCAGTCGGCCGGTACCTACGACCACTACTTCACGCTGTTCTTGCCCCCTGAAGACGTGTTGTGGTCCTTCGCCAAGGTGATCGTGTTCAGCGTCATCGTGATCCTCTCCCATTGCTATTACGGCTACACCGCCGACGGCGGGCCGGCCGGCGTCGGCGTGGCGGTGGGTCGCGCGGTGCGCACGTCGATCGTGCTGATCTCGGTGCTCGACTTCTTCCTGAGCCTCGCGATCTGGGGTGCCAACACCACCGTGCGGATTTCCGGATGAGCACGCGGCGCGAAACGCTGAAGCGGCTCCGGTACCAGGTGCTGGGGCTGATTTTCCTCGTCGTCGCGGCGCTGTTCTTCACCACCACGATCGCGATCTACAAGAAGGTCTTCACGCCCGTCACGCTGGTGAAGCTGGAGACCGACCACGTCGGTAGCCAGCTGCGCACGGGCGGCGACGTGAAGGTGCGCGGCCTGCTCGTGGGCGAGATCCGTTCGGTCACCGCGAAAGGCGACCACGCGGAGCTCGAGCTCGCGCTGCAGCCGGACAAGATCGACGAGATCCCGAGCAATGTCTCGGCGCGGCTGCTGCCCAAGACGCTCTTCGGCGAGCGCTACGTCGCGTTGCAGCTGCCCGAAATCCCCGCCGCGCACATCGCAGCCGGCGACGTGATCCCGCAGGACCGCAGCAGCACGGCGATCGAGCTGGAACAGGTGCTCGACGACGTGATGCCGTTGCTGCAGGCCGTGCAGCCGGAGAAACTTTCGAGCACACTCAGCGCCGTTTCGACCGCGCTCGACGGGCGGGGCAAGCAGCTCGGCCAGACGCTCGTGAACCTCTCGGACTACCTCGGGCAGCTGAACCCGTCGCTGCCCGACCTCAAGGCCGACATCACCGGGCTGGCCAACGTTTCGGCCACCTACGACAAGGCCGCGCCCGATCTGCTCGACGCGCTGGCCGACCTCACCACGACGACCCAGACCATTGTGGAGAAACGCCAGGGACTGTCCGATGTGTACGCCTCGGTCTCGGCGGCGTCGGCCGACCTCACGAGCTTCCTGGACGTCAACAAGGACAACCTGATCCGGCTCACCACGGCCGTGCAGCCGACGCTCGATGTGCTCGCGAAGTACGCGCCCGAGTACCCCTGCCTGCTCAAGCAGCTCGCCGCTTCGGTGCCGGAGGCCGAGTTGGCATTCGGCAAGGGCACGGCCCACCCAGAGGTCAGCCGCGTGACGATCGAGTTCACCGCGAGCCGCGGCAAGTACCTGCCGGGCGTCGACGAGCCCAAGTACGACGACAAACGCGGCCCCCGCTGTTACCCGCAGGTGCCGAAACCCGGGTACTGGCCGCAGTACCCGCCCGACGGCGCGGTGAAGGACGGCTCCACGAAACCCGCGCCGCCGCACAGCCCCGCCGAGTCTCTGCCCGGCGAGATCACCTCGGGCGCGATCACGTCGAACACCGTCGCCGGCCGTGGTCAGTCCGGTGGTGGCGGTGAATCGGGCGGCGCGCCTTCCGTCATCGGCTCGACCGACGAGGAACAGCTGATCGACCTGCTGGTCTCGCCCGCCATGGGCACCACGCCGGATCAGGTGCCCGGCTGGGCCGGCCTACTCGTCGGGCCGCTCTACCGAGGGGCGGAGGTGGAGCTCAAGTGAGGTCCTTCGTCCCCGCATTGGTGAAGATCCTGATCTTCGCCGCCGTTACGGTGCTGCTCACCGGCATCCTCGCCGCCACGATCGCGAACACTAACTTCGGCACCACGGCGGGGTTCGCCGCGAAGTTCACGGACGCCTCGGGCCTGCAGCCCGGCGACGACGTGCGCATCTCCGGCGTGAAGGTGGGGCAGGTCGACTCGATCGACGTGCAGCAGGGCGAGCAGAACTTCGCCGATGTGCGCTTCGCCGTCGACGCGCAGTACAAGCTGCCCGCGCTCACGACCGCGACGATCAAGTACCGCAACCTCGTCGGCCAGCGCTACCTCGCGCTCGGCACCGACGTCACCGGCGGCGGCACCCTCGCCGACGGCGCGACGATCCCGCCCGAGCGCACCAAACCCGCCCTGAACCTCACGGTGTTGTTCAACGGGTTCAAGCCGCTGTTCCAAGCGCTGGACCCGAAAGAGGTCAACGAGCTCTCGGCCGAGATCATCCAGGTGTTCCAGGGTGAGGGCGGCACGATCACGAGCCTGCTGGCGCACACCGCGTCGATCACGACGTCGATCGCCGGCAAGGACCAGGTGATCGGCCAGGTCATCGACAACCTCAACCAGGTCCTGACCACGGTGAACTCGCGCGGCCCGCAGCTGGGCGACCTCATCGACCAGACGCAGCGGCTCGTGAGCGGCCTGGCCGAGCAGCGCAAGCCGATCGGTGACGCCGTGGGGGCGCTGGGCGAGCTGACCGAGACCACGTCGGGCCTGCTCGCCGACGCGCGCCCGGCGGTGAAGGACGACGTCAAGCAGCTCGGCACGCTGTCGAACAACGTCGCGGACTCCGACCAGCTGCTCGACCACCTGCTGCAGGTGCTGCCGGGAAACCTGGAGAAGTTCACGCGGACCCTGAGCTACGGCAGCTGGTTCAACTACTACCTGTGCGGAATCGAAGGCACGATCGGGATTTCGTCGCTGGACGTGACGCTGCCGATCGTGCCGCTGCCTGCCACTGAGCGCGCGCCGAGGTGTGGCCCGTGAAGCGGCTCAAGGAACGCAACCAGGCGGCGGTCGGCGGGGTGACGCTCGTGCTGATCCTGCTCGTGACCGCCGTGGCTTACTTCTCCGACAGCATCCCGCTGTTCGGCAACGGCACCACGTACTCCGCCTACTTCGGCGAAGCCGCCGGACTCGCGCCGGACAACGAGGTGGAGGTGGCCGGCGTGAAGGTGGGGCAGGTGACGTCGGTGGAGCTGGCGCACAAGCAGGTGCTGGTGAAGTTCCGAGTGAAGGGCGTACGCGTGGGCGACGCGTCCACCGCGTCGATCGAGATCAAGACGCTGCTGGGGGAGAAGTACCTCGCGCTCGACCCGAAGGGCGGCGGCACGCAGAGCCCCGGCGACACGATCCCGATCCAGCGCACGCGCACGCCGTTCCAGCTGCAGGACGCGTTCGACCAGCTGTCCACGACCGTCGGCGACATCGACACGAAGCAGCTCGCGGACAGCTTCACCGCGTTGTCGGACTCGCTGAGGGACAGCCCGCAGTACCTGAAGGACACGCTCTCGGGCCTGTCCGCGCTGTCGAAGACGGTGTCCTCGCGCGACGACGACCTGCACACGCTGCTGGCCGGCACGAGCACGATCTCCAAGACGCTCTCGGACCGCAACACCCAGCTGCAGCAGGTGATCAGCGACGGCAACCTGCTGCTGACCGAGCTGCAGAACCGCCGCGACCAGATCAGCGCGCTGCTCAAGGGCACGCAGCAGATCTCGCAGCAGCTCTCGGGGCTCGTCGCCGACAACCGGGCGCAGCTGAAGCCGACGCTCGACGCGCTGGGGAAGGTGACTGATGTGCTGCAGCGCAACCAGGGCAACCTCGACCGCGGCCTGGCGCTGATGGCGCCGTTCGCGCGCGTCGGCGCCAACGCGACGGGCAACGGCCGCTGGTTCGAGGGCTATCTGTGCGGGCTGCTGCCGCCGACGATCACCGCGGGCGGGCTGTCGATCAACCCCGAGGGCTGCACCCCGCCCATCGCGGCGCCGAACCAGGGGGTGGGCGGACGATGACGACCGCCGACGTGCTTTCTCCCGCGGAGGCGGCATGACGATCGAGACTCGCACTCAACGCAACTTGGTGACCTGGCTGGGTTTTGCCTGCGTGGCCGCGCTCCTTCTCACAGCCGGGCTGTGGCTCGTGTTCCGCACGAGTAGCGGCACCACACTGTCGGCGTACTTCGGCAAAACCGTCGGCCTCTACGCCGGTTCCTCGGTCCGCGTGCTGGGCGTTCCCGTCGGCGAGGTCACCGCCGTGACGCCGGACGGGCAGGCCGTGCGCGTGGACATGCGCGTGAACGACGACGTGCCCATCCCCGTCAACGTCGGTGCCGTCGTGGTCGCGCCGAGTCTCGTCAGCGACCGCTACGTGCAGCTGACCCCGGCCTACGACAGCGGCCCGACGCTCGCGAGTGGCACCGTCCTCGCCCGGGACAAGACCGCCACGCCGGTCGAACTCGACGACCTCTACGCGAGCCTCGACAAACTCTCCACCGCGCTCGGACCCAAGGGTGCCAACAAAAACGGCGCCCTGTCCGACGTCCTCGACACCGCGGCCGCCAACCTCAAGGGCAACGGCGCCGACCTCAACTCCACCGTCGGCCGCCTCGCCGACCTCGCGGGCACGCTCGACGACTCCAAGGACGATCTGTTCGCCACCGTCCAGAACCTGAACTCGTTCACGGATGCCCTCGCCCAAAGCGACAGTCAGCTCAACGAGTTCTACGAACGCGTCGCCGACGTCAGCGGGTTCCTCGCCGACGACTCGGCCGACGTCGGAGCCGCGCTGAGCTCCCTGGCCTCCTCGCTCGGTGACGTGAAACAGTTCGTGGCCGACAACAAGGCCGGACTGGAGTCCAATGTGGACAAGTTGGCCTCGCTGACGGGTGTGCTCGTGGACCAGCGCGCCGCCCTCGCCGAGGTGCTCGACATCGCGCCCACCGGCGCCACGAACTTCATCAACTCCTACGATGCCGCCTCCGGCACCATCGCCGTGCGCGACAACCTCAACGAGATCACCAACCCGCCGATCCTCACCGTCTGCCGCATCCTCGCCGCGGGCACCCCGAAGGGCGTGCCCACCACGTTGACCGACATCTGCAAGCAGCTCGCGCCGGTCCTCGACGGCGCGCTCAAGCTGCCGACCGTGCCGCAGGTGCTCAACTCGCTGCAGAACGGCCAGCTGCCTCCGTTGCCGCTCCCGCTCGTGGACGTGATGACGCAGCTTTCCGGCGGTGGCAAGTGAAGCGGCGGCGCTTGGCCGGGGTGCTCGCCGGCGTGCTCGTGCTCGCCGGCTGCAGCGACGGCGGGTTCAACGGCCTCTACTCCACACCGCTGCCGGGCGGGCCGGACCTGGGTGAGCACCCGTACCACGTGACGGCGCTGTTCACCGACGTGCTCGACCTCGTGCCACAGGCGAGCGTGAAGGTGGACGACGTGGCCGTGGGCCGGGTCGACAAGATCACGCTCACGCCCGACACGCGCTCGGCCCTTGTTGCCATGACTGTCAACGGCGACGTGCAGCTGCCCGCAAACGCGCGCGCCGAGCTGCGCCAGTCGAGCCTGCTGGGCGAGAAGTTCGTGGAGCTGGGGCAGCCCACCGAGGAGAAGCCCGCCGGTCACCTCGCCGACGGCGCGCAGATCCCGCTCGGGCGCACCAACCGCAACCCCGAGGTCGAGGAAGTCCTCGGCGCGCTTTCGTTGCTCCTCAACGGCGGCGGCCTCGGCCAGCTGCAGGACATCAGCCACGAGCTCAACGACGCGTTGTCCGGCAACGAACCCGAGATGCGCGCGCTGCTGTCGCGAGTGGACGATCTCGCGACGCAGCTCGACTCGCACAAGGGTGAGATCCTGCGCGCGATCGACGGGCTGGACAAGCTCTCGCACACGCTCGCCGGGCAGCAGCAGAACATCAAGACCGCGCTGGACAACCTGGCGCCGGGCCTGAAGATCGTGGCCGACCAGCGCGACCAGCTCGTGGGGATGCTGAACGCGCTCAACAAGCTTTCGGGCGTCGCCGTCGACACGGTGAACCGCAGCCGCGACCAGCTCGTCGCGAATCTCAAGGCGCTGCAGCCGACGTTGCAGAAGCTCGGCGAGGCGGGCCAGGACCTGCCCAACGCGTTGCAGATCCTGCTCACCTACCCCTTCCCGGACTACGCGGGCAACACGATCAAGGGCGACTACGCCAACGTCGACGCGACCGTGAACCTCGATCTCGACAAGCTGCTGCAGAACTTCACGAACACCTCGCAGCCGCCGATCCAGATCGCGGGGCTGACCTCACAGCAGCCAGGATCGGCCACTTCGGAGCTGCCCCTTCCGTTGCCGACCACGGCGCCGCCGGCGAAGAACCAGGCCGGACCCGGTGGGCTGCTCGGCGGCCTCCTGGGCGGCCTGCTCGGGGGAGGTGCCGGATGACCTCGCGCAAGACGCGGATCCAGCTCATCGCGTTCGTGGTGATCGCCGTGGTGTCGGTGGTCTACGCGGGCGGCAAGTACGCGGGCCTCGACCGGCTTTTCGGCTCCCGCGGCTACCAGGTCACCTTGCAGCTGGCCGATTCAGGCGGCATCTTCGTCAACTCCGAGGTCGCCTACCGCGGCGTGACGGTCGGGCGCGTGTCGGCCATGACGCTCACCGGCCACGGCCTCGACGTGCACCTCGACCTCGACTCCGGCGGTCCGGACATCCCCGACGACCTCCACGCGCAGGTGGCGAACCGCTCGGCGGTGGGGGAGCAGTTCGTGGACCTGCTGCCCGACCGCGAGACGGGTCCGTACCTGCACGACGGCTCGGTGATCACGCAGGACCGCACCTCGCTGCCCGCGTCGCCCGACTCCGTGCTGTCGCATTTGGACGATCTCGTGGCGAGCGTGCACCCGGACTCGCTCAAGACCGTGGTCGACGAGACCTACGACGCGTTCGCCGGCACGGGTCCGCAGCTGCAGAAGCTGTTGGACAGCACGGGTTCGCTCACCGCCAAGGCCGCGCAGTACATCCCGCAGACGCGCGGGCTGCTGGCCAACTCGCGCACGGTGTTCGCCACGCAGGAGCGCCAGGCGCAGAACATCACCGACTTCGCCGGCGGGCTGAAGACGATCGCGGCGCAGCTCAAGTCTTCGGACCCCGACCTGCGAACGGTGATCGACCAGGCGCCGCAGCTGAGCCGCCAGATCAGCGACGTGCTCGCCACCTCGGGCACCGATCTCGGCGTGATCTTCGCGAACTCCCTGACCACCGCCCAGATCACCTCCGCGCGCACCGACGCGATCGAGGAGCTGCTGGTCGCCTACCCGGTGATCTCGGCGTTCTCGCCGTCGACTTCACCGGACGGCACCGGGCACCTGGGCGTGGTGTTCAACTTCTTCGACCCGGCGTCGTGCACGAAGGGCTACGAGGGCACGAAACAGCGCCCGGCCAACGACACCACCGAGGCGCCGGTGAACATGAACGCCTACTGCGCCGAGCCGCCGGGTAGCCCCGTCGAGGTCCGCGGTGCGCAGAACGCGCCGTACGCCGGGAAGCCGCCCGCGATCCCGGCCGCTCCGAAGGAATCGGCGCCGTCGACCACTCCGGACGCGAACCAGTTGCCGGGTCTGCTCGGCCTGCTCATGCCGCCGGCCGGCGGCCTCGGGGCGCTGCTGGGCGGGTCGTGATGAAGGCGCGGCTGCTCGTGGTCGTGCCCGTGCTGGCCGTGCTGGCGGCCGCGTGGTTCGGCTGGTCGTGGTGGCGCGCGGCGCACGACGACGCCCTGGCGCGCGGCCGCGACCGCGATGCCGTGCTCGCCGCCGCGAGCACGGAACTGGTGGCCCTCAACACGATCGACTACCACACCGGCGGCGCCGACGTGGATCGCTGGATCGGCGCCACCACCGGGCAGTACGGGGCGAACCTCGCCGGCGACCGGCAGCTGCAGCTCGACCGCGCGACGAGCACCAAGACCGTCTCCACGGCGTCGCTCCTGCAGGCCGCGGTCACCGACCTCGACCCGGCCGCGGGCACGGCCCGGGTCATCGCCGTGCTCGACGTGCGCGTGAGCACGGGCGGCGGCGCGCCGGTGCCGAAACAGGCGCGGCTGACCGTGGACTTCACGCGTGACGGCGACACGTGGAAGGTCGGCGGCGTCCAGGCGGTGGGCTCGTGAAGCGCTGGTCGATCGCCGTGACGGTGGTGGCGCTCGCGTGCGCGGTCTGGTTTGCCGTGCAGGCCTCGGCGCTGCAGCCCCGCGACGACGACGCGTTGGTGGACCAGGCCACCACCACCCAGGTGCGTGACCAGGTGAGCGCCGGCGTGAAGGCGTTGTTCTCCTACGACTACGCCAACCTCGACCGGACCTCGCGGGCGGCCGCCGAACTGCTCACCGGTCCGGCTGTCGGCCAGTACCACGCGCAGTTCGCCACCGCGAGCAAACGCGCGACCGACGGCAAGCTGATCCGCACCACCACCGTCCGCTCCGCAGGCGTCCGCACGCTCCACGGCGACGACGCGACGCTGCTGCTTTTCCTGGACCAGCAGACGATCCTGCCCGGCGGGGGAGCGCCGCAGTCTTCGGTCGCGCAGCTGGCCGTGACCGCGCGCCGCGTTGACGGGTCGTGGAAGATCACGGGCCTCGATCCGCTGTAAGCCCCTTCCTTCGCGGGCGAATTCGGTGCGTTCGCCGGGAATGTTCCGGCCGGGTGACCGCGCACCGCACCAGTCACACGAAAGCCGAGCCGTCTCCGTTCACCGCAGTGACCCGATTCACCTCTGGTATGTCCACAGTGGACGACTTGATGTGATGTGTGCCGCTGCAAGGGGTTCCGGTCGAACCTGGCACCACGGCACTACGTGGTTCCGGGTGGGGGAGTCGCGAAGGAGAAGGGTGGAAACCGTGAAAAACCTCAGGATTCTAGCGATCGCGGGTACCGCGGCCGCGGCGATGGCCGGATTGGCCGCGTGCGGGAGCGGCAGCATGGCCACCTCGGCGCCCCCGCCGGCCGGTGCTCAAGCGCCCGCCTCCTCGGCGGCCGCGCCCGCGACGGTGGGCGAGGCGAACACCTCACTCGGGACGGTTCTCACGAACGCCAAGGGGTTCACGCTCTACACGTTCGACGAAGACAAGCCCGGCATGTCGGCGTGCACCGACAGCGGGTGCAAGTCGCTCTGGCCGCCGATCACCGGCCCGGCGCAGCCCGCGAACGGCGTGAGCCTGCCCGGGCAGCTCGCCACGTTCACCCGCTCCGATGGTATTCAGCAGGCGACCTTCAACGGGAAGCCCGTCTACACCTACGCCCAGGACAGCGCCCCCGGGCAGACGAAGGGTGACGGCGTGCTGGGGACTTGGCACGCACTGGTGGTCACCCCGGGCGGGGTCGCGCCGGCGACCACGACGAACGGCACGGGCACGGCCGGCGGAGTATCCGGCTACTGATCGCTCATCGGGGGGCCCTGGCTCGGCCCGGCGTGCGTCGTGCCGAGCCAGGCGGGTACCCGTTCGCGGCCTAGGCGAGCGGCCCGCCCACGCCGAACGCCAGGTGTGCGAAGCGTTCGCCGACGCGCTGATGGGTCTCGGCATCCGGGTGCAGGGCGTCGGGCAGGGGCAGCTCCGCGAAGTCCTGCTCGCCGTAGAGGGCCAGGCCGTCGAGCAGGTGCAGGTTCGGGTCGTCGCCGCGCTGCGCGACGACCCGAGCGAGTTCCTCCCGGATGACCTTCAACGTCAGCTTGCCCGGGCCGGGTTCGCCGGTCGCACGGAAGCGGACCACGCCGTCGTCCTCGAAGACCGGGGCGCCGGGGCCGGGGGTGTCCTCGTGGATCGGACACAGCAGCGGCGAGACGACCAGTAGCGGCGTGGTCGGGTGGCCGGCGCGGATCGTGTCGAGGAACCCGTGTACGGCGGGGCCGAACGCGCGCAGCCGCATGAGGTCGGCGTTGACGATGTTGATGCCGAGCTTCACGCTCACGACGTCGGCCGGGGTGTCGCGCATGACCTGCGCGGTGAACGGATCCAGCAGCGCGCTGCCGCCGAAGCCCAGGTTGGTCAGCTCCACGCCCGCGTGCCTCGCGGCCACCGCCGGCCAAGTCGTGGTGGGGCTCGCCGCGCCCGAGCCCTGGCTGATGGAGCTGCCGTGGTGCAGCCACATCCGCCGGCCGTCGGGGTTCGCCGCACTGGCCGGCGCGTCGGCCCGCAGCTCGACGAGCGTGGTGAACTCGTTGTGCGGCAACCAGATCTCGACGTCCTTGACCCGCGCGGGCAGCCCGGCGAACCGCACCGTGCCCGGCTCGCCGCGGCGCACCTCGGTGCCGCCGGTCGTCATGTCGACGAGGAACTCGTCCCCGCCGCCGACCGCTCCCGCGCCGACGGGAGCGCCGTCCACGAACAGCTCGTACACCCCGTCGGGCCGCGTCGCCGCGGCGACGTAGGACACCTTGGTGCGCACCGCGTCCAGCTCCACCACGGTCGCCGCGGTCCGGAACACCAGCCGCACCCCGGAGGGCTGCGCCTCCACCATGGCCAGCTGCGCGTCCCCCCGTGCCCTCGCCCACGCGGGCAACCGGTGCGGCACCAGGCCGCGCTCGGTGCGCTCGAGCTCCAGGGCGCCGCGGACGACATCGGGCAAGTCGATCATGTGCACGAGCCCAGTCTGGCCGCCGCGGCCGCGGTGCGCACGGTGTTTTCGAGGGCAGCGCAGTCAGTGCTGGATCAGCCCCAGCTCCCCGAACAGCCCCTTCGCCCAGTCCAGTGCCGTCGGCAGATCGTCCCACTGGCGGTCCTGCTCGGTGAGGTACGGGAACACATACGGATCCGTCACCTCGGCCGGCAGGTCGTCCGGCCGGCAGTCGCAGGCGATGCCGAAGTTGTGGTCGTTGACGGTCTGCGCGACCGCCGCCGGTTGCGCGTCCCAGACGCCGAACCAGAGGCGGCGCAGCATCGCGGGGTGGGCGACGCCGAAGATCAGGCGGCCGACGTCGAGCGGTTCTCCGGCCGAGATCACCCGGGCGACCGCGTGCGTGCGCAGCTTCTCGCGGGCAATGGTGAACGTTCCGGTGAAGCCGGACCAGATCTCGACACTGTGGCCCGCGTCGATGATCGCCGCGCACAGGGTCACGAGCGCCAGGCCTCGGTTGATGATCACGTCGTGGGCGATGCGGTTGGAGTAGGCGGCCGGGATGAGGAAGGTGACGACCTTGCCGCGGCGGGAGACCTGGCGGGGCAAGGCGTCGACCATGCACTCGGGCACCCCGGAGAGGTACGCGCCGATGTCGACCTCGCTGCCGGTGACGTCCCACGACGGCTCCAGCTCGGTCACCTGGTGGCCGAGGCCCGCGCCGGCGCGCAGCTCGTCGACGGTGATGCCGGCTTCCTCCAGGGCGACCGGCCAGCCGTCGACGGCCAGCCGCAGCGCCTCCTCCCACGTCGCGCCCGGCCAGTCGGTGCCGGTCTCCCGGCTGCCCGGCGCGTCGATCGTGGGTGAGGCCGTGGCGGCTTCGACGAACTCGTGCCACGACAGCATCGGCGGCAAGCACTCGGGCAGCACGGCGTCAGTCCAGCCCGAGCGCCGCGCGGTGCGCGTCGGACAGTCCGCGGATCACGCGCCACTGCATGACCTGCTCCATGGTCGCGCCGGCTTCCAGCAGCTTCGCGCCGTCGATGCTGGCGCGTGGCGAGAGGATCACGGGGAGCTTCTTGGCCAGCGCCGTCGCGCGCAGCTCGCGGATCGACGCCACCAGCTCCTCCACCTCGTCCGGGTGCGAAGGTGCGTGCCGCAGCGCGACGCGTTCCTCCAGGCCCTCGTCGATGGGCACGTCGAGGACCACGAACCGGTCCAGCGTGGCCGAGTCGAGCGTCTGGCGGCCGACGTACTGGCGGTCGCCGCCGGTGCCGTAGGTGTTGCCGGTGGCCACGAGCCGGAAGTCGGCGTGCGCGGTGACCATGCGGTCGGCGAAGGCGCACACGCCCAGCGCGAGCGCCTGGTTGAGCTCGGCCAGCAGGCCGGGGTGGCCGTTGTCGAGCTCGTCGAGCAGCATCACGCCGCCGTGCTCGAACGCGCGGCGGAACGGCGTGTCGTGGTAATGGCCGTTGGCGTCGTAGTAGCCGAACACCTTGCTCATCGGGGTGGTCGGGCCCAGCGAAAGCGCCTGGAACTGCAGGCCCAGCGCCTGCGCCGCGTGCTTGGCCAGCATGGACTTGCCGGTGCCCGCGGGACCGACGAGCAGCACGTGGCAGCGCGCGTGCAGCGCGACCAGCACCTCCGGCAGCACGGAGTGGGTGTCCTCGGCCAGCTCGATCGGCTTGCCCTGCGGCAGCACTACCGACACGACGGTCGGCGAATACCGGGCGAGCTCCTTCTCAGCCGCCGCTTGCACGGCCGAGCGGACGCGCGCCAGGGCCACGGCCGACACGCGCTCGACGAGGTCGGGTTTGGCCTGCCGCGCCACTTCGGCCACGGCCTTCTCGATCGTGCCGGACAGCGCGGCCGTCGCTTCGTGCAGCAGGTGCTCGCGGGCCTCGCCGAGATCGGGCGTGGCCTTCGAGATGGCCTCGCGGGCGAGGTCCGGCAGCACCGTGCGCCGAAGCTGGTCGGCGAGCGTGGTCCGCAGCTCGGCGGTGGCCTGTGCCACGGCTTCGCCCACGGTCTTGGCGGTCTGCTCGCGCAGGGCTTCGGCTACCTCCGGCGTGGCCGTGGACACCAGCTTCGCGCGCATGGACTCGACGTCGGGCGTCGCCGCCTGCACCGCGCGCTCGGCCAGCTCCGGCAGCAGCTGCGCCGACGTGGTCTCCACCGCTTCGGCCGCCGACGCGCGCAGCGTGTCCCGCAGCGCGAGCTCCACCGACGCCTGGGCCTCGGCCAGGTCCGGCGTCGCGTCGGCGACCGCGGCCCGCGCGAGCGGGGGCAGCAGGCCCTCGGCGTGGCGGCGGATCGTCTCGGGCAGGCGCGCGTGCACCTCGCGGTCGATACCCCAGTACATCGCGGCCTGGGTGAACATCGACCGCGCCACGGCCTCGGAGATCTGGGCGATCTCGGCTTTCTGGCTGTCCCGCACTGCCTCTCCCCGCTTTCCGCGTTGTTCTGCGAAGACGGTAAGAGCGCACGAGCGGGAGGGGTCCCGGATGGCCGCTTCCGGCCGTTCAGCCGTCCCAGACCGTGGCGCCCTGACGCACCACGGTGACCGGCGCCGGCTCGGCAACCGGCCACAGGTCCACGACGTAGCGGAAGTGCTCGCCGTACTCGTGCTCGTTCCACGTCACGGCCGGCGGGCCACTCTCCACATAGGACACCCGCACGCGGTAATGGCCGGGCGCGAGCTCCAGCACGCGCTCCTGGCCCGGGTAGTCGGCCGGACCGGCGAGCGTCACGTTCCCGCCCGCCACGGCCAGGTCGGCCTCGACCACGTGCTCGGCGTCGGCGAGCACGGCCGGCGGGCCGGGGTGCACGGCGACGTCCACCTCGACCAGGTCGGAGCGCGCGGTGGCGATCGCGAGCGACGACGGCTCCACCGCGATCCGGTGCGAGTTCACCGCCTCGTCGGACCACCCACCGTCGCCGGGGACCCAGGCGGTGTTGTCCCGCAACGAGAACTGACGCTGATCGGCATGGACCACGAGACGCACGAGACCCCACGGTAGACCCTGGACAGGGGGTCACCCGAAATGGTATCGACGCGCGGTTTAGCGTTGAGCCCATGACCACTGCTCCCGTCGACGTCGACACCGCCCGTCGCGACTACGCGGCGCTCGTCGAGCGCGGCCTCTCCCTGGACATCACCCGCGGCAAGCCGTCCCCCCGGCAGCTCGACCTCTCCGCGGGCCTGCTCACGCTGCCCAACGGCGAGTACAAGGCCGAAGACGGCACCGACACGCGCAACTACGGCGGCCTCAAGGGCCTGACCGAGCTGCGCCGGATCTTCGCCGGCGCGCTGCAGGTCCCCGTCGACCAGCTGCTCGCGGCCGGCAACTCGAGCCTCGAGCTCATGCACGACACCGTGGTGCAGGCGCTGCTGAGCACGCTGCCGGGCGGCGAGCGCCGCTGGGCCGACGAGCCGCGCATCGCGATGCTGTGCCCGGTGCCCGGCTACGACCGCCACTTCGCGCTCGCCGAGCGCTTCGGCATCGAGCTGATCCAGGTCCCGATGACCGACGACGGCCCGGACATGGACGTGGTCGAGCGCCTCGTGGCCGAGGACGTCGGCATCAAGGGCATCTGGTGCGTGCCCAAGTACTCGAACCCGACCGGCGTCACCTTCTCCGACGAGGTTGCCCACCGCCTGGCCGCGATGCCCACGGCCGCGCCGGACTTCCGCATCTTCTGGGACAACGCCTACGCCGTGCACCACCTCACGGACACCGAGGTCGAGGTCGCCGACGTCCTGGCGCTGTGCGCCGAGGCCGGCAACGCCGACCGCGCGTTCGTGTTCGGCTCCACCTCGAAGATCACGCTCGCCGGCGCCGGCGTCGGATTCTTCGGCTCGTCGCCCGCCAACATCGCGTGGTGGTCGGGTGTGCTCGCCAAGCGCACGATCGGCCCGGACAAGGTCAACCAGCTGCGCCACGCGATGTTCCTCAAGGACGCCGACGGCGTGCGCGCCCACATGCGCAAGCACGCGGAGATCATCGCGCCGAAGTTCGCGGCCGTCGACCGCATCCTCACCGAGGAGCTCGGCGACTCGGGGTTGGGCACCTGGACCAAGCCGACCGGCGGGTACTTCATCTCGCTGACCGTGCCCGAGGGCACCGCCAAGGAGATCGTGCGCCTGGCCAAGGAGGCCGGCGTCGCGCTGACCCCGGCCGGGGCCACGCACCCGTACGGCGACGACCCGAAGGACGCGACGATCCGCATCGCCCCGACCTTCCCGGTGCTCGAAGAGGTCGAAGAGGCCGTGCGCGCGCTCGTCGTGTGCTTGCGCCTCGCTGTCGCCCAGACCGCCTGAGCCACCCGTGCCACCGCCGCCCGGTACGGTCGGCGGTGGCACGGACTCGGCTCCAGGGGGATTTCGATGCGCGTTCTCATCGCCGGCGGTGGCGTCGCGGGCACGGTCACGGCGATGGCGCTGCAGCGCGCCGGCCACGAGCCCGTGGTCTTCGAGGCTTACCCCTCCGGCGGAGCCGACGCCGGTGCGTTCCTCACGGTGATGCACAACGGCATGGACGCGCTGAAGGCGATCGACGCCGATGGCCCCGTGAACGAAGCGTCGTTCGCCGCGCTCGGCGTCGAACTCGTTGGGCCGGACGGCACGACGATGGGCACGCGCGAGTTCGACACCGGTGAGCTCGCCGGGCCGCGCACGCTCACTCGCGCCGCGTTCTACCGCGCGCTCCAGGAAGAAGCCGGCCGCCGCGGGATCACCGTGGAGCACGGCCGCCGCCTGGTCTCCGCCGAACCAGTCTCCGCCGAAACCGGTGCGTCCGGCGTGGTCGCCACGTTCGCCGACGGGTCCACCGCGACCGGCGACGTGCTCGTGGGCGCCGACGGCGTGCGCTCCGAGGTCCGCACCTTCATCGACCCGGACGCCGACCGCCCCCGCTTCACGGGCCTCACCGTGGTTTACGGCTACACCCGCGCCGAGGGCCTGCCTGTCGCACCCGGCATATACCGCATGATCCGTGGCAGCCGCGCGGCCTTCGGCTTCACCACCGCGCACGACGGCGCCACCTTCTGGTTCGCCCGCATACCCGACACCGAACGCCCGCGCGACGAGATTGCCGCCGTCACGCCGGCCGGCTGGCGCGAGTTCGCCCACGCGGCCTTCGACGGCGACCCGCTGCCGTGCGCCGACATCGTGGCCGCGACCGGCGACGACGTCTTCGGCGGCCACTCCTACGACGTGCCCACCACCCGGGTCTGGTCCACCGACACGATGGTGCTCGTCGGGGACGCGGCCCACGCGGCTTCGCCGGCCGCCGGGCAGGGTGCGTCGATGGCGCTGGAGGACAGCGTGGTGCTCGCGCTGTGCCTGCGCGACCTGCCGGACGCGCCTTCCGCGTTCGCCGCCTACGAGAAGCTGCGGCGCACCCGCGTGGAGAAACTCGTGGCGGCCAGCGCGGGCCAGGACGTCGGCGAGGAGCGCGGCTGGCTGTACGACCACCACATCGACTGGAACGAGCGAATCACAGTCTGATTCGCCGGTGGACGGCGCCGCGGATGGCTACGATCCGGCGCATGACCCAACCCGCACCCCCCATGCAGTTCCCGATCATGCTGTCCACGATGAACGATCTGCCCGGTTATCGCGTGGTTCGCGTGTTCGGCGAGGTTTTCGGCCTGACCGTGCGCAGCCGCAACATGTTCTCCAACCTCGGCGCCGGCTTCAAGGCCATGGCGGGCGGTGAACTCAAGGGCCTGTCGAAGCTGCTGTCCGACTCGCGCTACGAGGCGCTGGGCCGACTCTCGCAGGAAGCCATGGCGCACGGGGCCAACGCCGTGCTCGCGCTGCGCTTCGACTGCAACGAGATCGCCCAGACCGCCAGCGAGATCGCCGCCTACGGCACGGCCGTGTACGTGGTGCCCGACGGTGCGCCGCAGCAGCCCGGCCAGCAGCAGGCTCAGCACGCTCCGCAGCAGCCGCAGGGTCAGCCCCAGTACCAGCAGCAGCAACAGCAGCAGGGCTTCCCGCAGAACTGACCCGACCGACGATTTCCGCCGTGGCGCACGGGGGACCCGAACGCCACGGCGGTTCCCGTCCGTTTCATCTCTTGTAGAGCGCCTCGATGTCGGACGCGTAGTTCTTGCTCACCACGTTGCGCTTGAGCTTCAGCGAGGGCGTGATCTCGCCGCTCGCCTCGGTGAAGTCCTTGGCCAGCACGGTGAACTTCTTGATCGCCTCGGCGTGCGACACCTGCCTGTTGGCCTCGTCGACCGCCGTCTGGATCTCCTTGAGCAGGTCCGCGTCGGCCGCCAGGTCGGAGACGGTGGCCTGCGCGGGCTTGCCGTGCTGGGTCTTCCAGGACGGGAAGAACTCCTCGTCGATGGTGACCAGCGCGGCGATGAACGGCCGCTGGTCGCCGACCACCATGGCCTGGCTGATCAGCGGCGAGGCCTTCATCGTGTCCTCGAGGCCCGACGGCGCGACGTTCTTGCCGCCGGCCGTCACGATGATCTCCTTCTTGCGGCCGGTGATCTTGAGGAAGCCCTCGCCGTCCAGCTCGCCCAGGTCGCCGGTGTGGAACCAGCCGTCGGTGAGTGCTTCGGCGGTCGCCTGCGGGTTGTTGTAGTACGCGCCGAACACGACGCTGCCCTTGAGCAGGATCTCGCCGTCGTCGGCGATGCGCACCGAGGTGCCCGCCACGGGCTTGCCGACGGTGCCCACGCGGAACGCCGTCTTGGCGCTGACGGCTGCCGCGGCCGAGGTCTCGGTGAGGCCGTAGCCCTCGAACACCGGCACGCCGATGCCGCGGAAGAAGTGGGCCAGGCGCACGCCCAGCGGAGCGCCGCCGGACACCGCGGCGACACAGCGGCCGCCCAGCGCCGCGCGCAGCTTGCTGTACACGAGCTTGTCGAACACGAGGTGCTTGGCGCGCAGCCCGAACGAGACGCTGCCCTTGTCCGTCGCCTCGCTGTACTCGACCGCGGTGGCCTCGGCGGCGTCGAAGATCTTGCCCTTGCCCTCGCTGTGGGCCTTCTGCTTGGCCGAGTTGTAGACCTTCTCGAACACGCGCGGCACGGCGACCACGAACGTCGGCCGGAACGTGCCGAGGTCCGCGACGAGGTTCTTCACGTCCGGCGTGTGGCCCAGCGTCACGCGGGCCGACAGCGCGGTCACGGCGATCGCACGGGCCAGGATGTGAGCCAGCGGCAGGAAGCACAGCAGCGAGTTGCCCTGCTCCATGAGTTCGGGGAACGCCTCGATGTCGGCGCGGATCTCGGCCAGCAGGTTGCGGTGCGTCAGCTCGACGCCCTTCGGCCGGCCCGTGGTGCCCGAGGTGTAGACGATCGTCGCCAGCTCGCCCGCGCTGACCTCGCGGCGGCGCGCGTGCAGGTTCTCGTCGGTGACCTCGGCGCCGAGCGCGGTGAGTTCGTCGACCGCGGGGGAGGCGCCTTCGATCTGCCAGGTGTGGCGCAGCGTGGTGAGCCGGTCGCGGATCGCGTCAACGGACTCGTGGTGGGTGCCGGTCTCCACCAGCACGGCCTTGGCGGCCGAGTCGGACAGGATCCAACGCACCTGCTCGGGTGACGACGTCTCGTAGATCGGCACGGTGACGGCGCCCGCGGCCCAGATCGCGAAGTCGATCAGCGTCCACTCGTAGCGGGTCTTCGACATCAGCGCGACCCGGTCGCCGTGGCCGATGCCGGCGGCGATCAGGCCCTTGGCGACGGCCGCGACCTGGTCGGCGAAGTCCTTGGCCGTCACGTCCAGCCAGGTGCCCTCCACCTGCCGGCGGAAGCTCACGACGTCGGAGAACCGCTCGGCGTTCGCCCAGACGACGTCGGCCAGGTTCTCGTCGTCGGTCACCGGCTTCCCGGCGGGGGCGCTGTATTCGCGCACGTGGACCTCCGTGTTCGACGCGTGCGGGGTTACCCGCCGGTCAACTTAGCTTGCCGTAGACCTTAAGACCACGCCGCGCCGACCCGCCGCACGAAGTCGTGACATTCTGCGCCTGTGAACCCCGGACCACCCGCTCTCGATCTCGTGGACGAGACCTTCATCGTGGTGCCGCCGAGCACGATCGCCGCGGCGTTCGCCGACCCGGGCGCCTGGCGGCGGTACTGGCCGGACCTTTCCCTTCAGGTGTACACCGACCGTGGTGACAAGGGTTTGCGCTGGACCGTGACGGGTGCGCTCGTCGGTACGATGGAGGTCTGGCTGGAACCCGTGCTCGACGGCACCGTGCTGCACTACTTCCTGCGCGCGACGCCCGCCGGCCCCGGCGGTGCGCCGCGGACCCTGACTCCGCGTGAGCTGCGCCGGGAGTTCGACCGGCGGGCCCGCGCGGCGAAGCACCTCGCACTGGAGCTCAAGCGCGTCCTCGAGGACGGGCGCGAGCCCGGGATCCCGCCGCGGGCCGAAGACCTTGAGACCACCGACCTCGAGGCCACTGACTAGGAGGGTCTTGTGCGGGTTCACGTCGTTTCGGACGTGCACGGCAATGCCGACGCGCTGAAGCGGGCGGGTGACGGGGCCGACGCGCTGGTCGTGCTCGGCGACCTGCTGGACTTCGTCGACTACCGCGAGCACGACAAGGGAATCATGGGCGCCCTGTTCGGCGCGGAGAAGGTGGCGCAGTTCGCGCGCCTGCGTCGCGAGGGCACCCGCGACGAGACCGTGGCCTACTCGCGCACGCTGTGGGCCACGCTCGACGACCCGGCCGCGGCCGTGGACGAGGCGATGCGAGAGCAGTACGCCACGCTCTTCGCCTCGATGACCGCGCCGACCTACGCCACGCCCGGCAACGTCGACTCGCCCGACCTGTGGCCGGAGTTCGTCGGCGACGGTGTGCAGGTGCTCGACGGCGAGGTCACCACGATCGGCGGCCTGCGGTTCGGGTTCGTCGGGGGAGCGGTGCTGCCCGAAGGCGTGGTGCCGCGGCCGCGCAAGGGCGCCGCATGGCGGCCCTACCTGCGGGCCCGTGAGGAGTTCGACGAGGGCGTTGCCAAGCTGTCGGGCGTCGACGTGCTCTGCACGCACATCCCCCCGGCGGTGGCCGAGCTGACCTACGACGTGGTCGCGCGGCGCGCCGAGCTGGGCTCGCGGTCGCTGCTGGCGCTCATCCGCGAGCAGCGGCCGCGCTGGTCGGTGTTCGGCCATGTGCACCAGCCGCTGGCCTCGCGGCGGCGGCTCGGTTACACCGAGTGCCGTAACGTGGGTCACTTCAAGGAGACCGGGCAGCCGTACGTGCTGCGCTGGTGACGCGGCTCTCCGGCTACGCTTCGTCCCATGGCCGAGCAGTCCACGCAGTCCATCGAGGTCGACGCCGAGCCCCAACGGGTGATGACGGTGATCGCCGACTTCCCCGCGTACCCGGAGTGGGCCAAGGCCGTCCAGGAGGTCGAGGTGCTGGGCACCGACGACGCCGGGCGGGCCAAACAGGTGAAGCTGACCCTGGACGCCGGGCCGATCAAGGACGTCTACACGCTCGAGTACGACTGGGACGTGACCGGGCTCGGCGTGAGCTGGCACCTGGTCAAGGGCCAGATGCAGAAGGCGCAGAACGGCCGCTACGCACTCGAAGCGCTGCGTGACGGGCGCACGAAGGTCACCTACACGCTCTCGGTGGAGCTGGCGCTGCCGATGATCGGCCTGCTCCGGCGCAAGGCCGAGAAGATGGTGATGGACACGGCGCTCAAGGAGCTGAAGCGACGGGCCGAAGGCTAGGCGACATGCGGATCCTGCTGTTCACCGGCAAGGGGGGTGTCGGGAAGACCACGCTCGCCGCGGCCACCGCCACCGCCCTGGCCGGGCGCGGCAGGAAGACCCTCGTGGTCTCCACCGACCCGGCGCACTCCCTCGGCGACGCGTTCGGCGCGGCGCTGGGCGCGGAACCGTCCGAAGTGGACGTGCGCCGAGACGGCTCCCCGGCGGGCCTGTGGGCCGCGCAGGTCGACTCCCGTGCGCTTGCCGACCGGACCTGGCACGAGCTGCGCGACCAGCTGCGGACGCTGTTGGCCGGCGCCGGGCTCGAGACGCTCGACGCCGAGGAGCTGACCGTGCTCCCGGGTGTCGACGAGCTGCTCGCCCTCGGCGAGGTGCAGCGCCTGGCCGGGCACGGGCCGTGGGACACGGTGGTGGTCGACTGCGGTCCGACCGCCGAGACGCTGCGCCTGCTGGCCTTGCCCGAGGCCGTCGCGGGGTACCTGAACAAGACGCACGGCCGGCGTGGTCGCGTCGCCGCCGTGCGGCGCCTCGGCGCGCACCTGGACTCGCTGCGCGAGCTGCTCACCGACCCAACCACCACCGTGCGGCTGGTCCTCACGCCGGAGCGCGTGGTGGTCGCCGAGACTCGCCGCACGCTCACGTCGCTGGCCCTGCGCGGAATCGCCGTCGACGGGCTGATCGCCAACCGCCTGATGCCCGCGCCCGGGTTCTGGCGCGGTTCGGCGGCCACCTGGCTGCGCACACGGCGCGCCCAGCAGGACGCCGTGCTGGCCGAGCTCGCGGCCGCCGGGTTCGGGCCGGCCGACCTCGCGCGCGTCGAGCACCGGGCGAGTGAACCGGTGGGCGCCGAGGCGCTCGCCGAGCTGGCGCGTGAGCTCTACGGCACGCGGGATCCCTTGTCCGGCACCGGAAAGCCCGTGACGCCGCTGCTGCAGGTGACGCCGGAGGCCGACGGCTTCCGGCTGCGTGTCGCGATCCCGCTGCAGCAGGAGGCCGACGTGGACCTCGCCCGCGTCGACGACGACCTGGCGATCACCGTGGACGGCTTCCGCAGGCTGATCGCCCTGCCGGAGACGCTGCGGCCGTGCCGAATCACCGGCGCGGAATCCGATGCGGGCGGCCTGGTCATCAGCCTGGCCGGGGACCGGGGTCGCGCGTGAGCGAACAGGACGAGCCCGGGTACGCGGCCGAAGGCCTGCGGCTGGCCGAGGAGATCCGCCTGCTGGTGGAGCTGGTGGTCGAGCGGGCCGCGCCGTGGCTGGAAGGGCTGATGGCCGCCGGGCACGGCCGCGATGAGGTCCACGAGCCGTCCCACGACACCGAGCCGGGTGCCGCGGGGACTGCGGGGTTTTCGGGGTGTGACTGGTGCCCGTTGTGTGCGATCGTCGCCGTCGTGCGAGGTGAACGGCCGGAGTTCGCCGCCCGGCTGCTGGAGCAGGCGGCGCAGCTGGTGGCGTTGCTGCGGGCGGTGCTCGCGGACCGCTGGGAGCCCGACGAGGGTGTGCACATGCCGGGCTTCACGCCCGCGCCCAGACCTGCGCCCAGCCCCAGGGACGCCACCGTGCCCGCGGACGACCCGGGAGCCGCCGCCCGGGTGCAGCACATCGCCGTCCGCAAGCGGGAAGACTGGCGGCCGGAGCAGGAGAACTGAGTGCTGACGATAGGGGTGGACGTCGGCGGCACGAGCGTGCGCGCCGGTGTGGTGGACGAGCGGGGATCGCTCCTGGACACCGCACGCGTCGGGACACCGAGTGAGGAAAACGCGCTTGAGGATGCCATCGCCGGCGTCGTCGAGGACCTGCGCAACCGCCACGACGTCGCGGCCGTGGGCCTGGCCGTGGCCGGGTTCGTGGCGCGCGACCGCCGGTCGGTGATGTTCGCGCCGCACCTCGCCTGGCGCGACGCGCCGGTGGCCGATCGCATCGAGAAGCGCGTGGGCCTGCCGGTGACGCTGGAGCACGACGTGAACTCGGCCGTGGTCGGCGAGCATCGCTTCGGCGCGGCCCGCGGCGCACAGGTGGCGGCGCTGGTCGCGCTCGGCACCGGCATCGGCGCCGGGCTGCTGCTCGACGGCGAGATCTACCGCGGCGCCTACGGCGTCGCCCCCGAACTGGGCCACCTGACCGTGGTACCGGGCGGGCGCGCGTGCCCGTGCGGCAAGTACGGCTGCTGGGAGCGCTACTGCAGCGGCACGGCGCTGGCCGCCACCGCCGTCGAGCTGCTCGCTCGCTACCCGGGCCGCTCCACGGTCCTTTCGCGCGAGGTCGCGGGCGACCCGGGTTCGGTCACGGGCCGCCGCGTCGCCGGCGCCGCCCGCGACGGCGACCCCATCGCGCTGCGGGCGATGGCCGAGCTGGCCAAGTGGCTGGGCGAGGGCCTGGCGCTGGTCGCGGACGTGTTCGACCCCGAGATCATCGTGATCGGCGGCGGCGTTTCCGAGTCGGCGCCCCTGTTCCTCGACGAGGCGCGTGAGCACTACGCGGGCGCCATCACCGGCGCGCGGTACCGGCCGCTGGCCCGCATCCGCACCGCCCACCTCGGCGACGACACCGCCATCGTCGGCGCCGCGGCGCTGGCTCTCGACGCGGCCAAGGCACCGGTCGCCGAAGTCGCCGGCTGAGCCCTGAAACGAAGGTGCCCCCAGCACCGTCGGGATGCTGGGGGCACGTTAATCGCATGGTCAGAGGCGTTCGAGGAACGCCCGCCAGGCCTCCCCGCCGAGCAGCAGGATGCCGCCGTCGCGATCCTTGGAGTCGCGCACACCGGCCTGCTCGGAGAGCGTGCTCACCTCAACGCACTCGCCCTGACTGCCGCTGTACGACGACGTCCGCCAGACGAGCGTGCGCACTTCGACGCACTCTCCCTGATTACCGCTGTACGACGACGTCCGCCAAGCACCTTCGTTCATCCAGTCCGCTCCAACTCATCCGCGATCTCCGCGATGAGCCGCGCCGAAGCAACAGCACCCACCGCGTCACGACGGATCTTGTCCGCCGCGTCCAGGTAGTCCTTGATGTCACGCGCGTTGGTCAGCGTAGACGACGAACGGTAATGCTCGACGTGGACCACAGTCGTCGCGTCCGAGCGCATCAAGACAAATCCGCCTTCTCTCGAAGGGTGATATCCGAGCCGGAACGGCATGACTTGGATCGAGATGTGCGGCAGCGCGGCAACCTCGCAAAGGTCTCGTAGCTGCCGGATCGCGATATCGCGGGGACAGGCCGGATAGCGGATCGCCTGCTCGCCCATGATGGCTTCGAACCGCGTGCTGCCAGCCAGATAAGTCTTTCGCCGCGCCATCCGCAGTTTGAGCCGGTCCTGGATCCCGACTTCCGTGCTCGATCCTCCGACCATCACGGCGTGGGCGTACTCCTCGGTCTGCAATGGACCGGGGATCACCGATGGCTGGAATGCGAAGATGCTGTTCGCCACTGATTCGTATTCGGTGACGACCGCGAGGTCTCGCGCGATGCCGGGAATCAGCCAGTTCGGGTCGGCTCCGTCGCGGAAGAGGCGAAGCGCCTCGATGGTCTCTTCGCTGGTGGCGCCGGTGACCGTCAAAGTGCGTTCGAGTTCGGCCTGCTCTTCGAAGCCGAGTTCGCCGCGCTCGCGTCGCGAAATATGTGAGTGTGACCGGTTGACCAACGCCGCCACCTGCGGCTGGGAGAGCCCGGCACGCTTGCGAATCCTGCGCAACAGTGCGCCGAGTTCGACCTGCCGGGGTGTCGCGCGTGTGCTGGGCATGCACAAAATCTATCAGAAACGGTGCACCTCATTCGGGTGCATCTAACAACTTTGCTTGAAAACTGTGCATGCACAGGTCACCATCTCAGGGGTAGCGATACAGCAGATCCAGGGGAGGGCTTCATGTACGTGTGGCAACAGGCGGCAGGTCAGCGTCACGCGAGAGCGGCCGTGCACCACGGATCACTCGACGCCGGCGCGACGTTCGCCGCCTTGTGCGGCGCGGATAAGACCGTGGGGGAGAACGACATCCACAGCCCCGGCAAACCCTGGCTCGACCCGACCTGCCCGAGCTGCGACACGGCGTTCCGCCGCGCGCTGGGCGTTCCGGCTCCGCGTCCGGACGCCGCGCCGCGCGCAGCCGGACTCTCGAAAGCTCGGAGCTGACCCATGACCGCACGACTCCGCGTCGCCGGCGAAGACCCGCAGAACAGCCCGGGTGCCGCCGCACCTGACGCCCCGCGCCGCTCTCCGGCCGCACCTTCCGGAGACGCCTCGACCCCTGTCGCCACGTCGGGTGGCGGCAGGGCCACCGCGTCCCGGGGCACTCGTGAACCCCGGCCGAGTGCCCCGGGACTCACCACCGGTGACCAGCGCATGCTGCAGGAACTCCTGGACACGGCCGACGCCGTGACCTACGGCCTGTCGATCCGCCTCGCCGGAGTCGTCTGGCGGCTCAGGGAGAACCGGCCGCCGACGCGGCTCGAACTGGAAGTCCTCCGCAAGCGCGCGGGCCGACTGAAGGACAACCTCGACGCCTGCACGGCGTTCGTCGCGGAGCGGCTCGGCGAACGCGGCTGACGATCACAGTCGTCCACCAGGAGGCTGCGTCCGGCAGGCTTCCTGTGGAAGGCTGGCCGGGTGACGCCGATGACCGCCAACCGGTTCGTGCGGTGTTCGTGCGGGCGGCTGCACTGGGGTGCGCACGGCGCGGCCGGGCTGCTCCTGTCCGATCCCGCACGCGGGGTGCTGCTGCAGCGGCGCGCCTGGTGGGTGCACAACGGCAGCACCTGGGCCCTGCCCGGCGGCGCACTGGAGACGGGCGAGACCGTGCGCGAGGCGGCGGCCCGCGAAGCGTGGGAAGAGGCCGACGTGCCGAAGACCGCGTTCCGCGCGCTGTCGGCGTCGGTGCTCGACCACGGGACCTGGCACTACACCACTGTGCTCGCCACCGCCGACGGCGCGCTCGACGCGCGCGTGGCCAACCAGGAGAGCTCCGAGCTGCGCTGGGTCGCGCCCGGCGACGTGGCCGAGCTGCCGTTGCACCGTGACTTCGCCGAGTCGTGGCCGGGGCTGCGGGAGCAGCTCGGCCGCGAGCTCGTGCTGATCGTCGACGGCGCCAACGTCGTCGGCTCGCGGCCCGACGGCTGGTGGCGCGACCGTCGCGGCGCCGCCGAGCGCCTGCGGGATCGGCTGGCGCTGCTGGCCGAGCGCGGGATCGCCGACGCCGTCGCGGGGCTCGCCGCCGGGCCGACGTGGGAGTGGTGGCCGCGGGTGGTCCTCGTCGTCGAAGGCCAGGCGCGCGGGGTCGAACCGGTGCCCGGAGTCGAGATCGCGACGGCACCCGCCGACGGCGACTCGCACATCGTCGAGGTCACCGCCCAGGCGCGCCCGGGCGACCACGTCGTGGTGGTCACGGCCGACCGCGAGCTGCGGTCCCGGGTCACCGCGCTGGGCGCGTCGATCATGGGCCCGGGCACGCTGCTGCGCGAGCTGGACGCCGGTTAACGCGCGATCCCGTCGCGCATCTCCGCGACCAGCGACGCGACGACGGCTTTCAGGGAACCGTGGTGCTGCTTGGCCACCGCGCGCTGGCGCCGGTAGCTCGGCCCGTACTTCAGGATCGTCTCGACGTCGCGCAGCTCCGCCACGCAGTCGAGCCGCCGCGCGACGGGTTCGAGCTTCTCCAGCAGGTCGGTGAGGTCGTCGGTGACGAGCCGCTCGCGGCCGGCCGCGTCGAGGATGATGATCGCGTCCGTGCCGTAGCGCGCGGCGCGCCATTTGTTCTCCTGCACGTGCCACGGCGGCAGCGTCGGGAGCCGCTCGCCGTGGTCGAGGCGCGTGCTGAAGTCCTCGACGAGGCATTGCGTCAGCGCGGCGATCGCGCCGACCTCCTCCAGCGTCGGCACGCCGTCGCACACGCGCATCTCGATCGTGCCGAAGTGCGGCGCGGGCCGGATGTCCCAGCGGATCTCGGAGAAGTGGTCGATCACGCCGGTCGTGAACATGTCCGACACGTAGTGCTCCAGCTCCGCCCACTCGCGGAACTGGAACGGCAGCCCGGCCGTGGGCAGCTGCTGGAACATCAGCGCGCGGTTCGACGCGTAGCCCGTGTCCTCCGCGCCCCAATACGGCGAAGACGCCGAAAGCGCCTGCAGGTGCGGCGCGTAGTTGAGCAGCGCGTCGAGCACCGGCAGCACCTTGTCGCGGTGGTCGAGGCCGACGTGCACGTGGACGCCGTAGATCAGCATCTGCCGGCCCCACCACTGGGTTCGGTCGATGAGCTTGGCGTAGCGCGCCTTGTCGGTCACCTTCTGCCGGTACCAGTTGGAGAACGGGTGCGTGCCCGCGGAGAACAGCTCCACGCCCAGCGGGTCGGTGACCTTGTGCACGACGTCGAGCGATTCGGCCAGGTCGGCCTTCACCTCGGCGACGGTGGTGCAGACGCCGCTGATCACCTCGATGGTGTTGAGCAGCAGCTCCTGCTTGATCTTGGGGTGCTCGTCGGCGCCGTCGGGGCGCACCGCGTCGAGGATCCGTTCCGCGACCGAGGCCAGCTCGCCGCTGCGCCGGTCCACCAGGGCCAGCTCCCACTCCGCACCGATCGTCGAACGGCGCGAAGGACTGAAGTCGATCCGCATACCCGCCCGGTCAGACCTGGGCGCCGTTGGTCGGGTCGGCACCCGGCGGCGGGCCCTGGCGCACCCGCAGCAGCAGGAGCGCGATGGCGGTGGCGAGCGCGAGGATCCCCAGCGGCGTCGCCAGCGCGGGCCCGACGCCGATCAGGTTCGGCACGATCAGCAGGAGCAGCCCCACCACGAAGAACAACAGCACCACGAACGCGCCCTTGCGCGGACGCGGCAGCGGCGGCGGCTCCGGCGGCACGAAGTGCTCGTCGTCCTCGGCCGGGTCGTCGCTGAACATCGTGGCGTCCCACGTGGCGCCGCCCGTGCGCCAGGTGTCGCCGGTTTCGGGCGCCTTCTCGGGCTTGTCGGGCTTCGTGTCGGTCTTGGCGGCCGGCGGTGGGGTCGGGTCGCTCGCCTGCTCGCCCGCGGTGTCGTCGGCGAGCTCGAGCGCGTCCTCTTCGAGGAACAAACCCACGCCCTCTGCTCGCAGGTCGGCCACGATCTCGGCGAACGTGGCGTCGACGTCCTCGGGTCCGTCCGTGCCTTTCCCCCGGGTCATCAGGCACCCACCTGTCCCGCCCGCAGCGACCGGGCGAAGTCGACACTGCGGCTGAAGATCAGTTCCGCGTCGTTGTCCTGCGTCGCGACGTGGAAGCTGTTCTCGAGCACCACCTCGGTCACGTCCGTGCTGGCGACGCCGGCCAGCACGATCCGCGAGTTCTCGGGCTCCACCACGTGGTCGACGGCGGAGTGCAGCAGCAGCACCGGCTGCGTGACCTTGCCCAGTTCGGCGCGCACGAGCTTCCACAGGCGCGCCAGGCTCGCGGCGGCCCGCACCGGCGTGCGCGGGTAGGCCAGCTCCGTCACGCCGGGCTTGGCGATGTCGTTGGCGATCGCGGGGATCGACGGGATCACGCGCGCGAGCAGCGGCAGCAGCTTCGCGTCGTCGCTCAGCCGCGTGACCGACGGGTTGACCAGCACGATCCCGGCGATCCGGTCGCCGAACTCCTCGGCGAGGCGCAGCGTGAGGGTGCCGCCCATCGACAACCCGCCGACGAACACGGTGTCGTTCTCGGCCAGCAGGGCGAGCAGTTCCTCGCGGACGGCGCCGTACCAGTCCTCCCACGTGGTCCGGTTCAGGTCCTGCCAGCGCGTGCCGTGTCCGGGCAGCAGCGGGCAGCGAACGCTGAACCCGGCCGCGGCCAGGTGGTCACCCCAGGCCCGCAGCCCGGCCGGCGTCCCGGTGAAGCCGTGGCACAGCAGGAACCCGGCCCCAGAGGAACCGGTGTGGGCGAACGGTTCCGCGCCGGCGAGCACGCCCATGACGAACGCCCTTCCGATCGAAGCGGTCTAGGTCCTCCATGCTCTCACGGTCGAGTGGTCTTGTGGGGCCCCGGCCGGTGCCCGGAACTGCCTGGTACCGCTGTGAGATCGATCGCTGCCACCCAGTAGCGGCTCGTCCCGCATTGTGCGCACACCGCCGGGTTTCGTAGGCTTGACCACTGGGAACGATGGTTGAGCCTCGGGAAGGACTGGCGCGCGGTGCTGTACTGGCTCATGAAGTTCGTCTTCATCGGACCACTGCTCAAGTTGCTGTGGCCGACGAAAGTCGTCGGCGCCGAGAACATCCCGGAGGACGGCGGCGCGATCCTCGCCGGCAACCACCTGGCGGTCGCCGACTCGTTCTTCATGCCGATCCGCGTGAAGCGCAAGGTCACGTTCCCGGCGAAGTCGGAGTACTTCACCGAGCCGGGTCTCAAGGGCCTGCTCAAGAAGTGGTTCTTCACCGGCGTCGGGCAGTTCCCCATCGACCGCTCCAGCGGCAACGCGGCGCAGGCCGCGCTCGACACGGCGACCCGGCTCGTGAAGCAGGGCCACCTGCTCGGCATCTACCCCGAGGGCACGCGCTCGCCCGACGGCCGCCTCTACAAGGGCAAGACCGGCGTCGCCCGCATCGCCCTGGAGTCGAAGGGCGTGGTCGTGCCCGTCGCCATGATCGGCACGGAAAAGGTCAACCCGATCGGCTCCAAGATGTGGTGGCCGCGCCGCCTCGAGATCCGCTTCGGCGCCCCGCTCGATTTCTCCCGCTACGACGGCCTCGCCGGCGACCGCTTCATCGAGCGCTCGATCACCGACGAGATCATGTACGCCCTGATGGAGCTCTCGGGCCAGGAGTACGTGGACATCTACGCGGCGAAGGCCAAGGAACTGCTCGCCGCCGAGGACTCCGGCGCCAAGCCCAAGGTCCCCGCACAGCCTTCGGGCCGCGACGCCGCCCGGGTGCCCGACAGCAAAGTCGGCTAGCCCACTAGGCTCCGCCTTCCTCCCCGCCGCCACCCTCAACGGAGGCGCTTCGCGCCGCTGGTAATTTTCCGTGATGCGTTTCTTCTACGACACCGAGTTCATCGAGGACGGCGTGACGATCGATTTGGTCTCGATCGGTGTCGTTGACGAGCGCGGCCGCGAGTTCTACGCCGTGTCGACCGACTTCGACCCCGCCAAGGCGGGCCCGTGGGTGCGCGACCACGTGCTGCCCAAGCTGCCCTCGCCCGCGGACCGGGCGTGGCGCAGCCGCGAGAAGATCCGCGCCGACCTACTCGAGTTCTTCGGCAAGCCCCCCGGCGGCATCGAGCTGTGGGCCTGGTTCGCCGCCTACGACCACGTGGCGCTGGCCCAGCTGTGGGGCCCGATGCCCGCCCTGCCACGCCAGCTGCCCCGCTTTACGCGCGACCTGCGCCAGCGGTGGGAAGACGCGGGGAAGCCGAAGTTGCCGCTGGCGCCTACGGATCAGCACGATGCGCTTGCCGACGCGAAACACAACCTGCAACGCTGGGAAGTGATCGAACCGGCGTTCCGGCGCCGCTGAGGTTTCGCGACTGGGCGCGGGGATGCGTCGGGTGCTTGCTGGGTTCGTGGTGCTGGTGGTGCTCGGCCTGGTCACGGCCGTGGCGACATCTCGGCCGAAGTCGCCACGGACTACTTGATCAACGCCCGCGGCCTGTTTCTGTACAGCGGCCGCACGTCCGGCACCGCCGATCAGCCGTCGTGCGGCCCGGCGGCTTTGTGGTCGCGCGGAGCCGCCGCTTTGTGGTCGCGCGGCCCGTCGCCGTCGTCACCTCCGCCCTCACCGGCAGCTCGGGCGAGGCGACCCTCATCGCCTTCCGCGGCCTCGCCCGTGCCGCCACATTCGGCCAACCCACTGCGGGTTTCGCGACCGGCAACGCGGTCTTCCGGCTCAGTGACGGGGCCGAACTGCTGATCACGACCGTGCAGGAGATGGACCGGACCGGCCGCGTCTACGGCAACACCCCGATCGCCCCCGACCACCCACTGCCCGCGACCGCGACCACCGACGAGGTGATCGCGGCCGCGTCAGCGTGGCTCCACACCCGGCCCGGCTGCTGAAACTCAGCGCCGCGCCCGCACCGCACCCGCCAGCGTGTCCAGCAGATCCGCCGTCGTGTCCCAATCCAAGCAGGCGTCCGTGATCGACTGCCCGTACGTGAGCTCCGAGCCGTGCCCCAGGTTGAGCTTCTGGGCACCCGCGACCAGGAAGCTCTCCATCATCAGCCCGACGATCCCGCGCTCTCCCGCCGCGATGCGCGAAGCCAGCTCCAGCACGACCTCACGCGAGCGGACGTGGTCCTTGTTGCTGTTGCCGTGGCTCGCGTCGATGATCACGCGCTCGGGCAGGCCGGACTTGGCGAGCCGGCCGAGCGTCTCGGTCACCGAGGCGGCGTCGTAGTTCGGGCCCTGCGAGCTGCCGCGCAGGATCACGTGGCAGTCGGGGTTGCCCGAGGTGGTCAGCAGCGCCGCGAGGCCGTCGACGTTGATGCCCGGGAATACGTGCGACGCGGCGGCCGCGCGCGCGGCGTCCACCGCCACCTGGATGTCGCCCTCCACCGAGTTCTTGATGCCCACCGGCATCGACAGCGCGCTGCACATCTGGCGGTGCACCTGGCTCGCCGCCGTGCGTGCGCCGATCGAGCCCCACGTGACGATGTCGGCGATGAACTGCGGCGTGATCGGGTCCAGGAACTCACACCCCACCGGCAGGCCGAGCGCCGACACGTCGAGCAGCAGCTTGCGGGCCAGGCGCAGGCCCTTGTTCACGGCGAAGGTGCCGTCGAGGTCGGGGTCGTTGATCAGGCCCTTCCAGCCCAGCGTGGTGCGCGGCTTCTCGAAGTACACGCGCATCACGATGTGCAGGTCGCCGCGCAGCTCGTCGGCCTTGGCGGCCAGCTTGTGGGCGTACTCGATCGCGGCTTCGGGGTCGTGGACCGAGCACGGGCCCACGACCACGGCGAGGCGGTCGTCGCGGCCGTCGAGGATGTCGACGGTCTCGGTGCGCCCGGCGTGCACGACCTTCGCCACGGCGGCGTCCACGGGATGGTCTTCGCGCAGTAAGGCGGGGGAGATCAGCGGGCTGATCGACGTGGTGCGCTGGTTGTCGAGGGTGCTCGCGTCGGCGGGCCCAGCGGTCAGCTGCGGGGTGGTCACGGCGGGTGGTTCCTTCCTGGTGGACACCGACCCGCGGGAACTCGCCGAGCCGGTTTCGAATCCGGCTCGGGTGGGGGCTCAGCGCAGGTTCACGCCGCCGCGCCCACCCGGGGCCGGCTTCGTAAACCAGAAATAGCGCTGCACGCCGATCAAGCTAGCACACGCGGCCACCGTGTGGACGCGAGGACCGATTCGCCAGGTGGTACGCCCTGCACCGATCCAGACGATTGCGGCTACTCTGGCGTCCGAAATGTGACTGCGATCTCCAACGTGAGAAAAGACGGAGGCAAGAGATGCGTGTCGGTGTGCTGACGGGTGGCGGTGACTGCCCGGGCCTGAACGCGGTGATCCGCGCGGTGGTCCGCAAGGGCATCGAGGTGCACGGCTGGGAATTCACCGGCTTCCGCAACGGGTGGCAGGGGCCGCTCACGGGCGAGAGCAAGCCGCTCGGCCTGCGCGACGTCGAGGACATCCTCACGCGCGGCGGCACGATCCTGCGCTCGTCGCGGACCAACCCGTACAAGGTCGAGGGCGGCGTCGAGAAGATCAAGGCCGTGCTCGCCGAGCAGGAGATCGACGCGCTGATCGCGATCGGCGGCGAGGACACCCTCGGCGTCGCGAAGCGCCTGACCGACGACGGCATCGGCGTCGTCGGCGTGCCCAAGACGATCGACAACGACCTGGGCGCCACCGACTACACGTTCGGCTTCGACACCGCCGTCTCCATCGCGACCGAGGCGATCGACCGGCTGCACACCACGGCCGAGTCGCACCACCGCGCGCTGGTCGTGGAGGTCATGGGCCGCCACGCCGGCTGGATCGCCCTGCACTCCGGCCTGGCCGGCGGCGCGAGCGTGATCCTGGTGCCGGAGCGCCACTTCTCCGTGGACCAGGTCGTGGAGTGGGTCGAGCGCCGCTTCGAGAACGAGTACGCGCCGATCATCGTCGTCGCCGAGGGCGCGCTGCCCGAGGGCGGCGAGGAGAAGCTGGTCGCCGGCGAGAAGGACGCCTTCGGGCACGTCCGCCTCGGCGGCATCGGCACCTGGCTGGCCGACGAGATCGCGCACCGCACCGGCAAGGAGTCGCGCGCGGTCGTGCTCGGCCACGTGCAGCGCGGCGGCACCCCGACCGCCTACGACCGCGTGCTCGCCACCCGCTTCGGCCTGCACGCCGTGGACGCGGTGGCCGACGGCGACTTCGGCGTGATGGTGGCGCTGAAGGGCACCGACATCGTGCGCGTGAAGCTGTCGGAGGCGACCGCCGAGCTGAAGACGGTGCCGCTGGAGCGTTACGAAGAGGCCGAAGTCTTCTTCGGCTGAGTTCCTTCCGCGCCGGGTGGGGCCCGCCCCCACCCGGCGCGCGGGCGCACGGTTCCACTGTGGACAGTGTGCGGCGGATCGGCGGCTACGGGCGCACGTACGACGCCTAGGAGGCGGGCGCCTGCCACGGCGGCATCGTCCAGTCCCAGTGCGGCACCGGCTCGTCCGTCGCCGGTTCGGCTCCGGGCGCCGAGAACAGCACGGCCAGCCGGCTGCCCCACTCCAGGTACCCGGCGAACGCGGCGCGGAACTCCGGGTCGGCGGGCAGGCCCGTCTCGTCGGCGGCGTCGAGCAGCAGCGACACCCACCGGCGGCGCTGCTCCTCGGTGATCCCGCGGCCGAGGTGCCGGCCGATCATGTGCGGGTGCCCGCCGTGGTGGGCGGTGTAGTCCGCCGGGCCGCCGAGCACCTCGCCGAGCCAGACCGCGACGTGCTCGGCGTGGTGGGCGTCCATGCCGCGGAACACTGGTTCCAGCAGCGGGTCTTCGGGCACATGGCGGTAGAAGACCTCGGTCAGGCGCCGCAGCGCGGGGCCGCCGCCGGCCCACTCGTACAGCGTCGGTGGCCGGGCGCCGCCCTCGCCGGTGACGGCCGTCGGCTCGTAGTGGCGCATCTCGTCGAGGTCGCCGACGTAGGCGCGGATCGCCGCGAAGAACGGCGGGAAGTGCGGGCCGCGGCGGAAGCCTTCGAGGTGCGCCTCGGCCGAGGTCCAGCGGATCGCGAGCACGTAGCGCGTAGGGTCTTCGACGCAGCGGCTGAGGTCGTAGCCGACGCACTCGGGTGCCTTCGCGAGCGAGCCGGCCGCGTCGGCGTACGCGGCCTCGAACGCCGCCGCGCGGTCGGCCGGGATGGTGTAGCGCAGGTATTCCACAATCATCAGGCCAGCAGAGCGCACCCGGCTCGGCCGGGCAACCACTTACTTTCCGGTGCGTAGCGAGGAGGCCGTGATGGCGGGCAGGCGGTACTGGTGCCCGGTGGAGCTCACTGTCGACGTCATCGGCGGCCGGTGGAAGCCGGTGATCCTCGCGCATCTCAAGGAGGGCGTGCACCGCTACGGCGAGCTGCGCCGCCTCATGCCGGGCATCAGCGAAAAGATGCTCACCCAGCAGCTGCGCGAGCTGACCGCCGACGGCCTCGTCCACCGCCAAGCCCTCGACGGCCGCGTCCCCCACGTCGAATACCGCCTCACCCCGGACGGCGAAGCCCTCGGCCCGGCGTTGACCGCCCTGTACGCCTGGGGCGAACGCCGCGCGGCGGCTACGGGCATCACGTTCGAGACACCTGCCTGACGCCGCTGGCTCGGCTGCGGCTTCTCGGGTGTGTCGGCCTCGCCGGAATCCGAGAATGCCGCGGGTGTCCGGTGCGCAGCTTCGCGGGGTTCGCGTTCGAAACGCCCGAGTGCGGCACGGTGCCCGGGTCGCTCGGCGCCGGTCGCGGCCCCAACCGCGATGCCGCCGATGCCTGCGCCCACCTTCGCGAGCGCCACGCGGGCCCGAGCGCTTCGGGGCGCACGCGACCGCTCCGGCGCACCGTGACCAGGCCGACTTCGCCCCGCGGGTGATCGACATCGAGCGACCGAATTGTCCGGTTGATTCCCTGGACTAGACCATTGACCTAATGGTCTAGTCCTCTTACGGTGTGAGAGTCCCCACTGTCCCCGTTCGGTCACCTGGTGTGACTCCCCGAAGGGAGCCGGCATGCCCCGTCCGCGCAGGAAGAGCTTCTTGGCGCTCGTCAGCCTGGCCAGCGCCGCACTCGCCGCAGCGGCTGTGGCCGCGCCCGTGTCCACGGCGGCCACGACGGCCACGGAGTCGGCCGCCGCCCCGCAGGCCTCGGTCGGGAAGGTGGTCGGCTACTTCACCGACTGGGGTGTGTACGACCGCAACTACCACGTGAAGAACATCGAAACCTCCGGCTCCGCCGCGAAGCTCACCCACATCAACTACGCGTTCGGCAACGTCACCAACGGCGGCTGCGCCATCGGCGACGCCTACGCGGACTACCAGAAGACCTACGACGCGGCGGGCAGCGTCGATGGCGTCGCCGACATCTGGGACCAGCCGCTGGCGGGCAGCTTCAACCAGCTGAAGAAGCTCAAGGCCAAGTATCCCGGCCTCAAGGTGATCTGGTCGTTCGGCGGCTGGAGCTGGTCGGGCGGCTTCGGCCAGGCCGCGAAGAACCCGGCCGCGTTCGCGAACTCCTGCTACAACCTCGTGAACGACCCGCGCTGGGCCGGCCTGTTCGACGGCATCGACCTCGACTGGGAGTATCCCAACGCCTGTGGCCTGAGCTGTGACACCAGCGGCGCGGCGGCATTCAAGAACCTGATGGCGGCCGTGCGCGCCAAGTTCGGCTCGTCGAAGCTCGTCACCGCCGCGATCACCGCCGACGGCACCAACGGCGGCAAGATCGACGCCGCCGACTACGCGGGCGCCGCGCAGTACGTGAACTGGTACCACGTGATGACCTACGACTACTTCGGCGCATTCGCGGCACAGGGCCCGACGGCTCCGCACTCGCCGCTGACCTCCTACGCCGGCATCCCCACCGCCGGCTTCTACTCCGACGCGGCCATCCAGAAGCTCAAGAGCAAGGGCGTGCCCGCGTCGAAGCTGTTGCTGGGCATCGGGTTCTACGGCCGCGGCTGGACCGGCGTCACGCAGAGCGCGCCCGGCGGTTCCGCCACGGGTCCGGCGCCCGGCAAGTACGAGCAGGGCATCGAGGACTACAAGATCCTGAAGTCGAGCTGCCCTTCGACCGGCACCGTCGCCGGCACGGCGTACGCGAAGTGCGGTTCGAACTGGTGGAGCTACGACACCCCGAGCACCATCGGCGGCAAGATCAGTTACGCGAAGCAGCAGGGCCTCGGCGGCGCCATGGTGTGGGAGCTGTCCGGCGACACGTCCAACGGCGAGCTGATGACGGCCGTCGCGAAGTGACCGCTTCCGGTGTGGCCGGCGGCGCAGGGGCGCGCCGGCCGCACCGGGTCCCCAGGCACACCGACCCCGCCGGAGCCGCTCCGGCGGGGTCTCCCTCGTTCGGCGAAGAAGTGTCCGGCGGAGAAACTGTCGGGGGCGCGGATTATCGTGCTCGGCGTGAAGTTCACGGGATTCGGTGAGTACGCCGTCGATTTCTACGACGGGCTCGAGGCCGACAACTCCAAGTCCTACTGGGACGAACACGTCGCGACCTACAAGTCCGACGTGCGCGAGCCGATGGAGGCGCTGCTCAAGGAGCTGGAGCCGGAGTTCGGCGAGGGTTTCGGCGATGGCAAGGTGTTCCGGCCCTACCGCGACGTGCGCTTCGCGAAGGACAAGACCCCGTACAAGACGCACTGCGGCGGCGTCATCGAGGCGGGCCGCGGCGGCGGCGCCTACTACGTCGAGCTGAGCCCCGCGGGCCTGCGCGTGGGCGGCGGCTGCTTCCACCTCGCGTCCGACCAGATCGCGCGCTTCCGCACGGCCGTCGACACCGAGCTGCACGGCCCCGTGCTGGAACAGATCCTGGCCAAGCTGAAGCGCGCCGGCTTCGACATCCACGGCGACCGCCTCAAGTCCCGTCCCCGCGGCTTCGCCGAGGACCACCCGCGCCTCGACTTGCTGCGCTACCGCTCCGTCTACGCCGCCCGCTCGTGGGAACCCGCCGACTTCCTCCACGAGCGCGAGGCCTTCGACCGCGTCCGCAAGTCCTGGCGCCAGCTGCGCGCCTTCAACGAGTGGGCGCGCGACCACGTCGGGCCGAGCGAGCAACCGCGCCGCTAGGGCCGAGCGGAGACCGTGCTGTAGGACCGGAGCGGCAGTGCGCAGAACGCCTGCCTGACGCGCGGGCGGCTGCATAATCTCAGGTCGGGCTGCCTGCTCCGAAGTTGTCGGCGTTGGCGGGTCGTGGGGCCGCCGAACCGTGCGCGAGCGAACAGCCGTGCCACCGGGGCCAGTCAGCGGGGGAGCGGGTAACACCAGACCTTGCTCCCCGATTCCGTGGTCGTGGCCAGGAGCAGGTCAGGGCCGTCCGCGATCAACGCCAGCGACTGGGCCGCCTCGGGCAGCGGCAGTTCCGCGAAGTCCTCGCACCGTTGCCCGACGCGCCAGAGCCGCAGCCGGCCGTCGACCTTCGCCGCCACGTCGAGCCGGCCCGACGAGTCGAGCGTCAGGCCGGTCACCTCCAGCAGTTGCGACGCGGGAATCACCGGGCCGCCGGCGGACGCCGTCCACGAAGGACCCGAACGCCAGCAGGCCAGGCGCTGTTCACTGGTCGCGCCGACGGCGGCGCAGTCCGAGGCCGAGCACGTCACGCGCCACACCGAGGCCGAGCCGGCCGGGGACGGCAGCGAAACCCGCGTCCACGCCGAACCGTCGGCTGACGTCCAGGCCACCGGTCGTACGGAGAGCCCCGCCCGCGCGTCGCCGACGGCCACATAACCCGGCCCGCCGCCTGCCGCGGCCAGCGCGCGGGTCTGGTCGCCGGTGGTGCTGAGCAGCGCCGGGTCCTCGCGCAACGCCCACGAAGCGCCGTCCGCCGAGGTCCAGACCGACGCGCCGACGCCGCCGGTCCGGTGGTCCCACTGGCCCGTCAGCACGTACCCCGCCGGACCGGCCGCGGACCCGGATGTGGTCACCGCGCGCTCGCCACCGAGGAGCTCCACCGGCTGTTCGTGCTCGGTCAGCCCCTCGGCCACCGACCCCGTCCAGATCGTCGGGCGCGGGTTGGCGTGCGCGCCGCCGTACGCGGAGCCCAGCGCGAGCAGCCGGGAACCCGCCGCGGCCGGCAGCGTCAGCTCCGCCTGCCGCCCGTAGCCCGTCGCCGGGTGGACCGGCACCGGCGTCCACGGCGCCCCCGCCGGACCGCCGAACCACGCCGCGGGGGCCCGTCCGGCGGGCCCCGGCACCGAGCCGGTCATGACGATTCCCGATGAAGCCGGGACGAATCCCAGTACGCGCGTACCGGAAACGGGCAGGTCAACGAGCCGCCACGGAGGCTGCGACGGCGCGGAACACGCCCCGACCAGGGCGAACGCCGCGATCGCAAGCGCGAGCCGCCGAACCGCCGTCATACTTACGGAGGTTAGTCATCTGAATGGTTTCTGAACACTTCCTCCGAACTTTCGGTATCGGTACAGACGTGAGAGGGATGAGCGACTACTGTCATCGAACGTGAGCCGACGCGCGAAGATCGTTTGTACGCTGGGTCCCGCGACCTCCACTCCGGAGAAGATGCGGGCACTCGTCGACGCCGGAATGGACGTCGCGAGGATGAACTTCAGCCACGGAAGCCACAGCGACCACAAGCAGGTCTACGACCTGGTCCGGGCCGCTGCGGCCGAGAGTGGCCGGGCGGTGGGCATTCTCGGTGACCTCCAGGGTCCGAAGATCCGCCTGGGCACCTTCGCCAGCGGCTCGGCCGAGTGGCACACGGGCGACGTCGTCCGCATCACCGTCGAGGACGTGGTGGGCACGCACGACCGCGTCTCGACCACCTACAAGGGCCTTGCGAAGGACGCGAAGCCGGGCGACCGCCTCCTGGTGGACGACGGCAAGGTCGGCCTCGTGGTCACGGGCGTCGAGGGTCAGGACGTGGTCTGCGAGGTCACCGAAGGCGGCCCCGTCAGCAACAACAAGGGCGTCTCGCTCCCGGGCATGGACGTCTCCGTCCCGGCGCTGAGCGAGAAGGACATCGAGGACCTCGAGTTCGCGCTGCACCTGGGCGTCGACTTCATCGCGCTGTCCTTCGTGCGCTCGCCGGCCGACATCGACCTGGTGCACCAGGTCATGGACCGCGTCGGCAAGGGCCGGCTGCCGGTGGTCGCGAAGATCGAGAAGCCCGAGGCCGTCTACAACCTCGAGGCGATCGTGCTGGCCTTCGACGCGGTGATGGTCGCCCGCGGTGACCTCGGCGTCGAGCTGCCGCTGGAGCAGGTGCCGCTGGTCCAGAAGCGCGCCATCCAGATCTGCCGCGAGAACGCGAAGCCGGTCATCGTCGCGACGCAGATGCTCGAGTCGATGATCAACAACTCCCGGCCGACCCGCGCCGAGGCCTCCGACGTGGCCAACGCGGTGCTCGACGGCACCGACGCCGTGATGCTCTCGGGCGAGACCAGCGTCGGGCGCTACCCGATCGAGACGGTGCAGACGATGGGCCGCATCGTCGAGGCGGTCGAGACCGACTCGCCGGTCGTCCCGCCGCTCACGCACGTCCCGCGCACCAAGCGCGGCGTGATCTCCTATGCCGCCCGCGACATCGGCGAGCGGCTCAACGCCAAGGCGCTCGTCGCGTTCACCCAGTCCGGTGACACCGTGCGCCGCCTGGCCCGCCTGCACACGCGGCTGCCGCTGATGGCGTTCACGCCGGAGGACTGCGTGCGCAGCCAGCTGTCGATGACGTGGGGCACGGTGACCACGATCGTGCCGCGGGTCGACTCCACCGACCAGATGATCCAGCAGGTCGACCACGCGATGCTGCAGATGGGCAAGTACCAGCGCGGCGACCTCGTGGTGATCGTGGCCGGCTCCCCGCCCGGGACCGTCGGCTCCACGAACCTGATCCACGTGCACCGCCTCGGTGAAGACGACCACGCATAAGGGACGAGGTTTATGCCGACCGAATAAGGTTCGGGCATGACCGATATCGCCAGGACCGCCGCCGCCGGGCTCGACGAGGCCGCCGGCGGCGGGCAGGCGGTGCTCGACCGGCTCGTCGATCTCCTCGACCTGGAGAAGGTGGAGGAGGACTTCTACCGCGGGGTTTCGCCCGCGCACTCCCCGGTCCGCGTGTTCGGCGGCCAGGTCGCCGGGCAGGCCCTGGTGGCGGCCGGGCGCACTGTGCCCGAGGACCGGCGCGTGCACTCGCTGCACGCCTACTTCATCCGCGGCGGCGACCCGAGCGTGCCGATCCTCTACGAGGTGGACCGCATCCGTGACGGCCGCTCGTTCACCACCCGCCGCGTCACGGCCATCCAGCACGGCAAGGCGATCTTCGCGCTGTCCGCCTCGTTCCAGAAGGACGAGCAGGGCCTCGAGCACGGCGAGCCGATGCCCGACGTGCCCGCCCCCGAAACGCTGCCGACGTTCCAGGAACGCACAGCCGGCTTCGGCCTGCGCTTCACCGAGCGCCCGCGTCCCATCGACGTGCGCTACGTCGGCGAACCGCCGTGGATCACGCGCGCCACGGGCGAGCGGCCGGCGAGCAACCGCGTGTGGATGCGTGCCGACGGCGCGCTGCCCGCCGACCAGCTGCTGCACGTCTGCGTGCTCACCTACGCCTCCGACATGACGCTGCTCGACTCGATCCTCGCGCGCCACGGCGTTTACTGGGACGTCGACAAGGTTCTCGGCGCGAGCCTGGACCACGCGCTGTGGTTCCACCGGCCCTTCCGGGCCGACGAGTGGTTCCTCTACGACAGCACCTCGCCGAGCGCGTCGGGCGCGCGCGGGCTGGCCACGGGCCGCTTCTTCGCGCAGGACGGCACGCACATCGCCACGGTCGTCCAGGAGGGACTGCTGCGCGTCCTGTGAGGACGGTCGCAGCCGGTTCTACTGAGAGTGTGTCGCTGAGTGAGGTGTGCGGAATCAACCACACTTCCGGGTGGCGGAAAATGCGAAATGCGTAGCCGGGTAATCGCCGGAGTGTGCCTCGGATGGTCTGGCAACAACTGACAACCGAAGGTGAAGGTGCCCGGGACCGGTCGGGGGGCGGCCCCGGACGCCTTCGGCCGGAAACGCCCGCGCACTCGGTGTCTGTTTCCGGCTGGTCGTCGTCTACGCTGCTCAGGAACCCGGACCGATCATGGCGGCCGGCTCGACCGGCGCGGCGTGACCGGTTCCGGTTCACACGGGTGTCAGAGTACAAGCGCAATCTGCAAATTGCAGGGCGGAGCCCCGCCGTGGCGGCGGGAATTCCGCAGTGTTAATACCCCACTGACTAGTCGGACGGCTGGTTAGATATGCGGTGCGGGCAGCGTTGGTCAGCGTTGGTCTACGGTGCGCGCATCGCGTAAGACGATCCGGAGGTGCTGTCGTGGCGAGAGGCCAGGGACCCACCGTTCGCCGCCGGAGGCTCGCGAGCGAGCTGAGGCGGCTCCGGGAAGCCGCCGACTTCACCATCGACGAGGTGGGCGAGAAGCTCGAGTGCTCCGCCTCGAAGGTGAGCCGCATCGAGACCGGGCACGTCGGCGTCACCCCGCGCGACGCCCGGGACATGCTGGCGCTCTACGGGATCACCGGCGACGAGCAGGAGGCGCTCGTCCAGCTGGCCCGCGAGGCGCGCAAGCGCGGCTGGTGGCACGCGTACAACGAGGTGTTCACCGGCACGTTCGTGGGCCTGGAGGCCGACGCGACCTCGCTGCGCGCGTTCCAGGCGCTGCTCGTGCCGGGTCTGCTGCAGACCGAGCGCTACGCCCACGCCGTGATAAGAGCGCTGCGGCCCGACGCCGAGGACGCCGAGATCCGGCGTCGCGTGGCCGCGCGCATGGCGCGCCAGGAGCTGCTGAGCGACACGCCGCCGCCGGAGTACTGGGCGGTGGTCGACGAGGCCGTGCTGCACCGCGTGGTCGACAGCCCCGAGGTGATGGCCGAGCAGCTCTACCGCATGGCCTCGGTCGCCGAGAAACCCAACGTGACCATCCAGGTGGTCCCCTTCGGAGCCGGCGCGCACCCGGGCATGGAAGGCCCGTTCCTCATCATGGGGTTCCCCGAGCAGGCCGACCCCGACGTCGTCTACGTGGACGACAGCACGTCCAGCGGCCTGTACCTCGAACAACCCGAAGACGTCCGGCGCTACGCGCTGATGTTCGACCACCTGCGCGCTGCCGCACTGAAACCGGACGACTCGGTCGACTTGATCACCGAGGCGGCCGGCCGGTTCGCCGATCGGTCAACCGCGCCGGCTGCAGTGCACCACCTGGAACCGAGGACACAGTGAGGAAGTGGGGAACATGATGCCGGACGCGGATCTTTCCCGGGCCACCTGGCGCAAGAGCAGCCACAGCGGCGGCGGCAACGACTGCGTCGAGATCGCGTTCGTCGGCGGCGACGCCGCGGTGCGCGACTCGAAGGACCCCGAAGGGGGTGCTTTCCGCCTCCCCGCTTCGGGTTGGCGGGGACTGCTGGCGGCGGTGCGCGCCGGCGGCCCGGCCCGCGACTGACGTTCCATCCGGCGACCCCTTACCCCGCCGACCTGCTCTTCGCCGGTCGGCGCCTCGGGTAAGGGGTCGTTTGGCGTCCAGGACGGGGTGATCGCCCGATGCCGGCGGCCCCGCCTCAGGACGACTGTGAGTGTCACGGAAGAAGGCACTCGCAGAGGATGGGGAAGAAGCGATGAGTTACCAGCTCCTGGACGCGATGAGCGCCGAGGTGGCCTACCGCGAGGAGCAACTGCGGAAGGCCGGGCGCGACGCGCGGATGACCAAGCAGAGCCGCGTCGTGCGGTGGCTGCGGGCCCACCGGGTGACCAGCGTGACCGTGCCGGCGCAGGAACGCCGCACGGCCGCGCAGATGGCCTCCCGCGCCGATCACCTGGCGCGGTGAACGACCTGTTCGCCGAGGGTGTCACGCCCTCGGCGAAAAGCATGGCGGAACTGTCGGTGGGGTAGGACAGAATGCTCCTCGTGCCCCGCTTAGGCTCCGGAATCCCGCTGGTCGCCCGCACTCACGAGATGCGGCGGCTTCGCGCCGCCTTCGCTCGCGCGGAGCGGCGTGAGGCCGGCGCCGTGCTGATCGCGGGCGACGCGGGCGTCGGCAAGACCCGGCTGCTCACCGCGCTCGGTGAGCACGTCGCGGCGAACGGTGCGCTGGTGCTCACCGGCCGCTGCATCGACGTGCGCGACGGCGGGCTGCCGTACCTGCCGTTCGCGGAGGCGCTGGCGCCGCTGGGCTCGTCGGGGGATCCGGTGGTCGCCGCCGCGGTGCGGTCGCGGCCGGCGCTCGCGCGGCTGCTGCCGCAGAGCGGGGAGCCCCAGCCGATGGGACCGGGGGAACACGGCCAGGTGTCGGCCAGCGAGCGCGAGGTCATGCGCCGGCCGCGACCGGAACAGGACCTGGGTCAGCTCCAGCTGTTCGATGCGGTACTGGGGGTGCTGACCGAGGTCGCCGAGTCGCGGCCGGTGGTGATCCTGCTCGAGGACCTGCACTGGGCCGACTCTACGACGCGCAACCTGCTGTCCTTCCTGGCCAGCAGGTTGCGCGCGCAGCGGCTGCTGGTCGTGGGCAGCTACCGCGAAGAAGACGTGCACCGCCGCCACCCGCTGCGCGGGCTGCTTTCGGAGCTGGTGCGCCTGGCCACGGTGGAGCAGGTCGCGCTGGCGCCGTTCGGGCCCGCGGAAGCGCGGGCGTTCGTGGAGGCGCTGGCCGACGAGCCGCTGCCGGCCGACGTGGTGGCCGACATCGTCGCGCGGTCGGAGGGCAACCCGTTCTTCGTGGAAGAGCTGCTGGCCACGGACGCCGACTGCCGGGACCTGCCCGCAGGGCTCGCCGAGGTGCTGCTCGCCCGGCTCGAACGCTTCCCGGCGGAGACGCGGCGCGTGCTGCGGGTGATCTCCGTGGCCAACGAACCGGTGTCGCACGCTGCGCTCGCGGAGGTGGCGGCCATCGGCGAGCAGGAGCTCGACGAGGCGCTGCGCGAGGCCGTCCAGCACCACGTGCTCGTGATCGAGGACGGCTCGTACGTGTTCCGCCATGCGTTGCTGCAGGAAGCGGTGTACGCGGATCTACTGCCCGGGGAGCGCAACCGCACGCACGCGGCGTACGCGGCCCGCATCCGCGCGATCCCGCAGGGGCGCGGGCACGACGCCAAGCTGGCGTTCCACAGCCTTGAAAGCCGCGATTTCGTCACGGCGCTGCCCGCGCTGCTGAGCGCGATGGCGGAGGCGGAGAAGCTGGGCGCACCGGGGGCGGCCCTGCGGCACGCCGAACAGGCACTGTCCATCTGGGACGCAGTGGCCGTCGCGGACCGGCCCGAGGGCGTCGACGAGCTGAAGCTGCTTCACGAGGCTTCGTACTTCGCGGGCACGTCGGGGGAGCCGGAGCGGGCGGCGGCCTTCGCGCGCTCGGCCACGGAGCTGCTCGGGCCCGACACCCCGACGCTGAGGTCGGCCAAGGTGTGGCGCCGGCTGGCCGAAGCGCTGCTGGCGCTGGAAGGCACGCTCGACGAGGCGACGCTGGCCGTCGACCGAGCGTGGGAGCTGGTGAAGGACAGCGAGCCGAGCGCCACGCGGGCGTGGGTGCTCGCCACCCGCGCGGGGTTCCTGCGGCTGCTCGACCAGCCCGGCGAGGCCCTAGACAACGCGCTCACGTCGGTGTCCGACGCGCGAGCCGTAGGCGCGGTCGGAGCCGAGGCGTCGGGGCTCATCACGCTGGGCACGCTGGCCGACTCGGCGGGCGACGCGGCGCTCGCGCGGGAACGGCTGCGCGAGGGCATTCGCAAAGCGCGCGACGCCGAGGCCCTCAACGTCGAGCTGCGCGGCCTGTACTTCCTCGCCTTGAGCTACGACGACCAGGCCGAGATGGCCGAAGCCCTCACCCACGCGGCCAACGGCGTGACGCGCGCGGAGGAGTCGGGGCTCACGTGGAGCTCCTTCGGGCTCGAGCTGCGCGCGCGGCAGCTCTACCTGCGCTACCTCAGCGGCGACTGGCCCGCGGAGGACGCGGCCGGGCGCGCGGCGCGCGGGGTGTCGAGCGCGGTCGCCGCCCGGATCCTCGCCAACTGGGTGCTGTTCCTCGTCGCGCGCGGCCGGTTCGACGACGCCGCGCGCCTCCTGCCCGGGCTGCGCCAGCAGTGGGCGGCCGACATCCAGATCGCCCTCTCGGCGGGCGACGCGGCCATCGAGCTCGCGACCTGGCGCGGCGATCACACCGAAGCCGTGCGCGTCACCGAGGAACTGGTGGCGTGGTTGGAGAAGATCGAGCCCTGGCTGCTGGGCGGCCTCCGGATCGTCGCGCTGGGCCTGACCTCGGTCGCCGCCCTCGCCGCCGACGCCCGCCTGCACGGCGACCAGCGCACCGCCGAGAACCTGGTGTCCGTCGGCCGCCGCCTGCTGGAACACGGCCGCCGCACCGCCGTCGAGGGCAGCCCGCGATCCGGCACCCTCGGGCCCGAAGGCCACGCCTGGCTCGCCCGCCTGGAAGCCGCCGCCTCCGGCCTCGAAGGCCCGGCCGACCCGGCGCTGTGGTCCGCCGCCGCCACGGCTTTCGACTACGGCGCGGTCTACGAGCAAGCCATGTGCCGCTACTTCGAAGCCCAGGCCCTGCTCGCCCACGGCCTGCCCGCCGAAGACGCCCTGACGTCCGCCCACACCGTCGCGTCCGCCCTCGGCGCGCTGCCCCTGCGCGACGCCGCGCGCGACCTGGCCCACCGCGCCCGCACCGACCTGCCCGGCATCACCCCGGCCGTCGCCGCGCCCACCCGCCCCAACCCCCTCACCGACCGCGAACGCGACGTCCTCGAACGCGTCGCGCTCGGCCGCACCAACCGCCAGGTAGGGGAGGAGCTCTACATCAGCGAGAAGACGGTCTCCGTTCACCTCTCCCGCGTCATGGCCAAGCTGGGCGCCAGCCGCCGCGCCGAAGCCGTCGCCATCGCCTACGACCGCGGCCTGCTCACGACTCCGGCCACGAAGGACTGACGCCGGCTGCGTCCGGGACGGTTTTGCCGGTTCGCGGTGGTTGCCTGCGGCGAGCTCCGCGCCTTGGGGAGTGGGTTGTCCCGGGTTGTGGTGTCCTGTGCTGGCCGTTGCGCCCGGGCTGTCCCGACCGTGGCCTGCCGAGGGCGTGTGCAGTGGGGGCTGGCTCGCTGCGCCCGGGACGGTTTTGCCGGTTTACCGTGTGGTTGCCTGCGGCGAGCTCCGCGCCGTGCAAGCGGGTGGTCGGTCGTGGTGCTCTCGCGCCGCCCACCATGACGAGGCCGTCCCGAATGCGGCCTGCTCACGACCCCGGCCACGAAGGACCGACGCCACTGCGCCCGGACGGTTTTGCCGGTTTGCGGTGCGGTTGTCGGTCGCCGGCTCCGCGCCGGGACCCGCCGCGTGCCGAACCTGTTCGGCAGTGGTTGACTTGGTGATCAAATAGCATGCTAACCACGTCGGGAGGAGCCGGGGATGCGCGTCGACGTGCACGCTCACCTGTGGAGCGAGGCGTACCTGGACCTGTTGGCCCGCTCGGGCAACGAGAAGGCGACCGCGCAGGGCCGGCTCGGCGCGGGGGCGACCGCGGCGGAGCTCGATTCGCGGTTCGAGCAGATGGCGACGGCGGGCATCGACCTGCAGGTGCTCTCGACCACGCCCGCACCGCCGCACTTCGAAGATGAGAAGACCGCCGTGGCGGCGGCGCGGTTCGTCAACGACGACTACGCCGAGCTCGTCCAGCAGCACCCCCATCGGTTCAAAGCGTTCGCCTCCCTGCCGCTTCCGCACACCGGCGCGGCGCTCGGCGAGCTCACCCGCGCGCTCGACGAGCTGGGTTTCCTGGGCGCCGCCGTGACCACGTCGGTGCTGGGCCGCACGCTCGGCGACCCGGCGTTCCTGCCCGTCTACGAAGAGCTCGACCGCCGCGGCAGTGTTCTGTTCGTGCACCCGGCCGGCGTCGGCGCCGAATCGCCGCTGATCGGGCCGGAGCTCACGTGGCAGATCGGCGCGCCGATCGAGGACACCGTCGCTTTGCTGCACCTGATCGTCGCCGGGATCCCGAGCCGGTTCCCGAACATGAAGATCATCCTGCCCCACCTCGGCGGCGCGCTGCCGATGCTGCTGCCCCGCATCGACCGCCAGAACCCTTGGGAGGCACCGGAAACCCCGGAAAAGCCGAGCCTCGCCGCGCGCCGGATCTTCTACGACACCGTCGGGCACAACCACGTGCCGGCGCTGCGCCTCGCGGCCGAAACGCTCGGCGCCGACCGCCTGGTGCTCGGCACCGACTTTCCGTACCAAAAGGGCGATGGGTTCACCGAGGCCGTGACCTACGTCGAACGCTCCGGCCTGCCCTCGGACGACATCGCCGCGATCCTCGACCGCACGGCCGTGGAGCTCCTCGGCCTCGGCTGATCACCGCCAGGGCAGGTGCCGCAACAGCTTCATGCTCGACGTCATCAGCCGCGCCCACACCCCGCCCGGCACCCGGCGTGGCGGCCGCAGCACCGGCCCGCGCTGCACGGCGATCGACTGCGCCTCCGTGTACTTCAGCAGCCCCTCGGCGCCGTTGCGGCGGCCGACACCGGAGTCCTTCATCCCGCCCATCGGCACGCCGACGCTGCCGAACGTCGCCGCGTAGCCCTCGTTCACGTTCACCGTCCCGGCCTTCAGCCGGGCCGCGACCTCCCAGCCGGCGCGGCCGTTGCGCGACCAGACGCTGGCGTTGAGGCCGAAGGCGGTGTCGTTGGCGCGCTCGATGGCGTCGGTGACGTCGGTGTAGCCGTAGATCGACACCACGGGCCCGAACGTTTCCTGGGCGAACGGCACCATGTCCGGTGTGACGTCGGTGAGCACGGTCGGCTCGTAGAACAGCGGACCGAGATCCGCCCGCGCGCGCCCGCCGGTGAGCACGCGCGCGCCTTTGGCCCGCGCGTCCTCGACGTGCGCCGACACCGTCTCGAGCTGGCTCGGCGACGTCAACGACCCCATCTGCGGGCCGAAGCCCAGCTCGCCGCCCAGCTTCAGTGCCGCCGTGCGCGCCACGAAGGCGCGAGTGAACTCGTCTCGGACGCTTTCGTGCACGTAGATCCGCTCCACCGAGACGCACAGCTGCCCGGCGGAGGAGAAGCACGCGGTGACCGCACCCGTCGCGGCCTTGGCGACGTCGGCGTCCGGCAGCACGATCATCGGGTTCTTGCCGCCGAGCTCGAGCGAGTAGCTGGTGAGCCGGGCCGCGATCTGCGTCGCCAGGTCCTTGCCGGTCGGCGTGGAACCGGTGAAACAGAGGTAGTCGCACTCTTCGAGCAGCGCCGGGCCGACCTGCGAGCCGCGGCCGAGCACCACCTGCCACAGCCCGTCCGGCAGCCCCGCTTCGGACGCGAGTTCCTGCAGCCACAACGCGGAAAGCGCCGTCTGGTTGTCGGGCTTCTGCACCACCGCGTTGCCCGCCGCGAGCGCCGGGAACACGTCCATCGCGGTGAGCGCCACCGGGTAGTTCCACGGCGAGATGATGCCGACGACACCCTTGGGGTGGCGCAGCTCGCCCGCCTTCGTCAGCACGGGGATCACCCCGGCCGCACGCTTCGGCGCCAGGATCTTCGCGCTGTGCTTGCCGTAGTAGGCCGCCACCAGCGCGGCCGCGCTCACCTCGTCGAACGCGTCGAGCCGCGCCTTGCCGGCCTCCACCTGCACGAGGTCGAGGGCTTCGGCCTGGCGGGCGAGGATCAGGTCGTGCAGGCGCACGAGGAACCGCTGGCGCTGCGCGACCGGCCGGGCCGCCCACTCGTGCTGGGCCGTGCGCGCGGTCGCGAACGCCGCGCGCACATCGGCGTCGGTGGCCTGGGGGATCGTGGTGATCGGCAGCCCCGTGAACGGCGCCGTCATGCGGATCGGCGCGGAGTCCGCACCGCCGGTCACGCGCGCGACGAGCCGGGCCGCGCGCGCCGCCGTGGGCGCTCCTGCGACACCCCCGATCGTCGCGGGCAGGGCCGTCTCGCCGCTGAGGTTCGCCGGTGTCGTGCTGGTCATGCCGTCTCCGTTCAGACCGGTGTTACCGACGAGTACAGCATACCGGCGGTACGGCGGTCGAACGGGAAATCTGAATCAGATTCACGTATCGGTGTCGTCGCGGTGCTTGCCCGGCGGCTCGACGCCCGGCGCGGGCTGAACGTCGTGCGGCGGGAACGGCGGGGAAGTCCACTCCTCGGCGGGCTCGGACTCCGGTGAAAGCTCGCCTTGCGCGGGCGGCTCGGCCCAGGACTGCGGGGGTGCCGGGTCGGTGAGGGAGTAGATCACCGGTTCGTCGTTCACCGGCGGGTTGTAGTAGTACGGCTGCGGTGTCCACGGCGCGGTCCAGCGGCCGCCGCCGAACGCGGCGAGCGCCAGCACCAGCACCGCGATCACACCACCGCCGAGCATCACCCAGAACCCGGTGCCGGTGGTGTAGTGGGCGACGACGACGGAGGTCCGTTGCTCGAAGCTGAGGCTGGCCGACACGTCCATGCTCATGGTCCACACCGCCGCGACCAGGCCTGCGCTGCCGGTGATCAGCAAGATTCGCGCGGCGGCGCGGGCGCGGGTGAACACGAGCACGGCGCCGATGAGCAGCACCACCGCGGCGACCGTGATCGGGATGCCGAACCGCGCGACGTGGCTGACCCCGAACAGGTCCTGCTCCGACTGTGGAGCCGTTTCGACGTCCCGGGCCCACGCGCTGACGGAGAACGAGCTCTGCAACCGGCCGTTCACCGTCACGCTGGACGCCGCCGCCGGCAGGAACGTGCCCGCCACCGTGAGAGCGGCCGAGAACACCCCGAGGATCCCGGCGAGCAGCCGCGAGACCGCACCCGGCTCGGCGACGGGTGGCGGCGGGTACTGCGGCGCGCTGGTCATCGTGGCTCCTTCGCCTGCTCAGGGCATCTGCGATTCCACCACGAAGAACCCCGTCGCGCTAAGGGGCGGCGTGATCCTGCCACCGGTCGGCCCAGGATCGGCTCAGACTGGCCCAGGATCGGCTCAGGGCTGCGAGTACATCAGCACCGCGATCCGCTTCCACTCCTGCAGCAGCTTGCGGCGCCGGTTCGGGTCGCCGCCCAGCTCGGCGTCGAGTGCGAGACCGCGGGTGAGGTTCACGGTGAGCCAGAACAGCGTCTCCGCGCGTTCTTTCGGCAGGTCACCCGCCACCTGGCTCACGTGCGCCAGCGTCGCGCGGCCCAGCGCCCGGTCCACGGGCCGGATCGCCGCCCGCAGCTCCGGATCGGTGCGCGCGGCCACCCACAGCTCGGTGACGGCCGTGGAGAGCGTGCCCGAGTAGCCCGCCCACAGCAGGTCGATCGCGGCCTCGACGCCCGAGGCGCCACCCGGCAGGCCTTCCAGCGACGACGCGAGCTGCGTGCGCAGCTTCGTGGTGAGGTGCTCGACGGCGGCCGCCATCAGCTCGGCCTTCGTGGCGAAGTGGTGCTGCACCGCGCCTTTCGACACGCCCGCCCGGGCGCAGATCTCCTGCATCGACGCGCGGGCGTACCCGATGTCGACCAGGCACTCGACGGTCGCGTCGAGCAGGGCAGTGCGGGTCTGCTCCCGGCGCTGCGCCTGGGTGCGGTGCGCCTTGACCTCGGTCATCGCCTCTCCCGCTTTACGTACCGGACTGCGCGGATGTACATTCCGAACAGAACTTACCTTCCACGCGTAATGTTTTCCAGCTTCGCAGGAGGCGTCGCCGTGCCGTTGCAGATGCAGAAGAGCTCGTGGAGCACCACCGAACTCGAAGACCTCAGGGAGCTGAGCCGGTCCTTCCTGCAGAAGGAGATCGTGCCGCACCAGGAGCGGTTCGCGGCGGAGAAGAAGATGGACCGCGAGATCTGGCGCAAGGCGGGTGAGGTCGGGCTGCTGTGCCTGTCGATCCCCGAGGAGTACGGCGGTGGCGGCGGCACCTTCGCGCACGAGGCCGTGCTGTACGAGGAGCAGGCCCGGTCCGGGGACAACGCGTGGGGCGTGACCGTCCACAACGGAATCGTGGCGCACTACCTGCTGTCGTACGCGTCGGAGGAGCGCAAGCGCGAGTGGCTGCCGAAGCTCGCCAGCGGCGAGTTCGTGGGCGCCATCGCGATGACCGAGCCGGGCACGGGGTCCGACCTGCAGAGCATCAAGACCCGCGCGGTGCGCGAGGGCGACCACTACGTGATCAACGGCGCGAAGACGTTCATCACCAACGGTTTCCACGCCGACCTCGTGGTGGTCGCGTGCAAGACCGACCCGGACGCGGGCGCGCAGGGCGTGTCGCTGATAGTGGTCGAGACCGACACGCCGGGCTTCCGCCGCGGCCGCGTGCTCGACAAGGTGGGCCTCAAGGGCCAGGACACCGCGGAGCTGTTCTTCGACGACGTGCGCGTGCCCGCCGCCAACCTGCTCGGCGACGCCGAGGGCCAGGGCTTCGTCCAGCTGATGCTGCAGCTGCCGCAGGAGCGGCTCATCATCGCCGTGACCGCGGTGGCCGGGCTCGAGGCGGCCGTGAACCTCACGATCGACTACACCAAGGAGCGCACGGCGTTCGGCCGGCCGATTTTCGGCTTCCAGAACACGAAGTTCAAGCTCGCCGAGGCCGCGACGGAGGCGGCGGTGTCACGCGCGTTCCTCGACCAGTGCATCGAACGCCACCTCAAGGGCGAGCTCGACGTGCAGGGCGCGGCGATGGCGAAGCTGTGGACGACCGAGCGCGTGAACAAGGTCGTCGACGAGTGCGTGCAGCTGTTCGGCGGCTACGGCTACATGACCGAGTACCCGATCGCGCGCGCTTGGGCCGACGTCCGGATTTCGCGGATCTTCGGCGGCACCAGCGAGATCATGAAGGAGATCATCTCCCGCACGCTCTGAGATTTTCGGCTCGACGAAAGGACTTTCCGCCGTGAAAGCCGGACCACTGGGCGGGCTGAAGGTGGTGGAGCTGGCCGGGCTCGCGCCCGCGCCGTTCGCCTGCATGATCCTCGCCGACCTCGGCGCCGACGTCGTGCGCGTGGACCGCGCGACGCCGGGCGCCGACGTGCTCGGCATCCCGAACGACCCGCTGGCGCGCGGCCGGCGCTCGCTCGGCGTCAACACCAAGACGCTCGAGGGGGTCGAGGTGGTGCTCAAGCTGGCCGACCAGGCCGACGTGCTCATCGAAGGTTTCCGGCCCGGCGTCGCGGAACGCATGGGGCTGGGGCCTTCGGTGGTCCACGCGCGCAACCCGCGGCTCGTCTACGGCCGCATGACGGGCTGGGGCCAGGACGGTCCGCTCGCGCAGGCGGCCGGGCACGACATCAACTACGTCGGCATCGCCGGCGCGCTCGAGCCCATCGGCCGCGCCGGCTCCGCGCCCGTGCCACCGCTGAACCTCGTCGGCGACTTCGGCGGAGGCGGCCTGATGCTCGCGATGGGCGTGCTCGCCGCGCTGTACGAGCGCACGTCCTCGGGCCGCGGCCAGGTCGTCGACGCGTCCATGGTCGAGGGCGCCGCCCTGCTCACCACCAGCCTCCACGGCCTCCGCGCCGCCGGCGCTTGGTCCGGCGCCCGCGGCGACAATCTGCTGGACGGCGGCGCCCCGTTCTACGACACCTACGAAACCGCCGACGGCAAGTACGTCGCCATCGGCGCCATCGAGATGCGCTTCTGGGGCGACCTGGTGCAGGTGCTCGGCCTGGCGGACCCGCCGCCACACCTGGACAAGACGCAGTGGCCGAAGCTGCGGGAGCTCATCGCCGACGCCGTCGGCAAGCACACCCGCGACGACCTCGTCGCCCGCGCCGAAGGCACCGACGCCTGCCTGACGCCGGTGCTCTCGCCGTGGGAAGCGTCGGCCCACCCGCAGAACGCGGCGCGCGGCACCTTCGTCGACATCGGCGGCACCGTCCAGCCCGCCCCGGCGCCGCGCTTCGACCGCACCCCGCCTTCGACACCCCACGCGCCCCACCAAGCGGGCACGGACACGACGGACGTGTTGGCGGACCTCGGCCTGTCCGCCGCCGACGTGGCCGCCTTACGCACGGCGGGCGCCATCGCCTGACGGGTTTCCGCCTTACTCGAGAACCGGCCCCGCCACGGGGCCACGCACGCACCCTCAGCCGGCGCGAGGCCGCGGCTCAGCGCTGCTCGAGATCCGCCCGCACCACTGAATACACCGCACTGTCCCGCCAAGCACCGTCCCGGAAGGTGTACCCGCGCAACACGCCCTCGCGCGTGAAGCCGGCCTTTTCGAGGGACCGCTGTTCGGCCCGGTTGGCCACGTCGGTCGTGGCCTCGACGCGGTTGAGCTGCGTGTGCGCGAACAGGTACTCCGCCAGCAGGCGCTGGGCCTCGGTGCCGTGGCCGTGGCCGCGGGCTTCGGGGCGCAGGACGAGGCCCACGTTCCAGCAGTAGGAGCTGGGGCCGGAGCGGGAGCGGTGCCAGGACAGCAACCCGAGGAGGGCGCCGTCAAGGCTGGGGATCAGCAGGCCGCCTTCGGTGGTGATGATGCTGCCGTCGCGCCAGCGGCGGCGGAGGTAGCCGGCGTCGTGCCAGCCGAACCACTGGAACTCGCCCGCGGTGGCCGGGTCGTTGGTGAGGGCCTCGAGGAGGTCGAGGTCGGCGTCGAGCACCGGGCGGAGAACCACGTCGTTCATCGCGGCAGCCTAGTGGGCGGTCCAGCAGGACCGGCCTCACTCGTTCGGAAAAGTGGTCACCCGGTCGTGACACGCGTCCCGCTGAGCGATTGCCGAGCGGGCCGTGATGGCACCTCGTCACTAGAGTGAGCCCTGGACTCCCGGGGGAGCGGATTGGATGGTGCCATGTCAGGCGGCGTGAAGAAGATCGTGGTCATCGGGGTGGTCGTCCTCGTGCTGTTCTTCTTGATCACCCAGCCCACCCAGTCGGCCAACCTCGTGCACCAGGTGCTCGGCTGGCTGCGCGACGGCGCCGAGGCCATCATCACGTTCTTCCAGACCCTGTTCGCGTGATCACCGCACGCCTCGTTACCCGCCGGTAATTACCCAGAGTGACGTGATCCCGGGATCCGGGCTGATCGCTCGACCATCCGGGTGGATTGCCCCCTAAAAGGGCCTGGTCAAGGAATTTGAGGGGCCTGGGGTATGGCGCAGAAAGCAGGCCCGGCCCTACGGTGCTCACATTGCGTGATCAGCCGGTTCTCCGGTCCCCCGGGAGCCGGGTCACAGCGGGGGTTTTTCCGCTCGGTCACGCGCATTGGGTGCAAGTCGTGGACGCGCAACGGGGCAGGCGTCAGGGCCGGCCCGTCGGGGACCAATGAGGAGGCAGGGATGACCGGAGATCCCGGAGTGGACGCGTTGATCCGGCAGTGGGCCGCGGAGCGCGAGCAGACCGCCGAGGAGCAGGAGGTCAACCGCATCACGTCCGCCTGGCTGGCCGACGCGCCTCAGGCTCCGCCCGGCATCCCCGGTCAGCGCGCGCGATCCGGTCCCTCGCGCTGGGCGCAGGTCGACGCCGCGGACCCCGGTTACCTCGACGCCATGCGAGTCCGGCTGCCCGAGGTCCCGGACGAGCTGCTCGTGGCCGCCGCCGGATGGTGGCAGATGGTCGGCGACGTCGCCGAGGCCGAATTGTGGTGGGACGCCGGCATCAGCCCGCTCGACCAGCGGGCCCTCGACTACCGCGCGGCGGGCCTGCGGCCCTCGGACCTCAGCCGCCGGCTGGGCCCGATGACCGTGCTCCAGCACCTTCGTCGTGGCAGCGCCCCGGCCTGGTGCGTCGCGCGTCTCGCGCGGCAGCAGAAGTCCGCCTGAACCACCCTCTCGACACGGCCGGGTGAACCGGCGTGGCGGCAGCGATCCGAACTCGTCCGTAACGCTAACCTGCGCGGGCTCGTTGTCTGATCGACCGACCGCCACGCTGGAGGACCGGAGTTCGTGCCCCTCACCGGAAACGTCGACGGCGAGACCGCTGCCGAGACCCAGACCGAGGCCGCCCCCGCGGGCGCACCTGCGCGACGCCGTGCCCGAGGGGGCGCGGCCGTGGCGGTGCGGCTCGCGGTGGTTCTGGTGGTCCTCGCGGTGGCGGGTGGCGGCACGTGGCTCATCACGCGGGCGTCGGCGCCGGTCGCGAGCCCGACCACCACGGACATCCCCGCGTTGAGCGTGAAGGCGGCCGACGTGCGGCCGGGCTCGATCGCTCCCGTCAGCGCCGTCGTCGCGGGTGGTGCCGACCAGCAGACCACCCCGCAGTCGGTGCACTCCACCGCCGACCCGCTCGACGACTGGGCCAAGAAGGTCGCCGCCGTCACCGGGGTGCCCGCGCGGGCGCTGCGCGCGTACGGCAATGCCGAGCTCGCGATGCGCTCGGCCGACCCGGGCTGCCGCATCTCGTGGGCCACGCTCGCCGGCATCGGCCGCATCGAGTCGAACCACGGCCAGTACGGCGGTGCCGTGCTCGGTGCGGACGGCCGCCCGTCCAAGCCGATCATCGGCGTCCCGCTCGACGGTTCGTCGGGCGTGCGCGCCATCAGTGACACCGACGGCGGCCGCTTCGACGGCGACGCCGTGGCCGACCGGGCCGTGGGCCCGATGCAGTTCATCCCCAGCACCTGGCGCAAGTGGGCGGCCGACGGCAACGGCGACGGTCTCGGCGACCCGCAGCAGATCGACGACGCCGCGCTGGCCGCCGGGCGCTACCTGTGCGCGGGCGGGCGCGACATGGCCACGCCGTCGGGTTGGTGGTCGGGGATCCTGTCGTACAACAACTCCACGGAATACGCGCAGAAGGTCTTCGGCCTCGCCGACGGGTACGCGCAGTCGGCGAAGGTCGTGCGGGCCGGCTGAGACCCGTTCGTCCGAAATCCGGCCCGGCCCGAATTCCCGCTGGTGTGAAATCCGTGCGAACCGCGAGGTCACCGGCTGAGAGGCGGACCACGTGCGGGCCCGCCTCTCAGCTTCGGCCCCGGTTCCCAGTGCTAGCGTCAGGGCCGTGGCAGTGAACTCCGGCCCGGCCGTGTCCCCGCTCGGGCGCAGGCTCCTGATCGCCGCGACGTGCGTGGTGAGCCTGCTGCTGTGCTGCGGGCTGGCGTGGTGGCAGTGGGACCGGTTCACCTCCGCCAACGGCACGTTCCAGAACCTCGGCTACGTGCTGCAGTGGCCGCTGTTCGGACTGTTCCCCGCGTTCATGTTCTGGCGGATCAAGAAGCTGCGCGAACGGGAAGAGACTCAGGGCGAGAGCGCCGAGGCCCAGGCCGAGCAGGCCGCGGTCACCGTGCCCGCGCCAAGAGTCTCGACGCCCGCGCGTCCCCCGGCGCCCCGGCCCGTGGCCGAAGAGGACGACGAGCTCGCCGCGTACAACCGCTACCTGCGCGAGCTCAACGCCCGCGACCAGCAGGCCTGAACCACCACCTCGGAAGTGAGGACGAACCCATGACCACGAGCACCGACGGTGCGGCTCAGACCCGCCCGGCGCGACTGAACGGAGCCCTGGTGCGGTTCCGCGCCACCGCGTGGACCACCGGTGTCGGCCTGCTCGTGCTGTGCGCGACGATGGTGATCGAGTACGGCTTCGGCAACGCCACGCCCGCCGCCGTGTACTCGCCGATCCACGGCGTCCTCTACATGATCTACCTGGCCTGCAGCATCGACCTCGCGATCAAGGCCCGCTGGTCGATCAAGAGCACGATCCTCGTGCTGCTCGCGGGCTGCGTCCCGTTCGTCTCGTTCATCGTCGAACGCCGCGTGACGCACCGGGTGCATGCGGGCAAGGACATCTTCTAAGCCGGCATCTTCTACGCCGTCACGGCCTTCCCCCGTCGGAAGGTCAAGGCGACCCCGACGGTGAGGGCGGCCAGCCCGCTCGCCGCGAGGAACGCGGCCGTCATCCCGTCGACCAGCAACGGCGTCCCGGTTGCTCCCGAAGCCGCGGCCGAACGCGTCGCCGCGCCGAACACCGTCACCAGGATCCCGAGGCCGAGCGTGCTGCCGACCTGCTGCATGGTCTGCAGCACGCCGCCCGCGGCCCCCGCGTCGTCGGCGGGCACGGTGGACATGATGATCACGTTGAGCGGCGAGAACGCCAGCCCGCCGCCGACGCCCATCAGCAGCAGCGGCCCGAGCAGTGAAGCGACGTACCCGCTGTCCGGCGTCAGCATCGACAGCCAGGCGACGCCGGAGACCATCAGCACCGTGCCCGTCACGGCCGGCGGCTTCGGCCCGAAGCGTGCGAGCAGGCGCGGCATGAGCCGGCTGAGCGTGAAGATCGACGCGGCCATCGGCAGGAACGCGAACCCGGTGGCCAGCGCGGCGAAGTGGCGCACGTCCTGCAGGAACTGCGTCAGGAAGAAGAACATCGACATCATCGCCATCGGCCCGAGGAAGAAGCTGGCGTAAGCGGCTGCGCGGTTGCGTTCGGCGAACAGCCACAGCGGGACCAGCGGATGGGCCACGCGCTGCTCCAGGAGCACGAAGGCGATCAGCAGTACCACCCCGGCCGCCAGCGCCGCCAGCGTGAGTGGCGCGCCCCAGCCGTCGGACGCGGCGTGGGTGAACGCCAGCACGAGCGAAGCGACGCCGAAGGTGCCGAGCACGGCCCCGGGCACGTCGAGGTGCGCGGCCCGGCGCGGCGGCGCGGGCACGAAGCGCGGCGCGAGCACGGCGATGGCCAGCCCGAACGGGACGTTGATGAACAGCGTGGCCCGCCACGAGATCCACTCGGTCAGCAGGCCGCCCACGATCAGGCCGATCGCGAACCCGCCGCTGGCGACGGCGGAGAACAGCGAAAGCGCGCGCACGCGGGCCTTGGCCTCGGTGAACGTGGTGGTGATCAGCGCGATCGTGCTTGGCCCCGCCATCGCGGCGCCGACGCCTTGGGCCACGCGCGCGGCGATCAGGAACCCGGCCGACGTGCTCAGCCCACCGGCCAGCGACGCGAGCGTGAACACGGCCGTGCCCAGCACGAACATCCGGCGGCGGCCGAACAGGTCGCCGGCGCGTCCGCCGAGCAGCAGCAGGCCGCCGAACACGAGGCTGTAGGAGGTCATCACCCACGACAGGCCGGTGGCGGAAAAGCCCAGGTCGGACTGGATGCGGGGCAGCGCCACGTTCATCACCGTGGCGTCGAGCATCAGCATGAGCTGGCAGGTCAGCACGATGGCGAGGACGAGCCCGGACGCGGCGGTCCGGTGTCTCGGCCTAGGCTCGGTCGACGAGGTTCGCTCGGTCAACTCGGTCAAAGGAGGACTCCCCAGAGAGGGACGAAGTAAGTGGAGAAACTCTCCACTTGGTTGCGTCCGCGATAATATGGAGAGTGTCTCCGGTTCCGCAAGGGAATTCGGAGAATCTCTCCGTTTCCGGGGAGCCGGGTGCGAGGAGGTGCGTGGATGACGGCGGAGGCAGCGCGGCCGATGCGAGCGGACGCCAAGCGGAACTACGACCGCATCGTCGCGACCGCGAAGGACGCCTTCGCGGAACACGGCGTCGACGTCCCGCTCGACGACATCGCCAAGCGCGCCGGCGTCGGCGCCGGCACGCTCTACCGCCACTTCCCGACGCGCGAGAAGCTGATGGAAGCCGTCTACCGCGACGAGATCGACCAGCTCGCCTCGCGCGCCGCCGTGCTCACCGCAGAGCTGCCGCCGTGGGAGGCGCTTCAGGCGTGGCTGGGGGAGCAGGTCGCGTACGTCATCGAGCGCCACGGCCTGGCTGCCCTGCTCAAGGCGTCGATCGACTCGGGCTCGGAGACGTTCCTCTGGTGCCAGACCCGCCTGCGCACCGCGTGCGGGGACCTGGTCGCCGCGGCCCAGGCCACCGGTGACGTCCGAGCCGACGTCTCGGGCACCGACGTCCTGCGCCTCGGCCACGGCATCGGCACGGCCGCGAAGAACGCTTCGGAGGAGGACGCGGCCCGCTTGATGAAGGTGATGATGGACGGCCTGCGCGGGTGAGCTTCGCGCCGGTGTCCGGCTTGCCTTGTCTGCGTGGGTCGATGTTCACCGTGGACGGTGCCGGCCGGCCGGAAGTGCCGCGGCCGCAGGAGAAGCTCGCCGCGTTCGGCGTGCCCGTGGTGGCCGGCTTCGGCAACCTCGCCCGCACCACGCTCTCGGAGTTCCCGCTCGTCGACGACCACTTCCGCCGGCCGGGCGGCGAGAGCCATGCGGCGCGGCAGCCGCGTTCGCAGCCGTCGAGGTGGCGGTGCCGACCGGCCAGGTCCTCGTGATCGGCCCGGCCGAGCGTGTCCGGAAGTGTCGGCTGCGCACGCTGCCGGTCTGAAACCCGAGTCGTCCCAACAAGAAAAAGGGGCGAGCCCCATCCAGGGCCCGCCCCCTCTCACCGCTGCGAGTCCGTCAAGACCCGATGCCGGTCAAGGACCGGACCTCCATCTCGGCGTGCTTGGCCTCGTCCGCCTTCGAGCGGCCGACCATCGTGCCGATGAAGCCGCACAGGAACGAGAACGGGATCGAGACCAGGCCCGGGTTCTTGAGCGGGAACCAGTGGAAGTCCACGCTCTTGAAGATCGAGTCGGCGGCGCCGGACACGACCGGGGAGAACAGCACCAGGATCAGGCACGCGGCGAGGCCGCCGTAGATGCTCCACAGCGTGCCCGTGGTGTTGAACCGTTTCCAGAACAGCGAGTACAGCAGCGTCGACAGGTTGGCCGACGCGGCGACCGCCAGGGCGAGGGCCACGAGGAACGCGATGTTCTGGCCGTTGGCGAGAATGCCGCCGAGGATCGCCATCACGCCGACGACCAGGGCGGTCAGGCGCGCGACGCGGACCTCGTCGGCCGGTTCGGCCTTGCCGCGCTTGAAGATGTTCGCGTAGACGTCGTGGGCGAACGAGGCGGACGCGGTGATCGTCAGGCCCGCCACCACGGCGAGGATCGTGGCGAACGCGACGGCCGAGACGATGCCCAGCAGCAGCGTGCCGCCGATGTGCAGGGCCAGCAGCGGGGCCGCGGAGTTCTCGCCGCCGGGCGCGGCCTTGATCTCGTCGCTGCCCACGAGCGCCGCGGCGCCGAAGCCGATCACCAGCGTGCACAGGTAGAACACGAACATGCAGACGGTGGCCCAGACCACCGAGCGGCGAGCCTCGCGCGAGTTGGGCACGGTGTAGAAGCGCATCAGCACGTGAGGCAGCGACGCGACCCCGAGCACGAGCGCGAGCGACAGCGACACGAAGTCCAGGCGTGTGGTGCCGCTGCCCCCATACGAGCCGCCGGGCTCGAGCAGCTGCGTGCCCATCGGGCTGCGGTCGGTGGCCGCGGTGAGCAAGTTGGAGAAGTTGAAGCCGTACTTGCCCAGCAGGAACACGGTGATCAGCGTCGCGGCCACGAGCAGGATGCTCGCCTTGATGATCTGCACCCAGGTGGTGCCCTTCATGCCGCCGACGAGGACGTAGACGACCATCACGAGGCCGACCACCCCGATGACCAGCGCCTGGCCGAGCCGCGAGTGCACGTCGAGCAGCAGCGCGACGAGACCGCCGGCGCCCGCCATCTGCGCGAGCATGTAGAAGAACGAGATCACGAGCGTCGACGTGGCCGACGCCGCGCGTACCGGGCGCTGCTTCATCCGGAAGCTCAGCACGTCGCCCATCGTGAAGCGGCCGGTGTTGCGCAGTAGTTCGGCGATCAGCAGCAAGTCGACCAGCCACGCGACCAGGAAGCCGATGGAGTACAGGAACCCGTCGTAGCCGTGGATCGCGATGGCGCCCGCGATGCCCAGAAACGATGCGGCGGACAGGAAGTCGCCCGAGAGCGCGATGCCGTTCTGCCGCCCGGTGAAGGCGCTGTCGGCCGCGTAGTAGTCGGCGGTGGTCTTCTTGCCGCGGTTGCCCGCGCGGTACACGACGAACAGGGTGATCGCGACGAACAGTGCGAACACCCCGGTGTTCACGAGCGGGTTGCTCGCCGGCACGCTCTCGGCGAGCTCGGTGGTGGTCACTGGCGGGTTCCTTCCGTCACGGCGGCCCGTTCCCTCAGCTCGGCGACCCGCGGGTCCACCTCTCGGTTCGCGAACCGGACGTAGAGGAGCGTGATCAGCGCCGTGGTTGCGAACTGCGCGAGGCCGAGCAGCATGCCCACGTTGACGAGCCCGAACACGCGGGTGCTCATGAAGTCGTTCGCGTACGCGGCCAGCACCACGTAGGTCAGGTACCAGACGAAGAAGCCGGCGCTCATCGGGAACACGAATCTGCGGAACCGCCGGCGCAGCGCGGTGAACTCGGGGCTGCGCTGGATGAGGTCGTAGTCGGGACCGCGCCGGGTCGACGGCGCCGGCTCCACGCCCTCGCGGGCGAACATGGCCGGCAGCTGTCCGGTCTCCTCGAGCGGGGTGCTCGCCGCGGGGGTGTTCGCGACGTTGTGCATGGCTGCCTCCGGCAACTTGCGTCCGTGGCGGTGGCCGGGTCGGGGCCCCTCGTTCGAGTGGCACCCGGTCTGCCCTTGCGGACTGGGAGGCGGCCATAGTAACGACGGCGTCTCGCCCGAGAAAAAGCCGGTTCTCCGGAAGGGTCTCCGGAATTCGTTTTCCGGCTGGAAATGTGCGAAAACGACACCGTCAATGAAGATCACGAACAGATCACTCGTAATAGTGAGAGCGTATGTCACGCCACGTTGTCGCAGCTGAGGAACGCTGCGGCAAATGGTTGAGTTGCGAACAATGATCGGACGAATACCGTGACACGGGGTAGTCAAAGTGCGGGGCCGGCGCCCCGGTCCGGCGTCCCTCCGGTGGGGTCGGGGCGAGGATTCGCTGGCCAGTGACCGATCGCGAAAGAAATCACCGGGTCGGGCGGCGAGTTGCTGCCAGACCACAACATCGGGTTCATCTTTGGGGGTGGCCCACCCGATGGGGGCACGGAGCGTAGATCCTCTGAGGGATTCGACTACCCTGCGTGGGCTGATCGGGTGACGGCCGGACGCCGTGACCCGGAGCAACCGGTAACTGGAATTCCCTCTTCGGCCCCGCCCGGGGTCCAATCCCCGCCCGAGGCCTGGGCCGAATCGACTTTTCCCAGGTCAGCCGTGCGAAGCGGAAGAGAATATCCCCGGCCGGGATTGGTGTACGATTCTTTGGCCCAGCTGACCGCAGCGATCGATAGGCACAGACAAGTTGACCTCGACCACCGCCGTGCAGTACGCAACTTGCGCCGTGCACGTGCAAAGTCCCGGGAAGCAGCACGCCGGTGATCACGGTGTCAGGTCTGCACGGTCGTGTCCTCACGGGGTCGATCGCGCGGGTCGGCGGAATGCCGTGGACCGTTCCGGGAGTACCGGAAGTCACCCACGAGCAGCCACGACGCGGGACAGGGAGTCACTTTCGTGACCGTTGCAGGAGATGGCCAGGTGCCTGTTGAGAAGCTGCTCGGCCGCCCGCCTCGGCGACCGAGCCGGTCCTCGGGCTGGCGAGCGGCGCTGCGCTGGCGGGACTGGAGCATTCCGGTCAAGCTCTCGGCGGTGACGCTGGTCCCCATCGTCCTCGCGCTGGTGCTGGGCATTACCGCGATCGTGGGACAGGTCAGCCGTTCGGATGACTACGAGCGGATCGACAAGCTGGTCGGCCTGAGCACCCAGCTGCGCAACCTCACCGACGGCCTGCAGAAGGAGCGCACGCTCACCGCGGCGCAGCTCACCGCGGGCACCGCCGGCGTCACGCCCGAGCTGAAAGCCGCCCGCGCGGCCACCGACGCCGCGGTCGAACCATTCATCACGGCGGCGAACCGCGTCGGCGGATCCGAGTCCAGTGTGTCCGGTGCCGTGAACTCGGCGACCGCGCAGGTCAACGAGATCGCCGTGATCCGCCAGCAGGTCGGCGCCGGCCTGCTCGACGCCGCCGAGGCGGTGGGCGACTACAACGCCGTGACCGGTGCCCTCATCGGGGCCGACACCGCGGTGGCCGCCGGTGCCAGCGCCGACGCGCTGGGCGGCACGGCGAACGCCCTGCACGACCTCGAGGCCGCCAAGGAACAGGTCTCGGTCAGCCAGGCGCTGGTGTCCTATGGCATCGAGAAGCACACGCTGGAACCGCAGCAGCTCAGCGATGTCCGCGACGCCGAACTGCGGTACGACGACCGCATCGACGACTTCAACGCGGCCTCCACCGCGCCGCAGCGCCAGGACCTCGAGAGCACGCTCAAGCCCGACACCGCCTACGACCGCAAGCGCATGGTCGGCATCGTCCTCGGCGAGCAGGGCCCCACGAGCGACCAAGGGCTGTCGCAGGTCCAGTCGCAGGAGTGGAACAACGCGTCCAACGCGGTGGTCGGGCAGCTCTCCGAGGTCGGCAACCGCATGAGCGCCGACGCCACCGCCGCGTCCGCCGCTCTGGTCGAGGACGCCAGCAGCAGCGCGGGTCTGCTCGCGGTGCTGCTGTTCGCCGCGATGGTCGCCGCCGCGGCCGTCGTCTTCCTCATCACGCGCCAGATCCTGCGGTCGCTGCGGACCCTGCGCCGCAGCGCGCTCGACGTCGCCGAGAAGGACCTGCCCGCCGCCGTCCGCAACATCCAGGAAGGCCGCGCGCAGAGCGTCGAGGTCGAGCCGGTGCCCGTGCGGGCGTCCGACGAGATCGGCGAGGTCGCGCGCGCGTTCGAGAAGGTGCACAGCCAGGCGCTGCGGCTCGCGACCGAGCAGGCCGCGATGCGCGCGGGCTACAGCAGTGTGTTCGTCAACCTCTCGCGCCGCAGCCAGAGCCTCGTGCAGCGCCAGCTGCAGCTGATCGAGCGGCTGGAGCGCGACGAGGAGGACGCCGACCAGCTCGCCACGCTCTTCCAGCTCGACCACCTCGCCACCCGGATGCGGCGCAACAACGAGAACCTGATGGTCCTCTCCGGCGCCGAGCCGGGCCGCCGCTCGGGTCAGCCCGTGGCCGCGCACGACGTGCTGCGCGCCGCCGTGTCGGAGATCGAGCAGTACCAACGAGTCTCGGTGCAGCAGCCGCCGGCGGTGAAGATCGTCGGGTTCGCCGCGAGCGACGTCCAGCGCCTCATCGCGGAGCTGCTCGACAACGCCACCGCGTTCTCCGCGCCGGAGACGCAGGTGACCGTGGCGACGCGCCTGGCCGACGACGGCTCGCTCAACGTCGATATCCTCGACAAGGGCATCGGCATGAACGAGTACGAGGTGGTCGAGGCCAACGGCCGCCTCACCGAGGCCGGCTCGGTCGACCTCGCGACCTCGCGCCGCATGGGCCTGTTCGTGGTCGGCCGCCTCGCCGGGCGCCACCGCATCGGCGTCTCGCTGCACGGTGGCAAGGACATCGTCGGCGTGCGGGCCACCGTGCTGGTCCCGCCTGAGCTGGTCATGACCGGTGCCGCGCTGGAGAACCCGCCGCAGCAGGCCGGCCCGTTCGGCAGCGTCGCCGCACCTCCCGCGAGCCCCGGCGGCCTGCCGCGCCGCCAGCGTCCGGTCAACGGCTCGGCGCGTCCGGCCGTGGACCGCACGCTCGTGCCTCAGCAGCCGAACCAGGGGGCCGACGAGCAGCAGTTGTGGCCCTCGGCGAGCGACCTCGCCGGGTTCGCCAACGGCCACACCGTCGACCCGGGCGTGCGCCCGCCGTCGGATCTCGAGATCTCCGGGACCGCGCTGTTCAGCCCGATCCCGCGCGACGACGCGCCGCCGGCCAAGCCGCCGGTGCCGCAGCTGCCGCAGATCGTCGACGTGCCGCCGCCGCGTCCGGAGCCGGAGCCCGAAGCGCGCCCGGAGCCCGCCGACGAGCGTGCCCGCGAGCTGCCCTCGGGCAAGGATCTGTTCTCCGCCAACGGAACCACCCTGAGCGAGTGGTGGAACGAGGCGGCGCAGAAGGTGCCGGAGGTGCCGCCGCCCACGGCCGCCGAGACGACGATCGAGAACACGCCGATCTTCGACGAGATGCTCTCGGTCTGGTTCCGCTCGCCCGCGCCGCCCGCGGACGAGACGCCGGCCAAGACCGGTACAGACCAGCCCGCGGCCGAGCCGGTCGCGAAGCCCGGCGAGTCCGGTGAAACCGGTGCGGACACCGACGGCACGGCCGGCGCGAAGACCGAGCCGAAGCCGGGGGAGCAGCCGCCGGCCGACGTGGCGGAGCCGGAGCCCGGCGTCGCCCCGGTGACCACGCCGGAGCAGGACGAGCGCAACTGGGACTTCGCGAGCGACGAGAACTGGCGCACCGTCCAGGCCGCCTCCCAGGTCGAGCCCACGGCGTTCACGAAGGCGGGCCTGCCGCGCCGCCGCCGGGGCGAGCAGCTCATGCCGGGCAGTGCGACGCCGGACCAGCTGCCCGCCGCGGAGTCGGCCGCACCGGGCCTGCCGGTGCGCGACCCGGCCGACGTCCGCGGTCGCCTCACCAGCTTCCAGCGCGGGGTGAACCGTGGCCGGCAGCAGGTCCGCGACGGGGTCGTCGAGCCGGTCACCGAACAGCAGGGTCTGGGCGCCGCGGCGCTCGACCGCCTCGAGGGCGAGCCCGGCACCGGGTTCGCGGCCCCAGGTTTCGGTCCGGCCGCCGAGCAGACCGGTGAGACCCCGGTGGACCGCCCGGGCGTCGCGCACGCGTTCGGCATCGGTGGTCCGGACCAGCAGGGCCCGGTGGGAGACAACGAGACCACGGCCGAGTACCCCGGTTTCGTCGGTGCCCTCGACGCGGCGGTGGCCGCGGCGGAAGCCGCCGAGCAGGCTGGGCGGCCCGAGCAGACCGGTCAGTCCATTGAGACTTCGGCGGACCGCCCGGCCGTCGCGAACGCTTTCAGTACGGCCCAGCCGGTAACCCCCGCGGACGAGCGCGAGCAGGACGGCGAGACCCGGCCGGACCGTCGCGGCGTCGCGGGTGTGTTCGGCGCGGCCCGCACCGCTCAGCCCGAGCCCGCGGCGGACCAGCCGGTGCCGCCCGCGTTCGACCCGCAGGGCGGGTGGCCGACCCCGACCGAGACCAACGGCAATGGCAGCAACGGCAACGGCACGGCGACCCGCCCGTCGCCCACCCCACGCCCGACGCGTCGCCCCGACGGCGAGGTGCCCGGCCGCCCCGCGGCGCCCGAGTCGTTGCCCACCCGGCGGCCGGCCGCCAGCAACCTGCCGCCCGGACCGCCGGCCGTCGACCCGGGCCAGGTGCCCGCCGCGGTCGCGAACCTGGAGGCCGCCGCGGCCGGGACACCCGCCACGGAGTGGGCTTTCGGGTCCGACGAGGGCTGGCGGACGGTCCAATCGGTGTCCCAGTCGACGCCCTCTTCGTTCACTTCGGCAGGATTGCCCCGGCGCCGCCGCGGGGAGCAGCTGCTCCCCGGGAGCGCTCCGCCGCCCGCCGGAGCGGCGAACCCTCGTCCGACTCGCGACGCGCACGACGTGCGTGGCCGCCTGAGCAGTTTCCAACAGGGCATCCAGCGCGGCCGGCACCGCACTGGGCAGGCCACTGAGACCAACCACGAAACACTGGAGGGTGAATGACCTCGCCGAGTACGGCTCAGCCGCAGCAGAACCAGTTCGGCTGGCTGGTGAACGACTTCGCCGAGCGGGTCCCGGGTGTGGCGCACGCCGTGGTGGTGTCGGCCGACGGGCTCCTCCTCACGGCCTCCAACCGCCTGCCGCTCGATCGCGCCGACCAGCTCGCCGCTGTCGCCTCCGGGCTCGTGAGTCTCACTCAGGGTGCGGCCCGCTGCTTCGAGGCGGGTGCGGTGAACGAGACCGTGGTCGAGATGGAGCTCGGCATCATGGTGCTGATGTCCATCAGCGACGGTTCGTGCCTCGCGATCCTCGCGGCGCCGAACTGCGACATCGGCCAGGTGGCCTACGAGATGACGATGCTCGTGGACCGCGTCGGGCAGATCCTGACCCCGGAACTCCGTGCGCAGCTGCAGGGCGCGGGTGGGTCGCTGATCGGTGAACCGGTGGGATGATTACGCGATGAGCACGGGGCCCGGATTATTCGGCGGAGAGCCCGGAGACAGCGAGGAACCCCCGCGCGCGGGGGCTCCCGGTGCTGCCCGCGTTGAGGACGACGGCACCTTCGCCGACCTCCTCAACGGCTTCAGCCTCGATTCGGGCCGCTCGCGCAAGAAGCGGAAGAAGACCGGTAAGGAGTCCCAGTCCCCCGAACCCCCGCCCGCGGGAGCGCACGCGGCGGAGGAACCGCCGGCGGCGCCAGTGCCGCCGGCCGAGTTAGGAGATCGAGTGACCTCTCTAGTCTCTCCACCGGGCAGTACCGATGCGGATGGGCCTAGACCAGGCGGGCTCTTCGACCCCGGACCGCCCAGCGGCGAGTTCGTGATGCCCGCCGCGTTCACCCGGCCGGATCGAACCGATCGGGTGGACCCGGCCGAGGAGACGTCGATCGTGCGGCCGTACGCTCTCACCGGCGGCCGGACCCGGGCGAACTACGCGCTCGAGCTGGAGACGCTGATCTCCACCAATGACCACGTCGTCGCGGGGGGCTTCCCCGAGGCGGCGGCCGAACAGATCGAGAGCATCTCGATCATGGAAGAGTGCCGGACCCCGCGCTCGGTCGCCGAGATCGCGGCGATCCTGCGGGTGCCACTGGGTGTCGCCAGGGTGCTGATCAGTGACGCGGCCGACGCGGGCCTCGTCACCGTGCACCGGACGATTTCGGGCAATGACGGCGCCGAAGCACACTTGATGTTGATGGAAAGGGTTTTGAGTGGACTCCGTCGGCTTTAAGGCACCGCGGGAAACCGCGCCCCCGACCATGACATCGGCGAAGATCGTGGTGGCGGGCGGCTTCGGAGCGGGCAAGACGACTTTTGTGGGCTCGGTGTCGGAGATCGTTCCGCTCACCACCGAGGCGATGATGACCGACGCGAGCCGCGGCATCGACAACCTCGACCAGACCCCGAACAAGACGACCACCACGGTCGCCATGGACTTCGGCCGCGTGTCGCTCGACGCCGACCTGATCCTGTACCTGTTCGGGACCCCGGGCCAGCAGCGCTTCTGGTTCATGTGGGACGACCTGGTGCGGGGCGCCATCGGTGCGATCGTGCTGGCCGACACCCGCCGCCTGGCGGACTCGTTCGCGCCGATCGACTTCTTCGAGGACCGCGGCCTGCCGTACATCGTCGGCGTCAACACCTTCGACGGGGTGCTGGAGCACGACATCAACGACGTGCGCGAGGCGCTGTCGATCGACCCCAGCATCCCCATCGTCCGCTGTGACGCGCGGGACCGGGAGTCGACGAAGCAGACGCTGATCACGCTCGTCGAGTACGCCATGCGGCAGTGGATCGCCTTGCGGGCGGCCAAAACCCGGTGACCCTGTCCTTCAGTGCTGCTGCGGCCGGGTCACCTCACTTCGGTGGCCCGGCGGTACCGCAGCAGCACCACGGCATCGTCGATCACGCGGGACTCGACGAGCCGCAGGCCTAGCCGCTCGGCATCGACGGCGAACGGCCGCTTGTCTCCGCCCAGCACCACCGGGTGCACGAGCACGTCGTACTCGTCGATCAGCCCGAGCCGGCTCAGCTGCGCGGGCACGTCGGCGCCGCCCATGAGCAGGATGTCCTTGGCGTGCCGCGCTTTCAGTGCCGTGACCTCCTCGGTCAGGTCGCCGCTGAGCACCTCGGTGTCCCACCCGGGCTCGGTGAGCGTGCGCGAGAAGACGACCTTCGGGGTCTTCCGCCACACCGGCGCGAACGCGATGTCGTGCGGATCGTCCGAGATGGACTCCGCGCGCGGCCAGAAGCCCGCCATCATGTCCCACACCCGCCGCCCGTAGGCGAACACGGCGGCGCGCTCGGAGAGCTCGTGCGAGTGGGCCGACAGCTCCGGTCCCATCCGCGGCCAGTCGAACTCGCCGTTCGGGCCCTCGACGCAACCGTCGACCGAGACGTGCACGTAGTACACCAGCTCACCCATGACCAGGCTCCTTCACCGAGTGGCGTCCCTGCCGGACGCCGTTCAGCCTACGGTCGGAGCCGGTCGCCGCGACCGGACATCGGTGGCGAAGGAACCTTGCCGAGGCAGCGGAAACGGGCCGATCCCCCAGGAATCGGCCCGCTTCCGCGGTGAACTCTCTGCGCCCTCAATATTCGTCGTGCCTTCGCCACCAGCCGCCCGGCTCGTCGGAGCCGCGGGACTCCTCCTCCCACGCCTCCTGCCGGCCGAACGGCGTGATGTCGAGGTAGCGGTGCGAAGCCAGGAACGTCTCGGCGCCGCGGCCACTGGTGAAGTACGTGCGGTAGACGTCGTCGCCGTCGCGCAGGAACACGCTGATCCCGAAGAACCGGCCGACGCCGCAGTCCTCGGTGAAGTCGCTGCCGTTCGCCGAGACCCATGGCAAGTCCCAGCCCATGCGGGCCTTGTAGCGCTCGATCTCGGGCAGCGTCGCGGGCGCGGTGACGACGAACGTGACGTCGCGGGCGTTGAGGTGCGCCAGGTGCGGCACGTTGTCCACGACCATCGAGCAGCCGGGGCACCCCGCTTCGTCGCCGGGGTGCAGCATGAAGTGGTAGACGATCAGCTGACGCCGGCCGTCGAACAGGTCCAGCAGGCTCTTCCGGCCCTCGGCCGAGGTGAACTCGTACGCCTTGTCGAAGCGCACCATCGGCAGCCGGCGCCGCTCGGCGGTGAGGTGGTCGGCCGCCTTCATCAGTTCCTTCTCCTTGACCAGCAAGGCATCGCGTTCGGCCTGCCAGTCCTGGGCGGACACGACGCGGGGGAGTGCGGTGGTCATCGGGCCTCCTCGAGGTGGTGGGCGAGCTTTTCGAAGGTGGAGCTCCAGCCGTCCTGGTGGCCGGCGCGCTCTTCCTCGGTCGGGAACGGCGCCTGGTGGAACGTCATTTCGGTCTTGTCGCCGACCTCGGTGAACGTGATGGTCACGACCGTCTCGCCGACCACGTCGTCGGGCTGGTCCCACGAGAACGTGAACACGAGCCGCCCGGGTGGGCTGATCTCGCGGTAGGCGCCCTGCATCCAGCGCTCGACGTCGTACTCGTCGCTGTGGATCCGCGCGCGCCACGTGCCGCCGGGCCGCAGGTCGATCGTGACTCCCGAGGCGGCGAACTTCTCCGGGCCGAGCCAGCTCGCGAGGCGTTCCGGCTCGGTCCACGCGCGGAACACCAGCTCCCGTGGGGCGTCGAACACGCGCGTGATGGTCAGGTCCCGTTGTGTCATGACTCGGTCTCCTTCCGGGGCTCCTGCAGGAGCCGCAGGTGCTCGTCCAAGCGGTCGAACCCCGCCTCCCAGAACTGCCGGTACTCGTTCACCCAGTCGGCCACGACCACGAGCGGCTTCGTCTCGAGCCGGCACGGGCGCCACTGGCGCATCCGGCCGCGGGTGATGAGCCCGGCCGCTTCCAGCACCTTCAGGTGTTTCGACACCGCCTGCAGGCTCACCTCGAACGGCTCGGCCAGCTCGTTCACCGTCGCCTCGCCCCGGGCGAGGCGGGCGAGGATGGCCCGCCGGGTGGGGTCCGCCAGCGCGGCGAAGGTGGTGCTGAGCTGATCAGTGGCCATCGGTACTCAATCGCTTGGTTGATTAACTTGTAGGTTGAATATAGCTTCCAGCTGGCTCCTGTCAACCGCGCGAGGAACCGGCTTGAGACCTGCGTCACCGCCGCTCGGGTTTCCAATAGTAGGAAGTCCAAGTATTTTGGAAGGATGAGCAGCGACCTCTACCGCCCCGAGAACCCGGTCCGGTTCGTCACCGCGTCGAGCCTGTTCGACGGTCACGACGCCTCGATCAACATCATGCGGCGGATCCTGCAGTCGCAGGGTGCCGAGGTCGTGCACCTCGGGCACAACCGCTCGGTCGACGAGGTGGCCACCGCCGCCGTCACCGAAGACGTGCAGGGTATCGCCATCTCCGCCTACCAGGGCGGCCACGTCGAGTACTTCTCCTACCTGGTCGAGCTGCTGCGCGAACGCGGCGCGGGGCACATCAAGGTGTTCGGCGGCGGGGGCGGCGTGATCGTCCGCGAAGAGATCGACCTGCTGCACTCGCGTGGCGTGGCGCGGATCTTCTCGCCCGAGGACGGCTACGAGATGGGCCTTCCGGGCATGATCAACTCGATGATCAAGGCCTGCGACGTGGACCTCTCGGCTCAGCCGCCGGTGTCTGTCGACAAGCTGCTCTCCGGCGACGTGCCGGCGCTCGCGCGGGTGATCACCCAGCTGCAGCGTGAAAAACTGCCCGAAGACTGGCTCGCCGCGATCACGGAGGCCGCCGAGAAGCGCCACGTGCCCGTGCTCGGCATCACCGGCACCGGCGGTTCCGGCAAGTCGTCGCTGACCGACGAGCTCATCCGCCGCTTCCGCCTCGACCAGGAGGACAAGCTGCGGATCGCGGTGCTCGCCGTGGACCCGTCGCGGCGCAAGGGCGGCGGCGCGCTGCTCGGCGACCGCATCCGGATGAACTGCCTCGGCGGCTCACCGGTGTATTTCCGCTCCATCGCCACCCGCACCGCAAGCGGCGAGATTCCGGCCGGGCTGCGCGAGTCGGTCCTCGCGTGCAAGGCCGCGGGCTACGACCTCGTGATCGTGGAGACGCCGGGCATCGGCCAGGGCGACGCGGGCATCGTCGACTACGTGGACGAGTCGCTGTACGTGATGACGCCCGAGTTCGGCGCCGCGTCGCAGCTGGAGAAGATCGACATGCTCGACTTCGCCGACGTCGTGGCCATCAACAAGTTCGAGCGCCGCGGCGCCGAGGACGCCCGCCGCGACGTCGCGCGCCAGCTGGTGCGCAACCGCGAGGCCTTCGACAAGGCTCCCGAGGACATGCCGGTGTTCGGCACGAGCGCCGCGAAGTTCAACGACGACGGCGTGACCGCGCTGTACCAGAACCTGCGCGACCAGCTCGCCGAGCGCGGGCTGTCGGTGTCGGCCGGCGTGCTGCCCGCCGTCGAGGGCAAGGTGTCCACCGACGCGAGCACGGTCATCCCGGGCAACCGGGCGCGCTACCTCTCGGAGATCTCCGAGGCCGTGCGCGGCTACCACGAGCAGACCGAGAAGCAGGTCGCCGTCGTGCGCAAGCGCGAGCACCTGGCCGCCGCGAAGGTCGCACTGTCTGAAGTGGACGCGTCCACCGACGCGCTGGACGGGCTGCTCGCCGCCGCCGAGTCCGATGTGGACGGCGAGACCACCCAGCTGCTGGAGCGGTTCCAGGTGTTGTCGGAGGAGTACCGCGAGGACGAGCTCGTGGTGAAGGTCCGTGACAAGGAACTGCGCACGCAGCTGTGGCGCGACACGTTGTCGGGCAACCGGATCCCGCGCGTCGCCCTGCCGCGCTACACCGAGTCCGGTGAGCTGCTCTCGTTCCTGCGCCGTGAACACCTGCCCGGGTACTTTCCCTACACGGCAGGCGTGTTCCCGTTCAAGCGCGACGGCGAGGACCCGGCGCGCATGTTCGCCGGCGAGGGCGACGCATTCCGCACCAACCGCCGGTTCAAGCTGCTTTCGGCCGACTCCGAGGCCAAGCGCCTGTCCACGGCGTTCGACTCCGTGACCCTCTACGGCCACGACCCCGACACCCGCCCGGACATCTACGGCAAGGTCGGCACCTCAGGCGTCTCGATCGCGACGATCGAGGACATGAAGGTGCTCTACGACGGCTTCGACCTCACCGCGCCGAACACCTCGGTGTCGATGACGATCAACGGCCCGGCGCCGACGATTCTCGCGTTTTTCCTCAACACCGCGATCGACCAGAAACTCGATGCCTTCCGCGCCGAGCACGGCCGCGAGCCGTCCGCGGAGGAGTCCGCCGAGCTGCGCGCGTGGGCGCTGAAGAACGTGCGCGGCACCGTGCAGGCCGACATCCTCAAGGAAGACCAGGGACAGAACACCTGCATCTTCTCCACGGAGTTCAGCCTGCGCATGATGGCGGACATCCAGGAGTGGTTCATCCAGCACGCGGTGCGCAACTTCTACTCCGTTTCGATTTCCGGCTACCACATCGCCGAAGCCGGGGCGAACCCCATCTCGCAGCTGGCTTTCACGCTGTCCAACGGGTTCACCTACGTCGAGTCCTACCTCGCGCGCGGGATGGACATCAACGACTTCGCGCCCAACTTGTCGTTCTTCTTCTCCAACGGCATGGACGCCGAGTACTCGGTGCTCGGCCGGGTGGCGCGGCGGATCTGGGCCGTGGCCATGCGCGAGCGCTACGGCGCCAACGAGCGGTCGCAGAAGCTCAAGTACCACGTGCAGACCTCGGGCCGCTCGCTGCACGCGCAGGAGATGAGCTTCAACGACATCCGCACCACGCTGCAGGCGCTGTGCGCGCTCTACGACAACGCGAACTCCTTGCACACCAACGCGTTCGACGAGGCCATCACCACGCCGTCGGAGTCGTCGGTGCGCCGCGCGATGGCGATTCAGATGATCATCAACAAGGAGTGGGGCCTGTCGAAGAACGAGAACCCGTTGCAGGGCTCGTTCATCATCGACGAGCTCACCGACCTGGTCGAGGAAGCCGTGCTGGTCGAGTTCGATCGGATCTCCGAGCGCGGCGGCGTGCTCGGCGCGATGGAGACGGGTTACCAGCGCGGCAAGATCCAGGACGAGTCGATCCTCTACGAGCGCAAGAAGCACGACGGCACGCTGCCGATCATCGGCGTCAACACCTTCCGCAACCCGCACGCGGGTGAGGAGGACGTGGAGGTCGAGCTGGCCCGCGCCACGGAGGACGAGAAGAAGTCCCAGCTCGACCGGCTCGCCGATTTCCAGCACCGCCACGCCGAAGACGCTCAGCAGGCGCTGAAGGCTCTGCGCGAGGCGGCGACCCGCGGCGGCAACCTGTTCGGGGTGCTGATGGATGCCGCGCGGGTCTGTTCGCTCGGCCAGATCACCGACGCGTTCTTCGAGGTCGGCGGTCAGTACCGGCGCAACGTCTGACGCGCCTTCGAACGAAAGGGCCGGATCACGCGCGTTCGGCGGCCAGCTGCCAGGCCGGCGCGCGGATCCGGCCCTGCTCGTCCTGCTCCAGCTCGTCCAATGCGGTGAGGTCGCCGTCCTCGCCCGGCTGGATCGTGCGAGCTGCGTCGCGCAGCTCTTCCAGCGTGAGGGAAGTGGTGTAGAGCGCCGGGTCCAAGCTGGTGATCCGCCAGCCGCGGCCGACGGTCTCCCGCAGGTTCCGTTCGCCGATCCGGAACGGCCCGGGGAAGCTCTCGGGCACCGCTTCGGAAAAGCAGAGCAGGTGCAGCCGCGCTCCGGGGCGCGTGACCCGGACGAGCGCGGCGATGTAACTGCGCCGCTGCTCTTCGGTCAGGCAGTGGTAGAGCGCGCTGTCGAGGACGGTGTCGAATCGGCCCTCGAAGCCCTCCAACCGGGTGGCGTCGGCGACCTCGAAGCTGATCTCCAGCCCTTTCGCCGCGGCCCGTGCCTGTGCTTCGCGAAGGGCTGTCGGGGCGCCGTCGACGCCAGTCACGTGGTGTCCGCGCGAGGCGAGGAACACGGCGTTTTCGCCGAGCCCGCAGCCGACGTCGAGCACCTCACCGCGGAACCCGCCGGCCCCCTCGAGAGCGACCAGCGCCGGCTGCGGGGCCTTGATGTCCCACGGCACGGTGCCGCCCAGCGGGCTCTGGCCCTGGTACACCTGCTCGAAGTCGGTGTTCTCGGCGCTCATGGCGGACCTCCTTTTCAACAAGTGCTGATTTTTATCGTGCCGACCGATCCGGTGAGGTGTCAACCGCCGTGGGAATAGCGCGTCGCCGCAGCGGGTAGAACGAGGCATGGACTTCGGGATCTCCACGTTCGTGACCGATGAAGGCATCCGCCCCGACGTGCTGGGTGAGGCGCTGGAAGAGCGGGGTTTCGACTCGCTGTTCCTCGCCGAGCACTCGCACATCCCCGTGAGCCGGGAGAGCCCTTACCCCGGTGGCGGTGACCTGCCCGGGAAGTACAAGCGCACGCTGGACCCGTTCATCGCGCTGACCGCGGCGGCCGTGAACACGTCGAACCTCGTGCTGGGCACGGGCATCGCGCTGCTGATCCAGCGCGACGTGATCCACACGGCCAAGGAGGTCGCCTCACTCGACCTGGTGTCGCGTGGCCGGGTGGCGTTCGGCGTCGGCGTGGGCTGGAACCGCGAGGAGATGGCCAACCACGGCACGGACCCGACCACTCGTGGCGCGCTGATCGACGAGCAGCTCGAGGCGCTCAAGGCCGTCTGGACGCAGGACGAGGCCGCCTACCACGGCAAGTTCGTGGACTTCGACCCGATTTTCGCGTGGCCCAAGCCCGTGCAGAAGCCGCACCCGCCGATCTACATCGGTGGCGAGAGCCCGGCCGCACTGCGCCGGCTGGCCCGCCTCGGCGACGCGTGGCTGCCGCGCCAGCAGACGCCGTCCGACGAGATCAAGCGCGTGCGCGAATGGCTCGCCGAGCAGGGCCGTACCGACGTGCCGTTCACCGTTTTCGGGGGCGGGCCCGACGCCGACGCGGTGAAGCGCTTCGCCGAAGCCGGCGTGGAGCGCTACACGTTCATGCTGCCGACGCTGCCGGAAGCCCAGACGCTGGCCGCGCTCGACGACCTCGCCCGGCTCGCGGCGAGCCACCGGTGAACCGTGGTTCGATGATCCAATGAAGTTCGGGATCTCCACATTCGTGACCGATGAAGGCATCCGCCCCGATGTGCTGGGTGAGGCGCTGGAGGAGCGGGGCTTCGACTCGCTGTTCCTCGCCGAGCACTCGCACATCCCCGTGAGCCGCGAGACCCCGTACCCGGGCGGCGGTGACCTGCCGCGGGTGTACTACCGCACGCTGGACCCGTTCGTGGCGCTCACCGCCGCGGCGGTGAACACGTCGAACCTGGTGCTGGGCACCGGCGTTGCGCTTCTGGTGCAGCGCGACGTGATCCACACGGCCAAGGAGATCGCTTCGCTGGACCTCGTGTCGCGCGGGCGCGTGGCGCTGGGCGTCGGTGTGGGCTGGAACCGGGAGGAGATGGCCAACCACGGTACGGACCCGGCCACCCGGGGCGCGCTGATGGACGAGCAGCTCGAGGCGTTGAAGGCGATCTGGACGCAGGACGAGGCGTCCTACCACGGCAAGCACGTGAACTTCGATCCGATCTTCGCGTGGCCCAAGCCGGTGTCGAAGCCGCACCCGCCGATCTACATCGGCGGTGACAGCCGTGCCGCGGTGCGCCGGCTGGCTCGCCACGGCGACGCCTGGATGCCGATCTCCTCGACGACGAGCGAAGCCATCCGCCGCGTGCGCGGGGAGCTGGCGGAGCTGGGGCGGACGGACGTGCCGGTGACGGTTTTCGGCGGTGCGGCCGACGCGGACACCGTGAAGCGGTACGCCGCGGCCGAGGTGGAGCGCTACACCTTCATGCTGCCCACGCTGCCGGAAGCCGAGACGCTGGCCGCGCTCGACGGCTTCGCGCGGCTCGCGGCGGACCACGGGATGGCCTCGTGAAGTTCGGGATCTTCAGTTTTGTGACCGACGAGGGCATCCGGCCCGACGCGCTCGCGCGCGGGGTCGAGGAACGCGGGTTCGACTCGCTGTTCGTCGGGGAGCACTCGCACATCCCCGCCGACCGGCAGTCGCCGTACCCGGCGGGCGGGGAGCTCCCGCGGATGTACTACCGGATGTACGACCCGTTCGTTGCGCTCACGGCCGCCGCTTCGGTGACCTCGACGCTGCTGCTGGGCACCGGCGTCGCCCTGCTGGCGCAGCGCGATCCGATCCAGACGGCCAAGGAGGTCGCCTCGCTCGACCACTTCTCGGGCGGGCGCGTGGTGTTCGGCGTGGGCGCGGGCTGGAACCTCGAGGAGATGCGCGACCACGGCACCGATCCGGACGCGCGCGGCCGGCTGCTCGACGAGCGGCTGGACGCGATGAAGCAGCTGTGGACCGCCGAGGAAGCGACCTTCCACGGCCAATTCACGCATTTCGACCGCGCCGTGGCGTACCCGAAGCCAGCGCAGAAGCCGCACCCGCCGATCTACGTCGGTGGCAACAGCCGGCACGCGGCGCGGCGGGCGGCCCGGCACGGCGGCGTGTGGATGCCGAACTCCGTGGTCGTGCCCGAGCGGGTCGGGAAACTCATGGCCCTGCGCGACGAGTTCGCCCCCGGTACGCCGGTGTCGATGTTCGCGGTGGGGAGCAAGAACGAGGCTCTGCTGGAGGCCTACGCCGAAGCCGGGGTGGAGCGCATCACGTTCCTGCTCGGTACGCGGCCCGAAGCGGAGACCCTGAGCAAGCTCGACGCCCTCGTCGAGGTCGTCGAAAAGTACCGGTGAAGGAGCGGAATTCGCGTGAGTGGTGTGCAGATCGGTCTTGCGGCCGCGTTGGAGCAGTTTTCGCCGCGGGAGTCGATTCGGTTGGCGAAGGCGGGCGAGGAGCGGGGCTTTTCGGGGCAGATGGCGGCGGATCACTTCCAGCCGTGGGTTCCGCAGCAGGGTGAGTCTTCGTTCGTGTGGAGCATGCTGGCGTCGCTGGCGGAGAACACCACCGGTGACCTGGGTCCCGGGGTGACGTGCCCGTCGTTCCGGTTGCACCCGGCGATGGTGGCGCAGGCCGCCGCGACGCTGGAGGCGACGTATCCGGGCCGCACGTGGCTGGGGATCGGGTCGGGTGAGGCGCTCAACGAGCACATCATCGGCGGTTACTGGCCCGAGGCGCCGGAGCGGGTGCGGCGGATGTTCGAGGCGCTGGAGGTGATCCGGAAGCTGTTCACGGGCAAGGACGTCAAGCACAACGGCGAGTTCTTCAAGCTGCACACCACGCGCCTGTGGACGCTGCCGGACACGCCGCCGCCGGTGTACATCGCCTCCGCAGGCCCGTACACCTCACGCAAGACCGGGGAGCTGGCCGACGGGCTGATCACCCCGGGCGCCTCGATCGAGAAGCTCGCGGGGATCCTGGAGAACTTCAACGCGGGCGCGAAGAAGGCCGGCAAGAACGGCGACGACATGCCCAAGCTGCTGCAGGTGCACCTGTCCTGGGCCGAGGACGACGAAACCGCGTGGACCAACGCCATGGACCAGTGGCCCAACGGTGGCATGAAGTTCCCCAAGGCCGACGTGCGTTCGCCCTTCGACTTCGCGCAGATGGCCAAGCTCGTGCGCCGCGAGGACTTCGAGGGCCGCATGGTCGTCTCCTCCGACCCCGACGTGCACCGGGCGGCGCTGCAGAAGTACGTCGACGCCGGCTTCAACCGCATCTACATCCACAACGTCGGCCGCAACCAAGACCAGTTCCTCGACGTCTTCGGCAAGGAAGTCCTGCCGAAGCTCACTGCCTGACTGCTTCGGCCGAGTAGGGCCCGCGCCCGGCGGGCCCTACTTGTCCAGCAGCAGGTGGACCGACAGCTCGAGGCGGTGGGCGACGTCGGCGGCTGACGCCCGGCGCGTCACCCACGCCACGAGGTTGGCCATCCACACGTCGGCGACGACGTGGAAGATGTCGCGATCGGACTCCGTGGGCTCGGCGATGCCCATGGCCTGCGCGAACATGTCCTCCATGAGCCGGCCGACGAGCTCGACCTCGGCCGCGGCGGAGGTGTCGGCGAACATGAACGCGCGCACCATCGCCTCGGTCAGGTGCGGGTCGCGCTGCATGAGCCGCGTGTTGCGGCCCAGCACGAACATCAGCCGCTCCGCGGGGGTCTCGCCCGGGATCGCGGCGCGCTCCAGCTTCTCCTGCGCCCGCTCGAACTGCCGCGCGAGGCCGGACACGAGCAGGTGGATCTTCGACGGGAAGTAGCGGTAGAGCGTGCCCAATGCGACGTCGGCCTTCTCGGCGACGGCCCGCATCTGCACGGCGTCGTAGCCGCCCTTGGAGGCCAGCGCGAGCGTGGCGTCGATGATGCGGCGGCGGCGGTCGCGCTGCGCCGCGGAGCCGAACTCGTCGCCGATCGTGCCCAGTCCGGTGCGCGCCTTCGCCGCCGGAGCCTTCGCCTTGCCCGGCATCGGCCTTCTCCTGTCTTGCGGAACTCGTTCCAGTTCTGCGTTCAGCGTACCTTCCCTGGCGAAACGTTCAACTACCGACCCGCTGGCCGAAAAACTGTAACACGTTCTACACCCGCGAGTAGTCCCGTACCGCGAGGAGGCCCCGATGGCGGTCGCGTTCACCGGCGAACAGGCGGCGCTGGCCGCCGCGATCCATGACTGGGCCCGGGCCCACGATCCGGTCGCGGCCGTGCGCGCGGCCGAGGGGGCCGGTGCCCAGCTGCCCGCGCGGTTTGCCGACCTGGGGTTCGGGGTCGCGTTGCCGCCGTCGGTGGGTGGCGCAGGCGGCTCTGTCGCGGATCTGACTGCGGGGCTGGCCGCGGCGGCTTCGGAGCTGGCCCCGCGGCCGTTGCTGAGCACGGCGTTGGCCGGGCTGCTGCTCGGCGGCGGGGACGTGGCGGAGGCGATCGCGGACGGTGGCGCGCGGGCGGCCGTGCTGCTCGAAACACCGAGTGTCGACGGGTTTCTGCAGGGTTCGTCGGGAGCGGTGCCGGGTGCGGATGCCGGCGCGTGGCTACTGGTGCCGGTGTCGAGCGGTCACGTGCTGCTGCCGCCGGGTGCCGCGGGGGTGTGCGTGGAACCGTTGGCGCCCTTCGACTTCTCGCGTCCGCTCGCGCGGGTGCACTTCGACCGGGTGCCCGTCGCGGACGTCCTGGAGCTGCCGGACGCGGAGGACTTCGCGGCGACTTTGGCCGTGGCGGAGGCGGCGGGGGTCGCGCGGTGGTGCCTGACGACCGCGGTCGAGTACGCGCGGGTGCGGGAGCAGTTCGGGCAGGTGATCGGGGCGTTCCAGGCGGTGAAGCACCTGTGCGCCGAGATGCTGTGCCGCGCCGAGGCGGCGGAGGCACTGGCGTGGGACGCCGCAACGGCGGCTTTCGGCCCGCAGCACGCGGTTGCCCCGGCGAGCGCGGCGGCGGTGGCGCTCGACGCGGCCGTGGACAACGCCAAGGACTGCGTCCAGGTGCTGGGCGGCATCGGCTTCACGTGGGAGCACCCCGCGCACCTGTACTTGCGCCGCGCTCTTGCCTTGCGGCACTGGCTCGGCGGCTCGGGGCGGTGGCGGCAGCGCGCGGCCGACCTCGCGCTGGCGGGGCAGCGGCGCACGCTCGACGTGGCCGTGGACGACTCACCGGAGCTCACCCGGCGCGTGGGGGAGATCGCCGCCCTGCCGGAAGACGGCCGTCGTGTCGCGCTGGCCGACGCGGGACTGCTGGCGCCGCACTGGCCTGCGCCTTTCGGCCGGGGCCGCCGGAGCCGCCGAACAGCTGCGCATCGACGCGGCCCTTGCGGAGGCCGGCGTGCGCCGGCCGGACCTCGTGATCGGCGCGTGGGCCGTCCCGACGATCCTCGAACACGGCACCGACGAGCAGCGCGCGCGGTTCACCGGCCCCACGCTGCGCGGCGAGCTGACGTGGTGCCAGCTGTTCAGCGAACCCGGCGCGGGCTCCGACCTGGCGTCGCTGCGCACCGCCGCCCGCCGCGTCGACGGCGGCTGGTGCCTCAGCGGGCAGAAGGTGTGGACCTCGCTCGCGCACGAGGCCGACTGGGCCATCTGCCTGGCCCGCACCGACCCCGAGGCGCCCAAACACAAGGGCATCACGTACTTCCTCGTCGACATGCGCTCACCCGGCATCACCACGCGCCCGCTGCGCGAGATCACCGGGGCGAGCGTCTTCAACGAGGTCTTCCTCGACGACGTCTTCGTCCCGGACGCCGACGTCGTCGCATCCCCGGGCGACGGCTGGCGCCTGGCCCGCACCACCCTCGCCGGCGAACGCGTGGCCCTCGGCAAGGGCTCCGCGGCGGGCGAGGGTGTGGAGGCTCTGGTGGGTGGCCTGGTCGGCCGGCTCGGTCCGGGCGACGAGGTTGGCCGCGGAGAGGTGGGTGACCCGGGCGGTGTGGTCGACCCGGGCGGCCTGGCCGGTCTGGGAGACCACGGCGACCGGGGTGACCCAGTCGGCTCGGTCAGCCTGGGCGGTCTGGGAGAGCAGGGCGATCTGGGCGGCTTGGCTCCACGCTCGACTCGTCCACCCGCGAACGGCTCTGCGCCCTCATCGGCTCCGGCAGCGCCTGCTCCGTCCTGGACCTGCGCGCCACCCTCCGCCGCCTCGACCACCAGGGCCCCGGCGCGGAGTCCTCGGTCGCGAAGCTCCTGGGCGTCCGCCACCGCCAGTCCGTCGCGGAATTCGCCCTCGACCGCCCCGGACCTGCTCCCCGGCACCCCGCCGACCCACGAGTTCCTCCTCACCCGCTGCCTCTCCATCGCCGGCGGCACGACGCAGGTCCTGCTCTCGGCAGTGGCCGAGCGGGTGCTGGGCCTCCCGCGCTGACCCGTTCGCCGGCCCGCGCTGAGGCGGCGGCGGGTGGTTCGTCGCGGAGTCGCCTGCTTCGCCTCGCACTCCAGCGCCACCGTGCCGCGGCTGTGATCCGGCCTGCCCGACCGGCCGTTTGACCTCCCGCGCTGACCCGTTTGTCGTACCCCTGCCCTACGGTGCTGAGCGTGGAGTTCGGCGCACTGACCCAGGCCACCTACCTTCCCTCGGACCCGCCGCGGGAGGGTGTGCTGGCGTTGTGGGGCGACGAGGTCGCGGGGGACACCGCGATCGAGCTCGTGCTGCCCAATGCCAAGAAGTTCGCACGCACCAAGGTGGACGCCCGCCTCGTGCCGCTGGCGCGCGCGATCCCGCGGCTGCTGGTGGTGCCCGACGACGTGAGCCCGGCGATCGCCGCGTGGTCGGCGGTGGTGAACGCCGGGGTCAACCTCGTGGCGCGCGGGCGGTTGCGGCCGGCGCTCACGGCCGGTGGGGTGGGGTCGTGGCGGGTGGGGCCGCTCGACGCCGCCGACGAGGAGCTGGTGCGGGGGCTTGCGTCGGCGTTGCCGCCGGAGGCGCACGCGTTGCCGTTGTCCGGAGTGAAGCGGATCCGGCTGCATTCGCCGGAGTCGCTGGTCCGGGCGTTGTGGGACGCGGCGGCCGACGTGCTCGTGCGCAGCCCCGCCGCGTCCGTCGGGGCGGGTGGGCCGGCGTTCGCGGAGGCCGAGCCGACGTTGATCGGGCCGGACGGGGCGGCGTGGCTCACGGAGCTGGACGCCCGCGGGCCCCACGGTGCGCAGCTGATCCTGCGGCTCGAAGCACGCGAAGACGAGCAGTTCGCGGGCGTGCTGGCCGTGCGGTCCGCGCTGGAGCCGAGCCTGGTCGTCGAAGCCGCGACGCTCTGGGACGCGCCCGACGCCGTGCTGCACCGCCTCGGCGACCAAGTGGAAACGCAGCTGCTGCTTGGTCTGCGCCGCGGCGCGCGAGCGTGGCCGCCGCTCGGCCGCGTGCTCGCCGAAGCCGCGCCGACGGAACTGGCCCTGTCCGATGACGACGTCGTGGACCTGCTCGGCTCAGGCGGCCGCGAGCTGGGCAGCGCCGGCATCGAAGTGTTGTGGCCCAAGGATCTTTTCGCCGGCGAAGTCCGCGCCAAGGCGAGCGCGACGCAGGCGCCGGCCAGCGAGGCAGGTCCCGCGTTCCCCCTCAACGGCCTGCTGGAGTTCCGCTGGCGCCTGTCCCTCGGCGGCGCCGAGCTGACCGACGAGGAGGTCGCCACGCTGGCCGAGGCCAAGCGGCCGCTCGTCCGCCTGCGCGGCCAATGGGTGAAGCTCGACTCGCGCCTGCTCGCCCGGATGCGCGCCAAGCGCAACCGCAAGCTCACCGGCGCCGAAGCCCTCGCGGCGGCGCTCACGGGCGAGCTGGAGCTGGACGGCGAAACCGTCGAGTTCGCCGCGCAGCCCGCGCTCGCCGGGCTGGTCGACCGGCTCAAGGAACGCGACCCCGCGCCCGTCGCCCCGCCCGACGGGCTCGAGGCGACGCTGCGCCCGTACCAGCTCGCGGGTGTCGGCTGGCTCGCCACGATGACCGGCCTCGGCCTCGGCGCGTGCCTCGCCGACGACATGGGCCTGGGCAAGACCATCCAGCTCATCGCGCTGCACCTGCACCGCCGCGCGCTGAAAGCCGGGCCCACGCTGGTCGTTTGCCCGACGTCGCTGCTCGGCAACTGGGAACGCGAGTTCGCCAGGTTCGCGCCGGACGTGCGCGTGCGCCGCTTCCACGGCGGCGGCCGCCACCTCGACGACCTGCTGCCCGACGAGGTCGTGCTCGCCACCTACGGCGTGGTCCGCCGCGATCGCGCGACACTGTCCGAAGTGGACTGGGGCCTGGTCGCCGCGGACGAGGCCCAGCACGTGAAGAACCCGTTGTCCGCCACGGCGAAAGAGCTGCGGAAGGTCCCGGCCGCCGCGCGCGTGGCGCTCACCGGCACGCCCGTGGAGAACCGGCTCACCGAGCTGTGGTCCTTGATGGACTGGACGACACCGGGTCTGCTCGGCCCGCTCGACCGCTTCCGCCGCACCGTTGCGCGGCCCATCGAGCGCGACCGCGACCAGACCGCCACGCAGCGGCTGGCCACGACGGTGCGCCCCTTTCTGTTGCGGCGCAAGAAAACCGACCCCGACATCGCGCCGGAGCTGCCACGCAAGACCGAGACCGACCGGTTCGTGCCGCTCACGGCCGAGCAGACCACGCTGTACGAAGCCGTCGTGCGCGAGAACCTGGCCGAGATCCGCGCGTCGCAGGGCGTGCAGCGGCGCGGGCAGGTGCTCAAGCTGCTCACCGAGCTCAAGCAGATCTGCAACCACCCCGCGCAGTTCCTCAAGGAGAGCGGGGGAGTCCTCACCGGCCGCTCCGGCAAGCTCGCCGCGTTCGAGGAGCTGCTCGACGTGATCCTCGACGAGGGCGACAGCGTGCTCGTGTTCAGCCAGTACGTGCAGCTGTGCCGCCTGCTCGAACGCCGGCTCGCCGACCGCGGGCTGCCCGTCGTGCTGCTGTCGGGCGAGGTCGGGCCGAAGCGGCGCGACGAGCTGGTGGCGTCGTTCCAGTCCGGCGAGGTGCCGGTGTTCCTGTTGTCGCTCAAGGCGGGTGGCGTCGGGCTCAACCTGACGCGCGCGACGCACGTGATCCACTACGACCGCTGGTGGAACCCGGCCGTGGAGGACCAGGCGACCGACCGCGCGTACCGGATCGGGCAGGACCGGCCGGTGCAGGTCCACCGGCTGATCGCCGAGGGCACGCTGGAGGAGCGCATCGCCACGGTGCTCGAGGCGAAGCGCGGGCTGGCCGAGGCCGTGGTCGGCGCGGGGGAGGACTGGATCACGGAGCTGTCCGACGACCAGCTCGCCGACCTCGTGCGGCTCGGAGGTGGGTGATGCCGCCCCGAAGGACGTTCGGCAACACCTGGTGGGGCCGCGCCTGGGTGGAGGCGCTGGAGCAGCGGGCGAGCGTCGACCCGAACCGCCTGCCGCGCGGGCGCACCTACGCGCGCAAGGACACCGTGAGCGAGCTGCACGTCGGCGCCGGCGAGGTCACCGCGCGCGTGCGCGGGAGCCGGCCCGAGCCGTACCGCGTGACGATCCGGATGCGCGAGTTCTCGCCGCGGCAGTGGGACACGCTGCTCGACGTCGTCGGCCGCCGCCTCGGCCACACCGCCGCGTTGCTCGACGGCGAGCTGCCCGAGGAGCTGGCCGCGCAAGCCCGTGAGGCGGGCACCGACCTGCTCCCGGGCCCGGGTGACCTTCGGCCGCGCTGCTCGTGCCCCGACTCGGCGAACCCGTGCAAACACGTCGCCGCCGTGTACTACGTCGTGGCCGACGAGGTCGACGACAACCCGTTCGTGCTCTTCACACTCCGCGGCCGCCCCCGCGACGAGGTCCTCGCCCGGCTGCGCACGCTGCGCGCCCCGGACCGCCCGCAACGCAAGAAGGTCCACGACCCCGGCCTCACCCCGAAGCGCGCGTACGCCCGCCGCGTCACGGCAGTTCCCCGGTTGCCGCCGGTGCCCGACGTCGCCGGCCCGCCCGCCGTCCTCGATCTCGACCCACCACCGAGCACGGGCTGGACGTCGGCCGCCCTCGGCACCCTCGCCGCCGACGCCGCCTCCCTCGCCCGCGACCTGCTCGTTTCGGGTGGCACCGCGGCCGAGCTGACGTTCGAGGAAGACCTGGCCCGCCGCGCCGCCGCCCGCCCGCCCGAGGAACTCCCCGCCCTGGCCCTGGCCGCTGGTGTCGCGCTGCCCGAACTCACCACCCGGGCGGGCGCCTGGCGCGAAGCCGGCCGCGGCGGCCTCGCCGCCCTGCGCGAAACGTGGTCCCCGGGCCCGGGCCCGCTCGCGGACGCCCGCGCCTGCCTCTCGGACACCGGCCTCCCCGACCCCATCACGACCTGGCGCAACCGCGTGACCCAAGGCCCCCTGCAACTCCGCTACGGCCGCGACCACCGCTGGTACCGCTTCCTCCGCACCGGCTCGGTCTGGCAGCTCGACGGTCCACCGTCCACGAGCGCCCTCGACGTCGCCTACCCGCCGGGGTGATCGGCTGTGCGTCGCAGTTTCGGCTGTGCTGCGGGTCGACGGGGACCGCGCCGGCTACCTCCAGGCCGCTACAACGCGCTGGCCCGGGGCCGCTCTCCGACGCGGCGACCTGCGGCAGCCGCGCGAGGCAACGCCCGTTGCAACTCCGTCGCACCTGGCAGCTCGACGGCCCACTGTCCGCCAGCGCCCTCGGCGAAGCCTTCCCGCCGGGGTGATCGGCTGTGCGCGGCTGTTTCGGCTGTGCTGCGGGTCGACCGGGACCGCGTCGGCCGCCGTCTTCCTCCAGGCCGTCACAACGCGCGCTGGCCCGGGACCGCTCTCCGACGCGGCGACCTGCGGCAGCCGCGCGAGGCAAGGCCCGTTGCAACTCCATCGCACCTTGCAGCTCGACAGCCCACCGTCCGCGAGTGCCCTTGACGTTGCCTACCCGCCGGGGTGATCCGCCGTGCGCCGCAGTCTTGGCCGTGCCGCGGGTCGACCGGCACCGCGCCAGCCGCCGTCGACCTCCAGGCCGCCACAACGCGCTGCCACGGGGCCGTTCCCCGCCGCGGCGTCCTGCCGCAGTCGCGCGAGGCAAGGCCTGCTGCAACTCCGTCGCACCTGGCAGCTCGACCGCCCACCGTCCACGAGCGCCCTCGACGCCGCCTACCCGCCGGCCTGATCCGCCCGCAGCTCCACACAGCACCCACCGGGCGCGGGATCGATCAGCACCGCGTCGACACCGGGCACCTCCAGACCCGCGACGATGCCGCCCAGGAACGCCTGGTTGATCCCGCACACGAGGTCCGGCGCCTTGCCGGCCAGCGGGTGGAACGGGCAGTTGCGCAGCCGCACGCAAGTCGGCGTTTCGCGGCGCGGCTCGAAGCCCTGCCGGGCGAGGACGGTTTCGGTGAGCGTCAGGCCGCGTTCGGCGCCGAGGCGGCCGGGGCGCAGGGAGGCGCGTTCGGTGGTGCCCAGCTCCTCGCCGCGCTCACCCGCCACGCGCAGGGCGGCGACGCGGGCGGATTCGCCCTCGGCTTCGGTGACCACGGCGTCGAGGAGGATGTCGGCGAGGACGCCGTGGCGGCGCGGCGGGATGGTGACGGCGAAGTCGGTGTCGGCGGGTTCGTAGACCTTCGGGGTGCGGCCGACCTTGCGGATGCCGCCGACGGCCTCGTAGCGCGAGCGCAGCAGGCCGGCGTCCACGAGCTTGTCCAGGTGGAACGCGGCGAGCTTGCGCGAGATCCCGACCGACGCGGCAGCCTCGTCGCGCGTGACTGGCCGCGCCGAGCCGCGGATGAACGTGTACATCCCGCGGCGCAGGTCCTCCTCCAGCGCGGCCACGGCCTTGATCGCGGGAGCGGCGTGCTCAGTCGTCACGGGTCCACGATAACGCCCATGAAGGTGTCCGCAAGTGTCAGTTCACCCTGTTGAACTGGTCACCTTGACCGAGACCGACAATAAGACCAATAATCATGTACGAAAAACCGCCGAACCCCGAGGGGTCCCCATGCGCTCCGGCTCTGCTCTGCACGTCGTCCACGAACCCGACCCCGGCATCGACCTCGCCGCCGCCGCGCGCGCCGCCGGCGACTTCCTGCGGGCGCTCGGCGTCAGCCTGGACACGGAGAGCCTGCAGGGCACGCCCGAGCGCATGGCGCGCGCGTACGCGGAGCTCTTCACGCCCCGCTCGTTCGACCTCACCACGTTCCCCAACGACGAGGGCTACGACGAGCTGGTGCTGGCCCGCGACATCCCCGTACGGTCGGTGTGCGAGCACCACTTGCTGCCGTTCACGGGCGTCGCGCACGTCGGCTACCTGCCGGGCGACCGCATCCTCGGCCTGTCGAAGCTCGCGCGCGTGGTCGAGCACTTCGCGTGCCGGCCGCAGGTGCAGGAGCGGCTCACGAAGCAGGTCGCGGGCTGGCTGGGCGAGCAGCTGAGCCCGAAGGGAGTCGGCGTGGTCATCGAGGCCGAGCACACGTGCATGACGCTGCGCGGCGTGCAGGCCACCGGCTCCAGCACCGTCACCTCGACACTGCTGGGCACGTTGCGGGAGGATGCCCGCTCCCGCCAGGAGTTCTTCGCACTCACGGGCGTCAACGCATAAAGGAGTTGTTTCCTTTGCCAGAGCAGGGTTTTGTCATCGTCGGCGCGGGCCTGGCCGGCGCCAAGGCCGCTGAGGCACTGCGGACCCAGGGGTTCGCCGGACGGGTGACGCTCATCGGCGACGAAGCCGACCGGCCCTACGAGCGCCCGCCGCTGTCCAAGGACTTCCTCGCCGGCAAGGCCGAGCGCGACAGCGTGTTCGTGCACGAGGAGGGCTGGTACGCCGAGCACGACGTGGACCTGCGCCTGGGCGCCACGGCCACCGCCATCGACCGTGACAACCACGTGGTCCGCCTCGAGGGCGGCGAGACCGTGGGCTACGACAAGCTGCTGCTGGCCACCGGCTCGAGCCCGCGGCACCTGCCGATCCCGGGCGCCGACGCCGAGGGCGTGCACTACCTGCGCCGCCTCGGCGACTCCGCGAAGCTCAAGGAGACGCTCACCGCCGGCACGCGCCTGGCCGTGATCGGCGCGGGGTGGATCGGCCTGGAGGTCGCGGCCGCCGCGCGGGAGGCCGGGGCCGAGGTGACCGTGCTGGAGGTCGCGGAGCTGCCGCTGCTGGCCGTGCTGGGCCGCGAGGTCGCCACGGTCTTCGCCGACCTGCACCGCGCCCGTGGCGTCGACCTGCGCCTCGGCGTGCACGTCGAGGCCATCACCACCGACGGTGGCAAGGCCACGGGCGTCCGGCTCGACGACGGCACCGTGGTCGAGGCCGACGCAGTGCTCGTCGCTGTCGGCGCCGCGCCCAACGTCGAGCTCGCGCAGGCCGCGGGCCTGGCCGTGGACAACGGCGTGGTGGTCGACTCGTCCCTGCGCACCACCGACCCGGACGTCTTCGCCGCCGGCGACGTCGCCTCCGCGCTGCACCCGCTGCTCGGCAAGCACGTGCGCGTGGAGCACTGGGCCAACGCCCTCAACCAGCCCGCCGTCGCCGCCGCCGCGATGGCCGGCCAGGACGCCACCTACGACGAGCTCCCGTACTTCTACACCGACCAGTACGACCTGGGCATGGAGTACCACGGCCACGTCGACCCGGGCGCCTACGACCGCGTCGTCTTCCGCGGTGACGTCGAGGCGCGCGAGTTCATCGCCTTCTGGCTCCGCGACGGCCACGTGCTGGCCGGCATGAACGTCAACGTCTGGGACGTCGGCGACCAGCTCAAGGCCCTCATCCGCGCCGAAGGCCCGATCGACGCCGACCGGCTCGCGGACCCGAACGCGCCGCTTGAACCCTGAGGTTTCTCGCCGTGCGGCGGCCCTCACGCGATGGTCGGAAGGCCGGAGTGTGGGGGCCGTTGCTGTGTCCGCAGGGCCGCGAGGGCGCGCGCCTTGCCCGCGGGGAGAGGGCGTCGGCGGACGGCGGCAGGTCAGCGCCCGGGCCCTCACTTGCGGCGAAGGCCCGCTCGACGCCGTCCGGCTCGCGGACCCGAACACCCCGCTCGAACCCTGAACTACCGGTCCGCCGCGGCCCACGCCCGGTAGGTGTGGTCGAGGAACCGCTCCACGCCCCGGACCACGTGGGCGCTGCGGATCGAGGGGAAGATGTCGAACGCGTGCTGCGCGCCCGCGAGTTCGGCGTAGGCGACGGGTTGCTTGGACGCCGCGCGCAGCCGGGCCACGAACTCGCGGGCCTCCTCGACGGGCACGAGCGAGTCGTTGCGGCCGTGGATCACGAAGAACGGTGGCGCCGAGTCGGAGACGCGGTCGAGCGGGGACGCGGCCACGTAGTCGTCGAGGTAGGTCACCGGGTCGCGGTCGGGGGAGAAGATGCGGCGGGCCAGCAGGCTCTCCAAGCGGTACTGGCTCTCGGCCGCGCCGCTGGTGGCCGCGATGTCGTACACGCCGTAGTGCGGCACGCACGCCTGCACGCTGGTGTCGGCGTCGGGGAAGTCCGGTTGCAGGGCCGGGTCGTTCTGGCTCAGCGCGAGCAGCGCGGCGAGGTGCCCGCCGGCCGAGCCGCCCGTCACGGCCACGAAGCCCGGATCCCCGCCGTACGAAGCGATGTTCGACCGGATCCACACCAGCGCGCGCTTCGCGGCCTCCACATGCGCGGGCCAGCGGTGGGCGGGCGCGAGCGGGTAGTTGATCGCCACGCATACCCAGCCGCAGCGCGCGAGGTGGCGCATCAGTGGCTGGCCCTGCTCGTCCTTGGTGCCGATCGTCCAGGCGCCGCCGTGGATCTGCAGCAGCACGGGCGCGCCGGTCACCGGCTTCGCCGGCCGGAAGACGTCGAGCAGGAACCGCTTGCCGCCCGGGGCGTAGGGGATGTTCCGCTCGCGCACGACCTCCGGGTCGTGGCCGCCGCGAAACGGCAGCGCCAGCTGACCCCACGGCGTCGCCAGGTCGCGGGGGCTCGGCGGGTGCGCCAGCCGCTCGGAGTAGTCCGGGCCGAAGGCCTCGGTGAGCGCCGACTCGACCTCGCCGCGGGCTTTCTGCGCCGTCGCCACGAGCGCGCCCAGCCCGGCGGCCGACAGCGCGGCCAAGGCGACTCCGGCCTTCGACGACCGCCGCCCGTGCCGCGCGATGTGCTGCGCGGTGTCCAACGCGGTGAGTGCCAGCAGCTGCGGAGCGAGCTCGTCGGTGAGCCAGGCGGTGAAGAACACGGGGATCGACGTAAGGCGGTTTCGCGGCGGGCGCAGGGCCACGGCGGTGAGGCCGAGCTGCGTGGCCCGGCGAGCGAGGAAGGCCGGTTTCACCCTCCCGATGCTACCGCCGCGCCCCGCCCCGTCCGCGGTTCTGATTTACCCTGACGACATGCAGAGACTGAGCGGCCTGGATGCGAGTTTCCTCTACCTGGAGACCCCTGCGCAGGTCTTGCACGTCTGCGGGCTGCTCACGCTCGACGGGTCCACCGTCCCCGGCGGCTACTCGTTCGCCGAGCTACAGCGAAGGCTGGCCGAGCGCGTCGCGCTGATTCCGGAATTCCGCCGCAAACTGCACAATCCACTCTGGAACCTCAGCCACCCGGTGTGGGTCGAGGACGAGGACTTCGACCTCGACAACCACCTGCACCGCATCGGCGTGCCGGCCCCCGGCGACGACCGTGAGCTGGCCGAGCTGTGCGCCCACATCGCCGGCCAGCAGCTCGACCGCGCGCACCCGCTGTGGCAGTTCTACGTGATCGAGGGCTTGTCCAACGGTGGCATCGCGGTGCTCATCAAGATGCACCACGCGAGCATCGACGGCGTCGGCGGCGCCAGCCTGATCACCTACCTCGCCGGCCTCGAGCCGGAGCCGCCGCTGCCGGAAATCCCGCGGGACAAGCAGCACAACAGCGGCCTGCCCACGCGCGTCGAGATCCTGCGCGAAAGCGTGGAAGGACTCGTGCACCGCCCGTTCGAGATGGCGAAGCTGCTGCCGGAACTGGTGGAGCTCGTGCCCCGCTGGCTCGGCAAGACGTTGCGCGGCAAGGGGATGCCGGTCCCGTTCACCGCGCCCCGCACGTCGCTCAACGGCACGATCACCGGCCACCGCAGCGTCGCCTACGCCCAGGTCGACCTCGCCGACGTGAAGCGCGTGAAGAATGCCTTCGGCGTCACGGTCAACGACGTGGTGCTGGCGCTCGTTTCCGGCGCGCTGCGGCAGTTCCTGCTCGGCCGCGGCGAGCTGCCGGAAGACCCGCTGGTGGCGACCGTGCCGGTGTCCGTGCACGAGCGCACCGAACGCGACCACGGCAGCAACAAGGTGTCCGCGTTCTTCGCCTCGCTGCCCACCCACCTGGGTGACCCGGCCGCGCGCGTGTTCTTGCTCGCCGAGGCCAACCGCCTGTCCAAGGACCACCACTACGACATCGACGCCGACATGCTCGCCGACTGGGCCCAGTTCTCCCCGGCCACGGCGTTCGGCCTCGGCGTGCGCGCCTACTCCTCGCTGCGGCTGGCCGAGCGCCACCCGGTGGTGCACAACCTGATCATCTCCAACGTGCCCGGCCCGCCGATGCCGCTCTACCTGCTCGGCGCCCGCGTCACCGGCCTGTACCCGCTCGGCCCGGTCTTCCACGGCGCCGGGCTCAACATCACCGTCTTCTCCTACGAGGGCAAGGTCGGCGTCGGCCTGCTCGGCGCCAAGGAACTCGTGAAGGACCTGTGGCCACTGGCCGAGGCCCTGCCCGAGGCGATGACGGAGCTGCTGAAGGCCTCACCGGCCTAGTCGGGCATCCGTTCCGCCACCGCCGCCCGCGACTCGGGCGCGGGGAACGGGTCGGCGAAGTACTGCGTCTCGTGCGTGACGAAGCCGTCGGTGAACTCCATGACGCTCACCGAACGGGTGGGCGCGCCGTCGTAGGTGATCACGCATTCGCTGACCCAGAGGTCACCGCTGCCGGTGATGCGGCTGATGGTGAAGTGCCGCTCGGCCGGGTGGCCGCCGCGTTGCGCGCGGATGCGGTCGCGGCCGCGGAACCGTTCGCCGGACTGCGGGTAGTCCAGGATCGCGTCGGCGGCGTAGATCGCGTGCTCGACGTCGATGTCCCCGCGCTCGGAAGCCCGCCAGTGCTCTTCGATCCGGGCACGGATCTCGGGATCAGGAGTCACAGCCGTACCGTCCTTGCCGTCGGGGTTCGGCGGTCAGCCTAACCGCGGCACGCCTTCCGGCGGCGTTTCGCGGGCTGCGCTGTGGTTTTCTTCTTAGCCACGTAAGGGATATCGGCGAACTTCAGCGTCGCCTGCAGGCTGCGCACCGCCCGGTCGAGGCGCAGCAGCGCGACCTGCGACAGGGTGAACAGCTCGTCGACGTTCCACGCGCGGCCGGCGGCGGCGAGCACGACGGTGTCCGGCGCCTCGGTCAGCACGCGTCCGTCGTCCGATGTGGACACCTTCTCGGCCAGTTGTGCCAACGCTTCCGGCTCGTCGTGCAGCGCCTCGGCCGACACGAGCGCCTGGGTGTAGAGGTGGCTGGCGGCCGTCGCCCGGCCAAGCCACTTCACGTGGATCAGTTCGTTGCGCGGGCCCAGCAGGTCGCACAGCTCGAAGCGCGGGTGCAGCGGCGTGGTCGCGGTGTCGCGGTCGAGGCAGACGTACCCGTCGAGCGTGGCGACCTGGCGGCAGTAGCGGTTCTCGTCGTCGGGCTCGCCGGTGGGTTTCCACGTGAGGTCCGGCCACTCGTACTTGCGCGCGAGCAGTTGCGAGACCTGCTCGCGCATCTGCTCCACGTACGTCTCGCCGATGCGGTACCAGCGGCCCTGGTGGAACACGTAGCGCGTGTGCCCGATCGTCGTCTCGAACACGAGCCACTTCGCGACCTGCACCGGTGATCCGGTCTCCTCCTCGCCGGCCTCGTCGGCGCACGTCACCACGTGCCCGGCGCGCAGGGCCTTCACCCGCTTGTCCTCGGGCAGTTGCGCGAGGCGGCCGGTGAGGTGTTCCAGCTCCAGGCGCGACTCGACGTGCAATGGCCCGCCGGAGCCGAGGCCGGTGATGCGGAACGAGCCGGCGTTCTCGGCGTCGTTCACCGCGGTCGCGGGCCACGCCAGGCCGAGTGACGCGTCGGTGTCGCCGCCGAGCGCTTCGGCCAGGCGCGCCTCCAGCGTCGGCACGAGCCGGTGGTGGCGGTCGAGCGGCCGCGTTTGCGCCACGAACCGCAGCGCCGAGGACGCGTCGGGTTCGTCCACCACCGCGCCGACGGCGTCGAGATCCGCGAGAAAAGCCTGTGGTTCCTTCGCAAGCGGCACGTAGAGGGAGTTGCCGACGCGGATCCGGTAGCGCTTGCCGGTCACGCGCCCGTAGGTGAGGTCGGTCAGGTCCGCCGAGCCGGCCAGCCGGTTCACGAGGTCCCCGTAGGGCTCCAGCCGGAACGCGGAAAGCTCGCCACCGCCCGGGATCGAGATTTGCGTGGCGCGTGCCGAGACGTCGAGCGCGGCGCTCGACACCAGCCCGAGGTCGAACGGGTCGAGGCGGCGAATCCCGAACAGCAGCCCGAAACCCTGCTCCACGTACTCGTCGTTGAGCACGAGGTGCCCGGAGCCCCAGGACACCGCGTATGTCCAAGGTGGACGCGGCACGAGCAGCACGGCGAACGGCAACGTGGAGGAGAGGTCGAGTTCGCTGCCGGTCAACGCGCTCGCGTGCGGAAGCCATTGCGGGATCTCCGTGTGGAACGCGCCGGCGACCAGCCGCGCGCGTGTGCCGGAGAGGTCCACCGTCGTGTCGGTGGTGACCTGCTCGGGCTTGAGCGACACCAGCAGGTCGGACTCGGCGCCGGTGCCGTCGAGGCGGAAGAGGGAGACGGGTCGGCTGGGTGCGGACGGGGCAGGCATGACCACCACCGAAGTGTGCTGACGCGTGCGAAGGTCGAGTCAGAATGCGTGATTTTCTTGTCCATCCGGTTAATCACGCAGAGCGAACGTGATGCGGAATGGTGAAGTTCACCTTACTCGGGGTTTCCCGCATTGGCGGATCGCGCAATGATAACGTGATGTGGCGCGGGACGGGGGACGTTTACGGCATCGCGAAAGATCGGTTTCGGCCCAGCTCAGAAGTCTAACGGGTAATCCATTGGTGTCGTATTACCCTACCTGGAATGGCCATTTTGGGAATTCGCTCACATAACTCGAACGGCCCTGTCGAAGGGGGTTCTCCTGGGCTGTCCGGGTCTGTTTCTCCGCGTTTTCGTGACCCTGCGTGATGGCGAGCGCCGGACGGTGCGCGGACGAATAGGCCGCCCGGGTTTCCCGCTCGAAGGAGGACGGTTCGCGCTGCGGCGTGTGCCCGTCTACGCTGGCCTAGTCGTTTTCCGATCGGCCCGTCCTGGGGGCAGCATGATGACAGTCCCGTCGTTCGCACACGGCGACCGTCTCACCCGTCGGGACCTGGAGGCGATCACGGATGAACGCCATCGATACGAACTGGTGGACGGGACGCTTCTGGTGAGCCCGTCCCCGCGTCCGCTGCACCAGAGGGTCGTCGCGCGCCTGCTCGCGGCGCTCAGCCCGGTGTGCCCCGCGGATTGCGAGGTGCTCCCCGCACCGGTCGACGTCGTGCTCGACGAGTTCACCGTGATGATCCCCGACGTGGTGGTCGGCCGGCGCGAGACCTTCACCGAGCGCGCGCTCGTGGGCGTGCCGGTGCTCGCGGTGGAGGTCGTTTCCCCGTCCAGCCGCTACATCGACCGCCACCTCAAACCCGCCCGCCTCGCCGCGGCCGGCTGCCCGTTCTACTGGGTGATCGAACCAGGAGAGCCCACGCTCAGCTGTTTTCGCCTGGAGGGCACCGAATTCGTGCTCGACGCCGAGGCCACCGGCGACGAGACCGTGCACCTCGAGGTGCCCTACCGGATCTCCCTCAGCCCCGCGGACCTGGTTTCCAGCTACTGATCTTCATGCCGAGTCGGGTTCTTCTTCGCGCACCCGGCCGGTTTCCTCGTCGGCGATCGCCGCGTGCACCGATGTGCACGCCGCCATCAGTGCCGGCACGAACTGGTTCGCTGCGAGCACGCACGCCGTGTGCCCGGCGGGGATCTCGTACGTCGCCGCGCCCGGGATGCGCCGGGCCAGTGACCGCTGGTGCGCCGGCGCGATGAAGCCGTCGCGGCTGGTCACGACCACCGACGTCGGCACGCGCAGCGTGTGCAGCCACGGCGCGGAGTCGAAGCGGCCGATCTCGTCGAGCGCGACGGCGATGGCCCAGGGGCTCGTGGACCGGAACTCGGCGAGCGCCCACCGGTGGTCTTCCAGGCGCGCGAGCCGTTCGCGGCGCGGGTCGCCGGGGACGAGGCCGATCTTGGCCTGGTCGCGCATGAGCTGCAGCGTGCGTCCGAACAGGTCGAGTGCCACGCGCTGGCGTACGCCGCGGCGGAAGTAGCTCGCCGTGGAGCACAGGACGAGCCCGCTCACGCGCTCGCGCTGCTGATAGGCGACCATCTGCCCTACCATGCCGCCCATCGAGTAGCCGGCGATCATGAACCGGTCGATGCCGAGCGCGTCGGCCACCGCCACGACGTCGTCGGCGCAGTCCTGCAGCGTGAACTCGTGGGAGCGAATGCCCTGCCCGTGCCAGCGCTGGTCGAACACGACCACGCGGTAGTGCGCGGAAAGCCGGTCCAGCACGGGGTACCAGGTCAGCAGGCCGGTGCAGGCCACGGAGTGCAGCAGGATGATCGCGGGTGCCTGGCGCGGGCCGACGTCGACCACCACGGTCTGGCCGCGGCCCGGCAGTGAAAGCGGCTCCGGGTCCGGCACCCCGGCCGTGGGCGGGATCGTGGCCACCTTCCGGGTCGCCTGCCAGCCGACGTCGCTGAGCGCGCCTAGGAGAACCTGTTCCGCACCCACGTCGACTCGGCACCCCTCTTCGCTCGACGGCCTGTTCCGCTTCTGGCGTACCCGGTTGCCGAGGCCACCGGGGGTTGCCGAGCCCGCCCCTTCCGGTTAAGACTAGAACGTGTTCCACTTGTGACGGCCATCCGGAGGGAGGGACCGGCGTGGACTTCACCCCAGACGATACGCAGGCCGAGACCACCGCGCTGTCCGCAAGGGTGCTCGGCAAATCCGCCGACGCGGCAGAGCAGTGGCGCGCGCTGGCCGGCGCTGGGCTGCTCGCGCTCGCACTGCCCGCGGACCTCGGGGGCGACGGGCTCGGCTTCGCGGAGGTCGCCGCCCGTGCTGACCGAAGCCGGCCGCGCGGCTGCCGCGCCGCGTTGCACGAGCCGTCCGCGCCGCTCACGACCGTTCCCGACACCGTCGGAGAGGCCGCCGACGGTGTGTGGCAGCTCACCGGCGTGAAGACGGGCGTGCCGTATGCCGCGGACACCACGCGGATCCTCACCCCGGTCGCGCTGCCGGGTGGCACCGCCGTGGCGCTGATCGACCGTGCGCCGACGGCGTCGATCTCGTCCGCACGCCCAGCTCCGGTGGCTCACCCGAGTACCCCGTGCGGCTGGCCGGGGTGCGGCTCGCCGACACGGAGTTCCTGCGCGACCGCTCGCCCGGCCACGCCGTCGCCACGCTGCACCGGTTCGCGCTCGCGGGCGCGCTGGCGCTCGGCGACGGGCTGCTGGCCGGCGCGCTCGCCCTGACCACGCGCCACCTTGCCGAACGCACGCAGTTCGGCCGTCCGCTGGCCGCGTTCCAGGCCGTGGCCCAGCAGATCGCCGACGTCTACGTGGCCGCCCGGACCGTGCACCTGGCCGCGACGTCGGCCGGGTGGCGGCTGGCGGCGGGCCTCGACGCCGACACGGAGCTCGACGTCGCCGCCTACTGGCTCACCGACCAGGCGCCTGCCGCTCTCGCGACGTGCCACCACCTGCACGGCGGCCTCGGCGTCGACCGCGAGTACCCGCTGCACCGCTACTCCTCGGCGGTGAAGGACCTCGGCCGGGCGATCGGCGGCGCCGCGCACCGGCTGGGCCGGCTGGGGGAGCGGGTGGCCGGGTGAGCACGCACATCGAGCTGACGGCCGCGCAGCAGACGTTGCGCACCGAGCTGCGGGAGTACTTCGCGGGCCTGCTGACGCCCGAGGAACACCGGGTGCTGCTGCGGGAGCGCCACGGGCCGGGTGTACCGCGAGGTCGTGCGGCGCCTGGGCCGCGACGGCAAGCTCGGCGTCGGCTGGCCGAAGCGCTACGGCGGCCAGGGGTTCGGCGAGACCGAGCAGCACCTGTTCGTGGACGAGGCCGCGCGCGCCGACGTGCAGCTGCCGTCGGTGACGCTGCAGACGGTGGGCCCGACGCTGCAGGAATTCGGCACCGAGGAGCAGAAGGCGCGGTTCCTGCCGCGGATCCTCGCGGGCGAGATCCACTTCGCCATCGGCTACACCGAACCCGAGGCGGGCACGGACCTGGCTTCGCTGCGGACCCGCGCGGTCCGGGAAGGCGACGAGTACATGGTTAACGGCCAGAAGATCTTCACCACCGGCGGCCACGACGCGGACTACATCTGGCTCGCCGTGCGGACCTCGCCCGACGCGCCCAAGCACAAGGGCATCTCGATCCTCGTCGTCGACACGTGCGACCCCGGCTACTCGTGGACGTCGATCATCACCTGCGACGGCGCCCACCACGTGAACGCCACCTACTACGAGAACGTCCGCGTGCCGGCGGACCTGCTGGTGGGCCGCGAGAACGAGGGCTGGCGGCTGATCACCACGCAGCTCAACCACGAGCGCGTGATGCTCGGCCCGGCCGGGCGGATCGGCGGCCTGCACGACCGCGTGTGGGCGTGGGCCGCCGCGCGCCGCACCCGGACGGCCTGCCGTTGCTCGACCTGCCGGACGTGCGCGCGGTGCTGGCCGAGACGTTCGCGGTGGCGCGCGTGAACGAGCTGCTCGACGGGCAGGTTGCTTCGGGGACGGGCCCGGTCGCGGTGGCCGACGCGTCGGCGACGGAGGTGTTCGCCTCCGAGCGCATCCAGCGGATCGGGCGGCTGCTGGAAGAGCTCGTGGGGCGCCACGGCGACCTCGCCGACCCGGAGACGGCCGAGCTCGCCGAGTGGCTCGACGTGCTGGCCAAACGCAACCTGGTGCTGACGTTCGGCGGGGGCGTCAGCGAAATCCAGCGCAAGCTGATCGCCTCCGCCAGGCTGGGACTGCCGAGGGTGCCGCGATGACGACGATCGAGGAAGCCGCCGCGAAGATCGCCGCCGCGGGACCGTGCGTGCCGCGGCTCGCGCGGGATCCGGTGAACCAGGCCATGGTGAACAACTGGGTGGAGGCGATCGGGGACGCCAATCCCGTCTACGTCGATCCCGCGGTCGCGTCGGCTTCCGTCCACAAGGGACTGGTGGCGCCGCGGCGATGGCGCAAGGTGTGGACGATGGCGGGGCTGCACGGCGGGCGCGCGGACGACGACCCGATGGGCGCGATCATGGCGGTGCTCGACGAAGCCGGGTACACGTCGTTCGTCGCGACGAACTCCGACCAGACCTACCACCGCTATCTGCGGCCGGGGGAGCGCGTCGCGGCCACGACGGAGCTGCTGGACGTCGCCGGGCCGAAGCGTACCGCGTTGGGTGAGGGCTGGTTCGTGACCACGCGGCCGTCGTGGACCGTGGACGGCGAGCCGGTGGCGGACATGGTGTTCCGAGTGCTGAAGTTCCGGCCCGCGGCCGTTTCCGAACCACCGGCGCCCGTGCTGGGGCCGGTGATCAGCCGGGACACGGAGTTCTTCTGGGCCGGCTGTCCGACGGCGAGCTGCGCATCCAGCGGTGGGGCGACACGCTGCGGCACCCGCCGGGCCCGATGTCGCCCGACGGCTCGCTGGCGGCGACACCGGACTACGTCGTCGCGAGCGGCGCGGCACGGTCTACAGCTACGTCGTGCACCACCACCCGCCGGTGCCGGGCAAGCGGCTGCCGTTCGTGGTGGCGTTGGTGGAGCTGGAGGAAGGCGTGCGCGTGATGGCGGAGCTGCTCGACGCGGCGCCGGACGAGGTGCGGGTCGGGCTGCCGGTGGTCGCCGCGTTCGTGCGGGTGGACGACGAGCTGACCTTGCCGGCGTGGCGGGTGGCACGATGAGTGAGGTCGTGCCGTCGTTGCGGATCGAGGCGACGACGACGTTCGTGGTCAGCACCGCGCTCGCGACCCGCGACTTCCAGGACGTGCACCACGACCGCGACGCCGCCCTCGCCCGGGGTTCGAAGTACATCTTCCTCAACATCCTCACCGACACCGGTCTCGTGCAACGGTTCGTGAGCGAGTGGGCCGGGCCCGAGGCACTGATCCGCTCGATCAAGATCCGCCTCGGCGTGCCGTGTTACGCGGGGGACAGGCTCACGTTCACCGGTCAGGTCGTCTCCCGCTCCGGCGACGACGTCGAGCTCGCCGTGTCCGCCACCGGCAGCCTGGGCGAACACCTGACCGGCGCGCTCTCCCTCGCCCTGCCTGGTGGTGCGCCGTGACGTTGGCGGGCGCGGCGGCGATCGCCGGAATCGGGCCACGGTGTTCTCCAAGGATTCGGGTCGCAGCGAACTCCGGTTGGCGGCCGAATGCGTGACGCACGCGCTGACCGACGCCGGCCTGTCGGCGTCCGAAGTGGACTGACTGGTGTCGTTCACGATGGACGGCACCGCGGAGATCGCGCTGGCCCGCGAGCTCGGCATCCCGGAGCTCAAATTTCTTCAGCCGCATCCACTACGGCGGCGGCGCCGCGGCCGCGACGGTGCAGCAGGCCGCGATGGCCGTGGCCACCGGTGTCGCCGACGTCGTGGTGGTGTACCGGGCCTTCAACGAACGCTCCGAACAGCGCTTCGGCCGCGTGTCGGCCGCCGCGGCGACGCAGGTGAACTCGTCCGGTGTGGACAATGCGTTCCACTACCCGATGGGCATGGCGACGCCGGCCGCCACCGTCGCCATGATCGCGCGCCGCTACCTGCACGACTACGGCGCCACGAGCGAGGACTTCGGCCGCGTCGCGGTGGTGGATCGCGCGCACGCCGCGACCAACCCGGCGGCGTGGTTCCACGGCCGGCCGATCACGCTCGCCGAGCACCAGGCGTCGCGCTGGGTCGCGGAACCGCTGCACCTGCTCGACTGCTGCCAGGAGAGCGACGGCGGGGTGGCGCTGGTGGTCACGAGCGTCGAGCGCGCTCGACCTGCGTCACGCGCCGGCCGTGGTCGCCGCGGCGGCCCAGGGGAGCGGGCCGGACCAGTACGTGATGACCAGCTACTACCGCGACGACCTCGCCGCGCTGCCCGAGATGGGTGTGGTGGGCCGGCAGCTGTGGGCACGGTCGGGGCTCGGACCGTCCGATGTGGACGTCGCGGGGCTCTGCGACCACTTCACCCCGTACGTGCTGATGCAGCTGGAGGAGCTCGGCTTCTGCGGCCGTGGCGAGGCGAAGGACTTCATCGCCGGCGACACCCTGACGCCGGACTGCGCGCTGCCGCTCAACCCGCACGGCGGGCAGCTCGGCGAGGCCTACATCCACGGCATGAACGGCATCGCCGAGGCCGTGCGCCAGATCCGCGGCACGGCCGTGAACCAGGTGCGCGACGCCGAGACGGTGCTGGTGACCGCGGGCACCGGCGTCCCCACCAGTGGACTGGTCTTGACTCGTCACTGAGCGCGACCCATACCCTGGCCCCGTACGGGTAGCTCCACAAGGGCGGTAATTCTTGTGGGGCAACGGCTTTCACCTCTTTGCTGGCTGGTGCTCACCCGCCGTGGAATGTCACCGTGGAGCGGAGATCAGCGACGCAGCGTGAAAGCAGGCACGACGATGTCCGGATCCACCGTCCTCGCGGGCTCGCCATGAGTGCACCGGTGCTGGTGGCGTGGCTGCTCACCGCGGTCTTCGCGGTGCTCGCGCTGCCGTGCGTGCTGCGGCTCGTGCGACTCGACTACGCACGGCTGGGCCACGGCCTGCGCCACGCCGACCTCGCCGAGCTGCTGCTCGTGGTCGCTATGGTAGCGATGCTCTCGCCCGTCGGCGGCCCGATCCCCGCGGCGGGCTGGCAGGCAGTGTTCGTGCTCACGGCGGCCTGGTTCGGGTTCGCCTGGTGGCGCGGGCGGGGTCAGGCGCACGCGGCGCACGCTTCAGGCTGCGGCCACCACGCGCTGTCGGCGGCCGCGATGCTGTACATGGTGACCGCGATGCCCCACGACGGCATGGTCCACGGCCCGTGGCTCACGATGTCCTCAATGGACGCCCGGCTCGCGGTACCGCTGCTCGCCGTGCTGGGCGCGGTGTACTTCGTGGCCGACGCAGCACGGTCGGGAGTGATCGCGGTGCGCACGCGCGGCGCGGCCGCACCCGGGCTGACCTCGCGCACGGTGTGCCGCGCGGTGATGGGTGCGGGTATGGGGTACCTGCTGCTCGCTGCGGTGTGACGGAGTGTGGCCGGTTCAGCCGATTCGGCGCACTTCGCCGTCGGGCGGGGGCGTGCCGAGGTCCGGCAGCTCGCTCACCGGGTTCTCCTCGATCCACTTGCGCGTGGCGGCGACGTCGCGGTCGAGGGCCGCGATCAGCTCCTCGCCGGAGTCGTACCTCTGCTGCTCGCGCAGGTGCGCGCCGAGCCACACCGTGAGCGTCTCGCCGTAGAGGTCGCCCTTGAAATCGAGCAGGTGCGCTTCGACGAGCCGGTAGCCGTCGGCGCCGTAGTAGGTGGGGCGGCGCCCGACGGACACGGCGGCGGCCACGTGCGTGCCGTCCGCGCGCTCGGCCCAGCCGGCCCAGACACCGTCGCCGACCTGCCCGCTCTGGTTGCGCAGCGCGATGTTCGCCGTGGGGAAGCCCAGCTCCCGGCCGCGCTTGTCACCCGGCTCCACCGGTCCGCGGACCACGAAGAAGGTGCCGCTGTGCTGACCGAGAGCGTGCTCGTCCGCCATCCGCCGTCCCGTCCCTGTTCCGGTGTCCTTTCCGACACCGTAATACTGGCGGTCGGCTCAGCGCGGCACGAGCACTGTGTCGGACAGCACAGGAGTGTCGTCACGCTCCGGAGCGGTGGTGGTCACCAGCAGCCGGTCGCTCTCGCGCCACACGCGCGTGCGCAGCGGTTCGCCCGGAAAGACCACGCCGGCGAACTTCGTCCCGAACGAGCGGATCCGCGTGGGGTCGCCGTCGAGGAACGCGTCGGTGAGCGCCTTCGCGACCACGCCGTAGGTGCACAGGCCGTGCAGGATCGGGCGGTCGAACCCGGCGGCCTTCGCGAACGCGGGGTCGGCGTGCAGCGGATTGCGGTCGCCGCACAGCCGGTACAAAAGCGCCTGCTGGGGCAGCGTCGGGGTGTCGAGCACGGCGTCGGGCTCGCGCTCGGGCCACGCGAGCTTCCGCGACGGCCCGCGGTCGCCGCCGAACCCGCCTTCGCCGCGGGCGAAGATGCCGGAACGAGCCGTCCACAGTGGATCGTCCTGGGTGTCGGACACCGTGGTCTCCTGCACGAGAACCGCGGCCTTGCCCTTGTCGAACACGTCGGTGATGCGGGTGCGCGCCACCGCTTCGCCGTCGACGGGGATGGGCCGGTGCAGCTCGATCTCCTGCGTGCCGTGCAACACCTTCGCGAGGTCGATGTCCACGCCCGGGAACTTCAGCGCGGGCGGGGTGAACGTGCGCAGGTTCACCGCGACGGTGGCGAACGTGGGGATCACGCGCAGGTCCTGCTCGTAGGCGTAGCGCAGCTCGCGCTCGTCGACCGGATCGGCGCCCGCGCCCAGCGCGAGGTGGTAGAGCAGCACGTCGGACGGCGTCCAGGCGAACCGCACCTCGCCGAGGTCGGCACCGCTCGCGAGCGCGGGGTCGATGGGCACGGAGTCTCCTTGGTTTTCGGCTATTCGTAGCTGACCGACACCTCGTCGGTGACGGGCAGCGACTGGCAGGCCAGCACGATCCCATCGGCGAGATCTTCGGCGTCCAGCACTTCGTTGTTCAGCATCTTCACCTCACCCGACACAAGGCGGCACGCGCAAGCGCTGCACTGGCCTTCGCGGCACGAGTAGGCGCGTCGAGACCCTCGGCGAGCAGGTGGTCGAGCAGCTTCCGCTGCCGGGGCCAAGCGACGGTGCGCGTCTCGCCATCGAGATCGACGGTGAGCCGGGCCGTCTCGTCGCCGGCGGCTTCAGGCTCGGGTGTTTGCTCGAACGGATTCCCGGTGAGGGAGTGGAACTGCTCGACGTGGACTCGCTCGCGCGGCACCCCGAGCTCGGTCAGCGCGGTCCTGGCCGCGGCCATGAACGGCGCCGGCCCGCACAGGTACGCGTCGTGGCCGCGGTAGGGCGCGGCGAGGGTTTCGAGCATGCGCGCGGACGGCAGGCCCTGCAGGCTTTCGAGCCAGTGCACCACGGTGAGCCGGTCCGGGTGCTGTGTCACGAGCTCGGCGAGCTCCCGGGCGAAGATGACGGACGCTTCGTCGCGGTTGGCGTAGACGAGCACGACCTGACCGGTGCCGTGCCGCAGCGCCGACTTCAGGATCGACATCACCGGGTGATCCCGCTGCCCGCCGCCAACAGCAGGAAGTCGTCGTCCAAGGAGGACGCCACGAACACCCCGGCCGACGGCAGCACATCGATCTCCGCGCCGACCCGCAGCTCTTCGCACACCCAGCCGGAGCCGAAGCCCGTGCGTTTCACCGTGACCTGCACCCGGCCTTCGTACGGCGCGCTCGACAGCGAGTAGCACCGCGCGACGGACCCGGTGCGGTCGCTGGGGATCGGCAGCGTGAGGAACTGGCCGGGCGCGTAGGCGAAGGCCGCTTGATGTCCTTCCGGGATGGTGAACACGATCGAGCGCGCGTCGGCGGTCTCGACGATCACCTCCGCGACGGTCAGCGTCACGACGTCAGCCACCGCGCACCACCTCGACCGTGCTGCCGTCGCGGGACACGTCGGCCACGGCGAGGCTCCCGTCGCGCACGGCGTCGGCAATGCTGCCGGCCAGCTTCCCGCACGTGTCGAGCAACGCGGGATGCCGGCCGGCGGCCACGTGCGCGGCGAAACGGGACAGCTGTGGGAAGCGTCGGTGGTCCACTGGATGCTCGTGTGCGCGAGGCTGTTCTTCTTCACCAGCACGCACGTTCCGCAGCCGCGGCACTCGTGCGGCCGCAGCCCGGCGGTGAGGAACTCCGTGACCTCTGCCGTCACACGCCTGCCTCTTCCGCCTCGGCGCGCTGTCGCGCCAGGTTCTCCGCCACCTCAGCGGCCCACGCCTCGTTGGCCTTGCTGGTGTCGACCTCGAACTCGAAGCGGCGGGTCATGTCCTCGGTGACGTCGTCGGCGTTCACGTAGAACTGCTCGTACCAGCGGCGCAGCTGGTACACGGGCCCGTCTTCCTCGCACAGCAACGGGTTGTCGATGCGGGTCTTGTTCTTCCAGATCTCCACGTCCTGCAGGAACCCGACGCCGATGCCCTTCGCGAGCCGCGCGGCGATCTTGTCCGCGTGCTCATCGGAGATCCTGGCAGCTTCTTGACCATGATCCCCCACTGCAGCACGAACGACGTCGGCGTGACGGGGTAGTGGCAGTTGATGAGCACGTTCTCGATCTCGAAGCCCTGGAACGAGTTCACCAGGTGGTTGATCATGTACGACGGCCCGAAGTACGAGGCTTCCGAGCGCAGCAGGTTGTCCTCGCCGCCGTAGTTCGAAGCCATCCCGATGTCGGGGCGGCCCTTGGTGTTGAGGAACTGCGTGGCGACGTGGCCTTCGAACACGTTCTTGAAGTACGTGGGGTAGGCGTAGTGGACGTAGAAGAAGTGCGCCATGTCCACGACGTTGTCGATGATCTCGCGGCAGTTGGCGTTCTCGATGAGGATCGAGTCCCAGGTCCAGTTGCTCCACTCGTCGCTGAACGCGCCCTCGACGCGGGGGATCACCGCGTCGTCGGGCGGCGGGTTGCCTTCGGGGTCGTGCCACACGAGCAGCTGCTTGTTCTCCTCAAGCACGCGCCAAGACCGTGTCCGCGCGCGAAGCGGAACCCGTTTGGCGTAAGGGATCGACACGCATTTGCCGGCGCCGTTCCAGCGCCAGTCGTGGAACGGGCACGCGACCTCATCGCCCTTCACCGAGCCCTGGGTGAGGTCGCCGCCCATGTGGCGGCAGTAGCCGTCGAGCACGTTGAGCCGGCCCGACAAGTCGGCGAAGACCACGAGCTTCGTGCCGAACGCTTCGATGGCGTGGGGTTTCCCGTCGCGGAGGGTGCCGGCGAGGCCGAGGCAGTGCCAGCCGCGGGCGAAGCGTGTGGGCGGCGTGCCGGCGTTCGATCGTGCGGACGGTCTCTCGCGGTGGTGACGTCACTGGCTGCCTCCCGTGCCGGTCCGATCTTCGGTCGCGAGCCGCTCGGCCGCTAGGTAGCCGAACACCATCGCGGGCCCGATCGTCGCGCCGGGTCCGGCGTAGGTGCGGCCCATCACGGCCGCGCTGGTGTTGCCCGCCGCGTAGAGCCCGGGGATGACCGAGCCGTCTTCGCGCAGCACGCGGGCGTGCTCGTCGGTGCGCAGCCCGCCGTTGGTGCCGAGGTCGCCGGGCACGATCTTCACCGCGTAGAACGGCGGTTTGGCCAGCGGGCCGAGGCTGGGGTTGGGGTGGTTGCGCGGGTCGCCGTAGTGTGGTCGTAGGCGCTTCGCCCGCGGTGGAAGTCTTCGTCGACGCCGGTGCGGGCGAAGCCGTTGAAGCGTTCGACGGTGCTTCGCAGGGCTTCGGGAGGTACGTCGATGCTGGTGGCCAGCTCTTCGATCGTCGGTGCCTTCGCGACGATGCCGGCTTTGTACCAGCGGCCGGGCAGCGGCCGGCGGGGCCCGATGCCGGTGAACAGGTAGCGGTCCTTGTAGCGCTGGTCGAACACGAGCCACGTGGGGATGTGCTCGGCGGGGCCGTCGCCTTCGCCGTACATCGCGTGGACGGCTTCGACGTAGGGCGCGGACTCGTTGACGAACCGGCTGCCGCGCGCGTTGACCATGGGGGAGCCGGGCCTCGACCGCTCGGCGAGGGCGAACCACGGGCCGCCGGTGAGCGGGATCGACGGGCCCCACCACGCGTCGTCCATGAGGTCGGTGGCCGCGCCGAGCTTCAGGCCGGCCGCGATGCCGTCGCCGGTGTTGGCAGCGGCCCCGACGGTCCACTCGGTGCCGATCGGAGCGCGCTGGTACTTGGTGCGCATCTCCTCGTTGTGCTCGAAGCCGCCGCACGCGAGCAGCACGCCGCGCCGGGCGTGGAAGACGCCGGCGGTGGTTCGGACGCCGGTGACGCGGCCGTCGTCCGTCGTCAGCTCGACGAGCGGGGCGTCGAGGAGGACGTCGACGCCGGCGCGCCTGAGCCCCAGGAAAAGCCCGGCCGCAAGCGCTTGCCCCATGGCGATCGGCTGCTGCCCGCGGAGTCTCCCGGCGAACCAGCGAGCGCCGAGTTCGGCGACGCGGGCGAGGCCGCGGGGGTGGCGGGGAGCAGGCTCAGCCAGCGATAGTCGGACTGGGTGATCGGGACGCCGAGCGGCGGCGCGCTGTACGGCGGCTCCAGGCGAGCCAGGTCGTCACCCAGGAGCTTCGCGTCGAGCGGCTTCGGTTCGACGGAGCGGCCTGCGGCGCGTCCGCCGGGGGCTTCGGGGTGGTAGTCGCTGTAGCCGGGCACCCAGCGGAACTCGAGTGGGGCGTTGGGCGCGGCGTCGGCATGCATTGCTGGCTTCGTACGCCGCGAAGCCGGGGATTTTATGTGCTACCGCTTCGACGCTCGTTGCACCGGCGCGTGGAGCGGCTGGAAGAGCGGTATTCGCGTGAGGTGCGGATCGTCGCGCGCCGGAGTGTGGTGCTCGCGGCGGGCGGGTTCATCGCGAATCGTGAGCTGGTGCGCCGGCATGCACCGGCGTACCGCGGCGGGCTTGCGCTGGGGACTTCGGCCGACGACGGTTCGCGCGACTTCCTCCAACGAAGCACCCGTGACGCGCCCGCGGCCCAGGAGGTGCCACAGCTGCAACCGCGCGAACCACTGCCCCTGCTTGCGTCCGTCCCGCCGAGCTTCGGCGACCACCGGCTCGTCGACGAGCAGCCAGCCCCGTCCGCCGTGCGCGGTGATCATCCGCTCGCCGATCGCCGCGCCGTAACGGGATTCGTCGATGATCCAGCGCCCGGCGACGTCCACGAGCAAGCCGCCGAGGAACGCGGCCGGCGGCGTGAGGAACCGCCACGCCGAGATCCGGTCCATCTCCGCGACCCGCCCGCCCACCGACAATCCCAGCTCGATACCCCGGCGTGCCGGTGTCGGCCCGGAGGGGTTGCGGGAGACGTACGCCGCGTATCGGCAAGGCCGGGATCCGCTGGGCAAGCCCGCGGAGTTCGCGAGGCCGCTGGACACTCCACCGTTCTCGCTGATCGACGTGTCCGTGAAGCCGAGCCTCGGCTACCCGTGCCCGATGCTGACGCTGGGCGGGCTCGTGGTCGACGAGGACACCGGCGCGGTGGCCGGCGTTCGCGGTCTGTACGCGGCGGGGCGGACGGCGGTGGGAATCTGTTCCAGGTCCTACGTGAGCGGTCTGTCGCTGGCCGACTGCGTGTTTTCCGGTCGTCGGGCAGGGAAGAGCAGTGCTCCGGAGTCCAATCGCGTCGACAAAACGAGAACGTGTTCTATTCTTGGTCTCGTCGAACGAGAGGACGGCCGATGAGCGAGCTGCCTGCCGTGATCACGGGAGTGCGTGACCTGCTCCCGGTGCTGCGGGAACGCGCGCAGGAGACCGAGGACGCGCGGCGCGTGCCGGTCGAGTCCGTCAAGGCGTTGCAGGAGACCGGGTTCTTTCGCCTGCTGCAGCCGAAGCGGTATGGTGGGCTGGAAGCCGACCCGGTCACGTTCTACACCGCGGTGAAGCTCGTGGCGAGCGCGTGCGGGTCCACGGGCTGGGTCGTGTCCATCCTCGGCGTCCACCCGTGGCACCTGGCGCTGTTCGACGCGCGGGCGCAGGAAGAGGTGTGGAGCGAGGACCACGACGTGCGGATCTCGTCGTCGTACGCGCCGATGGGCAAGGCGACGGTGGTCGACGGCGGCTACCGGCTGTCGGGCCGCTGGAGCTTCTCGTCCGGCTGCGACCACTGCACGTGGGTGCTGCTGGGCGCGCCGGCGTTCGCGGACGGCGCGCCGGTGGACTTCTGCACGTACCTGCTGCCGCTGTCCGACTATTCCCTTGTGGACGTGTGGGACACGGTGGGCCTGCGCGGGACGGGGTCCAACGATGTTGTGGTGGAAGACGTCTTCGTGCCCGCGCACCGCGCACTGTCCTTTGTGGCCACGTCCAAATGCCGGACGCCGGGCCAGGAGGTGAACCCGGGGCCGTTGTACAAGCTGCCCTACGGTTCGGTGCACCCGAGCACGATCACCGCACCGATCATCGGCATGGCGCAGGGCACGTACGACGCGCACGTGGAGCACCAAGGGCGTCGCGTGCGAGCGGCGTACGCGGGGGAGAAGGCGCAGGACGATCCGTTCGCCAGGATCCGCATCGCCGAGGCGGCCAGCGAGATCGACGCCGCGTGGCTGCAGCTTACGCACAACATCGACGAGCTGTACCAGTTGGCGTGCCGCGGTGAAAAGCTGCCGTTCTCCACGCGGCTGCGCGTGCGGCGCGACCAGGTCCGCGGCACCGACCGCGCGATCTCCGCGATCGACCGCCTCTTCGAAAACTCCGGCGGCCGCGCGCTGCAACGCGGCACCCCGATCCAGCGCTTCTGGCGCGACGCGCACGCCGGCCGCGTCCACGCCGCCAACGACGCCGAGCGCGCGTACGTCATGTTCGGCACCGGCGCCTTCGGGCTGCCCGTCGAGAATGCGATGGTGTGATGGGCAATTTCGTTACTGTCCCGAGTGGGCTCTCGCTGCACTACCACGAAGCCGGCACCGAGCATGCCGAAACCCTGATCCTCCTCCACGACGGCGGTCCGGGCGCCTCGGCGTGGTCCAATTTCGGACGCACCCTGCCCGAGTTCGGCAAGGTGTACCGCATGCTGGCCGTCGACCAGCCGGGTTTCGGGCAGTCGTCGAAGCCCACCGAGCACCCCCACTACTTCCGCCACAGCGCCGACGCCATCGTTGGCCTCATGGACACGCTCGGCATCGCGCGCGCCCACTTCGTCGGCAATTCCTTGGGCGCGGGCGCCGCCGTACGCCTGGCCCTGGACCACCCTTCGCGCGCCGGCCGCCTGGTCCTGACGGGCGCGGGTGGCCTGAGCGTGAACCTCTTCGCACCCGACCCCACGGAGGGCGTGCGCCTGCTGGGCCGCTTCGCCGCTTCCCCCACGCGCGACCGCATGGCCGCGTTCCTGCGCATCATGGTCCACGACCAGTCCCTGATCACCGACGAGCTGATCGACGACCGCTTCGCCGCCGCTTCTTCACCGGAATCCCTGGCCGCCATGCGCTCGCTGGGCCAGTCGTTCGCATCGTCGGTCGAGGACGGCCTCCTCTGGCGCGACGCCTACCGCCTACGCCAACGCGTCCTGCTCGTCTGGGGCCGCGAAGACCGCGTAAACCCCCTGGACGGCGCCCTCCTCGCCCTGAAAACCATCCCGCGCGCCCAACTCCACGTCTTCGGCGGCTGCGGGCACTGGGCCCAGCTCGAGAAGTTCGACGAGTTCAACCGCCTCACACTCGACTTCCTGGGGCCATGAGTTCGTTGAGGTACGTCCGCCCGGCCCTCGACTTCCTCGGGCGTGCGTAATGGCCATCAGCTCCCTCGGTTACCTCCGCGTCGAAGCAACCGACGTCCCCGCCTGGCGCGTTTATGCGTTGAAGGTCCTGGGCTTGGTCGAAGGCACCGGCCCCAACCCCGACGCGCTGTATCTGCGCATGGAGGACTTCCCCGCCCGCCTCGTCATCGTCCCCGGCCCCGCCGACCGCCTCGCACAAGTCGGCTGGGAAGCCGCCAACGCCGAGGAACTCGACGACATCCGCATCCGCCTGGCCGCCGCTTCCGTGCACTACAAGGAAGGCACGCCCGACGACTTGGCCGACCGCCGCGTCACCGAACTGATCACCTTCGCCGACCCCTCGGGCACCACACTGGAAGTCTTCCACGGCGTCGCCCTCCAGCACCGCCGCGTCGTCAGCCCCTACGGCCACCACTTCGTCACCGGCCCCCAAGGCCTGGGCCACGTCGTCCTGTCCACCCACGACGACGCCGCCGCGCTCGCCTTCTACCGCGACATCCTCGGCTTCCGCCTCCGCGACTCCATGCGCCTGCCACCCCAGCTGATCGGCCGCCCCGCCGACGGCCCACCCGCATGGCTGCGCTTTCTTCGGCTGCAACCCCGCCACCACAGCCTCGCGTTCCTCCCGATGCCCACCCCCAGCGGCATCGTCCACCTCATGCTGGAAGTCGAATCCACCGACGACGTCGGCCGCTGCCTGGACCGCGCCCACCGCCGCTCGGTGCCGCTGTCGGCCACCCTCGGCCGCCACGTCAACGACCTCATGCTCTCCTTCTACATGAAAACCCCCGGCGGCTTCGACCTCGAATACGGCTGCGAAGGCCGCCACGTCGACGACACCACCTGGCTCGCCCGCGAAAGCACCGCCGTGTCGTTGTGGGGCCACGACTTCAGCGTCGGTTCCCGATGACGACGGTGCTTGGCAGTTTTTTCCGCACGCCGGCATCGCGGTGTCGCTGTGAGGACAGGACCTCGGCGTCGATTCTCGATGATGAGGGCGGTTCGCGGTTGTCTCGGCCCGGGCTGGCGTCGCGGGGTCGTTGTGGGGCCGCGCGTTCAGCGTCAGTTCTCCATGACGACGGTGCTTCGCATTTGTCTCCGCGTGCGCAGGCACCGCGGTGTCTTTGTGGGCCTGTGGCTTCAGCGTCGGTTCTCGATGGCCGCGTTGCTTTGCAGCGTTTCCGCGTGCCTCGGCGCCGCGTGTCTTTGTGGGACTGCGACTTCTGCTTCCGTTCCCGATGGCCACGTCGCTTCGCAGTCTTCTCCGCCCACGCCCGCCCGCCGTGGCCTCGGAGCCACCGGCGACCTGGCGTCCTACGGCACCGTCGATGAGCCCTGGATGACCGCCGTACTCGATCCGTCTCGATTCCGTGCCGTGCTCGGGCACTTCTGCACCGGCGTCACCATCGTCACCGGACGCGACGGGGCCACTCCCGTCGGGTTCGCGTGTCAGTCGTTCGCGGCGTTGTCGCTGGATCCGCCGCTGGCGTTGTTCTGCGTGGCCCGCGCGTCGCGCACCTGGCCGGTCCTCGCCGACACGGGTCGCTTTGCGGTCAACGTCCTCGCCGAGCACCAGCGCGACCTCAGCGCCACCTTCGGCGCCCGCCGCGACGACAAGTTCGCCACCGTCGCCTGGCACCCCGCCCCGTCCGGCGCCCCGCTGATCCACGGCGCCCTCACATGGATCGACTGCGCCCTCGAGACCGTGCACCCCGCCGGCGACCACCAGGTCGTCATCGGCCGCGTGACCGCCCTCGGCGACACTTCCGACGCCCGGCCGCTCCTCTTCCACCGCGGCCAGTACACCGTCACGGAACCGGTCCCCGACCGGCTCGCGGCCCTCCTGCCCTGGCCCCGCCCGGACGACTGGCTGTAGCGCGCCCGAGCCTCACTTCCAGCGGAAATGCACGAACACCCGCCCGAAGTTGTCCTTGTCCTTCTCCACCCGGTGGTAGAGCGCCTTGATCTCCTTCTGCTCCAAGAACCGCAGCACGTGCTTCTTCAGCTGCCCGGACCCCTTGCCCGGGATGATCTCCACGAGCGGCGCCTTCTTGGCCACCGCCTCGTCGATCACCGCCCGCAGCGCCCGGTCGATCTCGCCGCTGCGGTTGTAGATGTCGTGCAGGTCGAGTTTGAGCTTCATGCCGTTTAGCGTGCCACGCGCGCCCCGCGAGACGACCGGACCGAGCCTCCGGCGCACCCCTCACGGCGCCGGCGGCTCGGTCCGAAGAGGAGAGATCAGCAGGCGTTGATCTTCCAGGAGTCGGCCTTGTCGTTGGCGCCCGGGATGTCGGCGAGGTTCTTGTAGTCCTTGAACGGGCTGACCTTCAGGATCAGCTTGTCGCCCAGGACGCCGCGGTGGTTGTAGAGGCAGATGGTGCGGTTGCCGTTGTTGATGATCGACGACAGCTCGCTGCGCCGGTCACCCTTGGTCGCTTGCGGCGGGTTGTTGAAGCTCCCCGACGGTGTGGAGCTGTAGTTCAGGTGCCAGCGCTGGTTGTAGACGCCGGCGTTGTAGTCCTTGTCCTGGTAGAAGCAGTAGTAGTTCGCCGGGCAGGGCGCGGTCGCGGCGGAGGCCGGCGCTGCGGCGAGCACGGTGCCGGCGGCGACACCGGCGACGGCGGCCGCGATCGCGGCGGCGGAACGGATCTTCGACATGGCGGTTCTCTCCCCTTGAGCGGTCACCCCGGAGCGGGCGACCGGATGGCTCAACCGTGCCGAGATCCGTCCTCGCGCCATCATCGCGCCGTCCTCACGCAGGTCAGCGCAGGTATGATCACGGCCCGGGGAGGGTTGTGGATGGACTTCTGTGTGCTGGGTCCGTTGGAGATCTGGACGGCCGGGGGACGGCTGCCCCTCCCGGGAACCCGGCATCAGCGCGTGCTGGCGACGTTGCTGCTCACCCCCAACGCCGTCGTCCCCATGGCGAGGCTCATCGAGGCCACGTGGGAGGGCGAGCCGCCCGCCACGGCCACCAAGCAGGTGCAGAACTGCGTGTCGGCGCTGCGCGAACGGCTCGGTGACGCCGAGCAGCGCCTCATCGTCACCGACGGTCCCGGCTACCGGATCACCGTCGCCGACGACCAGCTCGACCTGTTCCGCTTCACCAAGGGCATCGCCGACGCGAGGCGGTTCGCGGAGAAGGGCGCCCTGCGCGACGGCGTGCGCGAGATGCGCGCCGCACTCAAGCTCTGGCGCGGTCCCGCACTCGACGGGCTCGAAACCTCAGTGCTGGTCAGCCGTGCCGGACGGCTGGACGAGCAGCGCCTGGACGCGTTCGAGTCGTGCGTCGACTGGCAGATCGCGCTCGGCCAGCACCGCGAGGTCGTCGACGAACTCGCCGAGGTCGTCGCCGAGCACCCGCTCCGCGAACGGCCGCACGCCCAGCTGATGCTCGCGCTCGATCGCTCCGGCCGGCAGGCAGACGCGCTCAAGGTGTTCCAGCGCCTGCGCACCGACCTCGCCGAAGAGCTGGGCATCGACCCCGGCCCCGACGTCCGCGACCTGCACGAACGAATCCTCCGCGGCGAGAACCGCCCGGCCGGCGACGCGCCCGCCACCGCCGCACCCCCGGACGAGCTCGACCGCGCGGCGAAGGAGCTCGCCGCGGCAATCACCCGGCAGTGGACTGCCGAAGCCGAGATGCGCTCGCTCAAGCGGCCGGAGCCGGTGCCGTTGAACTGGTCGAGCACCGAGCGCGAGGTCGCCGCCGCCGCGTCAGCAGTGCTCGGCGCCCGCCCCGGCGAGGGCCCGGACCGCCTCGTGCTGAGCGGCGACCTGACCGACGTCGTCGCGAAGTTCCGGCAGGTCCCGGCCCGTCAGCTCGTGGTACTCGGCGAGCCCGGCGCCGGAAAGTCCGTGCTGGCGATCCTCCTCACTCTCGGTTTGCTTACCGACCCGCCACCGGGCGAGCCGGTGCCGGTGCTGTTGCCGCTCGCCTCCTGGAACCCGCACCGCGAGCACCTGCACACCTGGCTGGCGCGCAAGCTGGTCGAGGAATACCCGGGCCTCGCGAACACCGCCGCCTACGGCGAGGACGCTGGCCTGCGCCTGGTCCTCGAAGGCCGGATCATTCCGGTCCTCGACGGCCTCGACGAAACCCCGCCCGGCCTCCACACCGCCGCCATCGATGCGCTCGACCAGGCCGTCGGCGCCGGCCGCCCGCTGGTGGTGACCTGCCGCAGCGCCGAGTACGAGCTCGCGGTCCGCCAAGCGGGCTCCTTCCTGACCCGGGCCGCGGTGGTCGAGATCGAGCCGGTCGAGATCGAGGACACGATCGCCTTCCTCACCGCACGCCGACGCTCGGGCGAAACCCGCTGGGACCCGCTCGTCCGCCGCCTTCGCCGCGAGCCAACCGGGCCGCTCGCCCAAGCCCTGCGCACGCCCCTCATGGTCGACCTCGCCAGGACCGCCTACGCGAACCCCGCCACCGACCCCGGCGAACTCTGCGACCCCACGCGATTCCCGGACCGCGCATCCGTCGAACGACACCTCCTCGACGCGTACCTCCCCGCCGTCTACACCCGCAAACCCGCGCCTCCCGCTCAGCTCGTCCGCCCACACCGGCCGCGCGACTACGACCCCGCGGAGGCCGAGCGCTGGCTCACCTTCCTCGCGCGGCTGCATGAGCGCGAACGCACTGGCGACCTCGCCTGGTGGCAGCTCGACCGCGCCGTGCCGAGGCTCGTCGTCGGCCTGTACCTCGGCCTGCCGCCCGCGGTGCTGTTCGCCCTCACCGGTTGGCTGGCCGCCGGCCCGGTGATCGGGGCGATCTACGGAGGCTCTTTTGCGATCGCAGGCTGCGTCACGCACAGCGTCGGGCGCCGGCCAGGACCGCTACGAGTGGAACCGAGGTTCGCGGGCACCGCCGGCCGCTTCGCCCGCCGGTTCGCGGTGGGCGCCGTGATCGGAGTCTGCCTCGGCCTCGGCTGGTCGCTCCCGGCCTGGGTGGTCAGCCTGCTCGCGCTCGTGTTCGGCCTGGCCATCGGCGTGCACGTCTGGCTGGGCACGCCGCTCGACGCGAACCGGGTGTCCAGCCCGAAGACCGTGCTGCGCCACGATCGTGCCGCGGCTCTCTCGTTCACGTTGTCATTCATGGTCTCCCTGGGTCTCTTCTACGGTTTGGCACTGGCTCTCACCCCCGCCGAGTCCACCTTCGAAGTGCTGAACGGGCACTACGACGTCGTGCTCGGCCTGGCGGGCGGGGTGGCCGCCGGGCTGCTGGGCCGGTACCTCGTGGCGAACCTGGGTGGTATCGCCTACGGAATCGCCGGCGCGGTCATCGGTGGACAGGTGTTCCTGCCCGCGACCAGCGCGGTGCAGGCGGTGGCAGGTGGCGGTCTGTTCGGCCTTTCGGTCGGCGTGAGTGTGTGTTTGGCCCGGGCGTGGGGCGCGTTCGCGTTCACCCGGCTCTGGCTGGCGTCGCGCGGCCGGATTCCGTGGGGATTCATGGCTTTCCTCGCCGACGCGCACCGGCGCGGGGTGCTGCGTCAGGTCGGCGAGGTGTACCAGTTCCGGCACGCGAGGCTGCAGGAGCGTCTTGCCGACGCGGGATCTGCAGCAGGTGGGCGCCCGGATATGGGTGACGAGTAAGGATCACTGGAGCAGCACCGTTCCATCATGCCCACGGTGATCCGCCGATGTCATCGATTCGAACACATGTTCGCACGATCGAGTGGTCGCTCGGGTGAAGGGCGGCAATTGCCGCCTGGGGTGCGCTAACGTCGAATTCATCAAAGCAGCCGGACGCGGTGCGACTCCGCCCCGTCCTCATCGGCGCGAAAATCCTTCAGCAGCAATCATTTCTGCACTCGAGCAGCACATCTCGAGCAGCACACCGACACACATTCACGTGAGAACGGATCAGCGATGTACCCAGCAGAAGTCAATTCGGCGGCGCGCAAACAGGTTCGTCTCAGCTGGAGACCGGAGCGCCGCCTCACGGACGGCGAGCGAAGACCCAGGGCGTCACCCCAGGGTCTGCCACCAACCGTCCACAGCGGGCGGGTTCGCCACGTCGATCCGCTGGCCAGGCTTCGGCACGGCGAGGGCGAGGTCGTTCGCCTTGGCCTCGCGCCACACGCGGTCAGCGGGTTCGCCCCAAGGGTGCATGGCAAGGGTGAACGTCGCCCAGTGCACGGGCAGGAGCAGCCCGCCGCGAACGTCGATGTGTGCGGCGATGCCTTCTTCGGGCGTCATGTGGATGTCCGGCCAGTGCGGGGCGTACGCACCGATCTGGATGAGCGTGGCGTCGAACGGGCCGTACTCCTCGCCGATCTCGGCGAAGCCGTCGAAGTAGCCGGTGTCCCCGCTGTAGAACACCTTGTGCTGCGGCCCGGAGATCACCCACGACGTCCACAGGGTGCTGTCGTTGCCGATGCCGCGGCCGGAGAAGTGCTGGGCCGGCGTCGCCACGAACCGGATGCCGGCGATCTCGGCTTCCTCGTGCCAGTCGAGCTCCACGATTCGCGAAGCCGGCACGTGCCACCGCTCCAGGTGCGCGCCGACCCCCAATGGCACGAGGAACGGCGCGTCGTGCGCCTCGAGCAGGGCGCGCACGGTGGCGAGGTCGAGGTGGTCGTAGTGGTCGTGCGAGATCACGATCGCGTCGACCCGGCCGACCGCGTCCAGCGGTACCGGCGCGGCGTGCAGGCGGCGCGGGCCCGCGAAAGCGGCGGGCGACACCCGGTCGCTCCACACCGGATCACACAGCACGCGGGCGCCGTCGATCTCGACGAGCGTCGAGGCGTGGCCGTACCAGGTGAGGAACAGGCCTTCGTCGGAGTCGGCGGCGGCGTCGGCCACGAGCGGGATCTCCGCGGAAGGCTTGCGGCGGTCGCGGTCGTCGCCGAAGAGCAGCTCGCGCAGGATGCCACCGGCGGCCGAGGGCGAAGGGGCCGAGCGCGTGGGTGAGGCGTTGTGGAAGACGCCGTCGGCGTACTGCGGCGAGCGGCGCATCCGCTCGGCACGCGCGCCGGTGGCCTTCGCGCCGAAGGCCACCGGAAGGTCACCGAGTGCCGAGACAGTTTTCCTGAGCATGCCCTCGAGTCTACGAACGCTTCCTGAGAGGAGCCCCAGCTTCGTGGAGGTGGGTCAGCGCCTGCCGGTAGGACTCCACGAGGCTGGTCTGCAGGTAGGGAATGCCGAGCTGGGCGCAGTAACCCTGCACGATCGGCTGAGCGCGTCGCAAGTGCACCGACGGCATGCTCGGGAAGAGGTGGTGCTCGATCTGGTAGTTGAGGCCGCCGAGGGCGACGTCCACGACCGCGCCACCACGGACGTTGCGCGACGTGAGCACTTGCTTGCGGAGGAAGTCGAGCTGGGGGCGGCCGGTCAGCGTCGGCATGCCCTTGTGGTTCGGTGCGAAGATCGATCCCATGTAGACACCCCACAGTCCCTGATGGACAGCGAAGAAGAGCAGGGCCAGGCCCGGCGGGAGGACCACGAACAACGCGGTGAGGTAGGCCGCGAAGTGCAGCGCCAGGAGAGTCGCCTCGACGCCGCGGCGGCGCAGGCCAGGTCGGGCGACGGCGCGGATGCCGGACCAGCGCAGGTTCAGGCCTTCGAGTGTGAGCAGCGGGAAGAACAAGAACGCCTGGTGCCGTCCGATGAACCGGGGCACACCGCGGCTGGCGCGGGCTTGGTCTTGCGACCACACGAGGATGTCGGGCTCGACGTCGGGATCCAGCTCCTCGTGGTTGGGGTTCGCGTGGTGGCGGGTGTGCTTGTCCATCCACCAGCCGTAGCTCATGCCCACGCCCAGGTTGCCCGCGAGGAGTCCGGCGGCTTCGGACGGGCGTCGCGTGCGGAACACCTGGCGGTGGGCAAGATCGTGGGAGAGCAGGGCGATCTGACCGAACATGAAGGCCTGGAACGCGGCGACGGCGAGCTGCCACCACGAGTCCCCGAGGAGCGCGAAGGCGATCCAGCCGCCGGCGAACAGCGTGGTCACCACGGCGATCCTGGCCGTGTAGTAGCCGGGGCGCCTCGCGAGCAGCCCCGCGTCGGTGATGCGGCGGGAGAGGCGGGCGAAGTCGCTGCCGGGACCGGCCGCGGCCGGGAGGACGAGATTGTCTGTGGTCACCTCGTCGAGTTTTTCGGGGAAGCCGGCCGAGCAGAACCCGGCAGACCCCAGAACCCGTACGGGGGGTGACCCCACCCCGCTAGGGGGACGCGCGAAAGGTGGTGATGGGGTGCGCCGAATAGCTGCGCGGCCGCGTGTGCTCGTTTGAAGTACCGGTGCGCGGATGGTCCCAGGTGATGGCGATGCCGCCGTGCAGCTGGATCATCTCGGCGGTGACCTCGCCGAGCACCTCGCTGCAGTGCACCTTCGCCACCGCCGCGAGCCGGGGCGACGCCGGCGCCGCGTAGGCGGCGGAGCGGGAGGTCTCCACCAGCACGTGGAGGTCGGCCATCCGGTGCTTGAGCGCCTGGAAGCTCCCGATCGGGCGGCCGAACCGCACCCGCTGCCGCGTGTACTCCACGGTGAGCTCCAGCGCCCGTGAGGCCGCGCCTACCTGTTCGGCGGCCAGTACGGCGCAGGCGACGTCGCGGACCCGTGCGAGGTCGACGCGTCCTAGCGGACGCGCACGGGCCCGGTCGAGCGTCACGGTGGCGAGGTGGCGAGTCTCGTCCATCGTCGGCACGGGTTCGCGGCGGACGCCGGGGCGTGCGGGATCGACCTCGAAGAGGGCGGGGCCGTCCGGGGTCCTGGCGGCGGCCAGGAGGACGTCGGCGTCGGCGGCGTCGAGGACGTAGTGGGCCGTTCCATCCACTGTGGACTCGTCCGCGGTGAAGGCGGGCTGCAGCGGGTCCCAGCGTCCGTCGGCGGTCCAGGCGAGAGCGCCGACGGTGCCCTCGGCCAAGGCCGGGAGCAGGCGGGCCAGAGCCGGGGCCCCGGTGTTGGTGGCGTTGGTGTTGGTGGTGGAGAGAAGGGAGGTGACGGCGAGGACGGAGGAACCGAGGAACGGCACGTCGGTGAGGTTGCGGCCGAGCTCTTCCGCGACGATCTGCACCTCGGTGAGGCCGATGGACTGGTCCGGATGGGCTGGGTCGGCCGAGTCGGTGGAACTGGACGGGCGGATCAGGCTGGCCCGGTGGCTTGGGTCCGCCGGCTGGGTCGCCGGTTCGGTGGCGAACCCGCCGAACCGCTCGGGCACCGTGAGGGCGGCGACGCCGACCTGAGCGCACAGGGCGGGCCACGGCTCGGCCTCACGGTCGAGGAGCTTGCGGACGCTGGCACGGAGGTCGTCCTGCTCGGGCGTGAACGTCACGGCGCGATCGCCGCCAGGACACGTTGGCGGCGGAGACGTCGGCGGGCTCGCCGGTGACGGCGGCGCCGTAGAGGAGGGGCGTCGCGAGTTCGAGGGCCGTGGCGACGTCGGCGAGGAGGTGTTGCACAGCCTGGTAGCGGCCGATCTCGCGGCCGAACTGGCGGCGGGTGAGGGCATGGGTGACCGAGGCTTCGAGAAGCCACCGGCGGCGCCGAGGAACTGGGCCGCGGTGAGAAGGGCCCCGAGGTCGAATGCGCGCGCCGGTGCGAGCGCGGGGCCGACGTCGGCGCCGGGCAGGGGCTCGAGCAGGCGGCGCGCTGCGTCGCGAGAGGAGAGGGCACTACCGGGCGTGAAGCTGCGGAGGCGGGTGCCGTCGACGAGGTAGCGGGCGTCGGCGATGTCGGCGTCGAGGGCATAGGGAACGTAAGGCGGGAAGGAGAGCGATACGAGGGTTTCGCCGGCGGCCACCGAGGCCAGCACGTCGTCGTCGAGCAGCAGCGGCAGTACCGCGGCGTCGGTCCACGGGCCGGGCGGGCAGAAGCGGCCGAGCACATCGAAGGCGATGACGGCATCCACGAGGTCCGCGCCTGGACCGCCGACGTCGGCTTCCTCGACGAGCTGTTCGGGGCCTACGCGGAGATCGTCGCGGAGCGCAAAGGCCCGCGCGAGACGCTGGAAGCCGTGGTCGTCGCGTCGTTCGACTCGATCCACCGGCGCCCCGCCGAGGTCGCGATCTACCAGAACGAAGCCCAGCACCTCATGCAGCTGCCGCGCTTCGCGTACCTCAACGATCGCAACGCCGAGTTCCGCAAGCTCTGGAACGGCATCCTCACCGACGGCGTCGAGGCCGGCGTCTTCCGCCCCGATCTCGACGTGGAGCTCGTCTACCGCTTCATCCGCGACACGGTCTGGGTCGCCGTGCGCTGGTACAACCCCGAAGGCGCGCTGAGCGCCCACGACGTCGCCGGCCAGTACCTCGGCATCCTGCTCGACGGCATCGCGAAACGGAGGCGCCGTGGCTGAGGCCTACGTGCTCGACGCCGTGCGCACGCCCGTCGGCCGGCGCGGCGGCGCGCTCGCCGCGGTGCACCCGACCGACCTCGGCGCGCACGTGATCAAAGCGGTCGTCGATCGCGCAGGGGTGGACCCCGAAATGGTCGACGACGTGATCCTCGGCTGCGTCGACACGCTCGGGCCGCAGGCCGGCAACCTCGCGCGCACGGCGTGGCTCGCCGCCGGGTTCCCGGACCACGTGCCGGGCGTGACGGTGGACCGCCAGTGCGGTTCGAGCCAGCAGGCCGTGCACTTCGCCGCGCAGGCCGTGCTCAGCGGCACGGCCGACCTCGTGCTCGCGGGCGGGGTGCAGAACACGTCGGCCGTGCCGATCGGCTCGGCGATGCTCGCCGGGCGCGAGCTGGGGTTCCCCGACCCGTTCTCGGGCTCGGGCTCGGGCTCGAAAGGCTGGCAGGAGCGCTACGGCGCCGAGGAGGTCTCACAGTTCCGCGGCGCCGACCTCATCGTGCGCCACTGGGACCTTTCACGCGCACAGCTGGAGGAGTTCGCACTACGCAGCCACGAACGCGCGGCCGCCGCCATCGACGAAGGGCGCTTCGACGCCGAACTCGTGGCCTACGGTGACTTCCGCGTGGACGAAGGTCCCCGCCGCGACACCAGCCTCGCCAAGATGGCCACGCTGAAGCCGCTTTCCGAAGGTTCCCGCATCACGGCCGCCGTTTCCAGCCAGCTCTCGGACGGCGCGAGCGCGACGCTGCTGGCCTCGGAAGCGTTCGTGCGCGAGCACAAGCTCAAGCCCCGAGAGCGCATCCACCACCTGTCGGTGCGAGCCGCCGATCCGGTCTGGATGCTCACCGGACCGATCCCCGCGACCGCGCACGCGCTGCGCAAGACCGGCCTCACGATCGGTGAGATCGACTTGTTCGAGGTCAACGAGGCGTTCGCCAGCGTCGTGCTCGCGTGGCTCGACGAGACCGGCGCGGACCCGGATCGCGTGAACGTGAACGGCGGCGCCATCGCGCTCGGCCACCCGATCGGCGCGTCGGGCACCAAACTGTTCGCCACGCTCCTGCACGAGCTCGAACGGCGAGACGCGCGGTTCGGCCTGCAGACGATGTGCGAAGGCGGCGGCACCGCCAACGTCACGATCGTCGAACGGCTGTAGCCGCGCCAAAAGCCGAAGGGCCGGTCACCACACCGCCCAGCCGCTGGGACGGTGTGGTGACCGGTGGAAGGGGGCGGCCGCCGCGCGCGGCCACCCCCGGCTCTCACCGCGCGAAGTCCTCCGCCGCGTCGAACTCGTCGGCGAACTGCGCGTAGAACTCCTGCGTGTCGAACCGCTCATCGGTGTCGAACTGCTCGTCCGGCCAGGTCTCGACGGGCTCCGGTGCGGCCAAGGACGGCATGTGCTCCGGCACCGGCAGCCGCCGGTCGAGCTCGGCCGTCCAGTCGAGCATCGCGCGCGGTTTGTCCCACGCCGTGATGCCCACGAGCTGCCCGGCGCGGATGAACCCGGTGATGCCGTCGGCGAGCGACACGGTGTCCTCGCCGAGCGACGGCATGCCCGCCATCTGCAGCCGCACGTCGTAGAGCGTCGACCACGCCCGCGGCAGCGGCGCGAACGGCGTGGCCGCCGACCGGCCCGCGATCAGGTTCTCCGCGGCCGCGCGCGCCGACTCCACGGCGTTGATCCAGTGCTCAACACGGCGCGGCACCTCGTCGAAACGCAGGTTGGGCCAGCGCGCGAGGTCACCCGCCACGACCACGTCGTCGGCGCCCTTGGCGAACAGCGTCGGCTCGCACAGCACACCGTCCTCGACGTCGAGGCCCGAGCCGCGCAGGTAGTCGACTGCAGGGACGCTGCCGATCGCGAGCACCACGCAGCTGGCCACGAGCAGCTTGTTGTTCGTCAGGTGCAGCCCGACGGTGTCGTCGGTGCTGATCCAGTGCCGCACCTCCGAGCCCATCGCCAGCTTCGTCCGGTGCTCCTTGTGCAGCTTCACCACGGCGTCGGAGATCCGGCTGCCGAAGCGGTGCAGCGGCGCCTTCGCGTGGCCGACGAGCGTGACGTCGCGGCCGAGGTGGCGCATGCTCGCGGCGAACTCGTTGCCGATCAAGCCACCGCCGATCACCACGGCCGGCTTGTTGCTCGCGTGCAGGCAGTGCCGCACGGCCAGCGCGTCGTCGATCGTGCGCAGCACCCGCACGCGCGGGTCGTGGCGCGGCGAGCCGGGCAGGTGTCGCGGCACGACGCCGGTGGCCAGCACGAGCCCGTCGTACCAAAGCGATTCACCGCCGGGCAGGTGCACGACGCGCTCGACGGTGTCGAGGTGCGTCGCGCGCGTGCCGAGGCGCCAGTGGACGTCGAGGTCGCCGTAGGCACGCAGCGTGGTGTCCGGCGGTCGCGCCGCTCCCATCACGAGCTGCTTCGAGATCATCGGCCGGTGGTACGGGCGGCGGGCCTCGTCGCCCACCACCACGATCTCGCCGTCGAAGCCGAGCTCACGCAATCGTTCCGCCGCGCGCAAGCCGGCGACACCTGCGCCGACGATGACGATCCGGTCGCCGTCAGCCATCGAGTTCCCCTCTCAGCACGACCGCCTGCATCGGGCACACCCGGGCCGCGGCGATCGCTTGGGTCATGTCTTCGGGTTCGAGCAGGCGCTTGCGGAAGCGCAGGCGCCCGTCCCGGCCGAGGTCGAAGAGGCCGGGGGCCTCCATCGCACAGATTCCGTAGAGCTCGCACCGGTCGTTGTCGACACTCACGCGCGGCCCGCTACCGGGCAGTTTCACGCCACCTGCTCCTCGACGAGGCCGATCCGCTCGAGCGTCCGCGGCGGCAGGAACCGCAGCAGCGCCAGCGTGAACGGCGGCACGAGCAGGGTGATGCCGACCAGCCACATCGCCGCGAGGTGACCGTTCGCGATCGCGCCGAAGAACGCGTGCAGCGCCGTGAGCGCGACGGCCGGGTAGGCCAGCCGGTGCAGCCACAGCCACCGCCGGTACGACGTCCAGCGCTGCACGCACGTCGTGAACGCGATGGCGAGCATCAGCTCCAGCCCGACGATGCCGAACGTGTGCCGCGCGAGCGTGCCCGGCATGAACGGGATCGAGATGTACGCCAGCGAGTACGGGTTCACGGTGAGGTAGAGGAAACCCACCGCGTGCAGGCAGCCGAACGCGAGCGCGAGCGTCGACAGCATGAGGTGGCCGCTGCGCAGGGCCTTGCGGCCGGTGACCGAGCGCACCCAGCCCGTGGCGGTGAGCACGCCCCAGCAGAGCGTGAGGCACATGAACGCGTACGACAGCCGAGCCGAGAACGCCGCGATGCCGCGGGCGGCCGGGTCGGTGGTCTGCTGCGCGAGGGTGGTCACCGCCTCGTGGACGGTGTCAACCATGGGTTTCTCCTGAGTCAGGGCGGAGCCGGCCGCCGCGCAGGCGACCTGACTTCGCGTAGCGGACCCCGAGCAGCGTCGCGCCGCCGACCAGCAGGATGAGCAGCGCGGCAGTGAGCACGTCGGTGGTCCGCACGTCGAGTGCGGCGCCGGCGGGCGCCGCGGAATCGGCCACTGCGGACTGCGGCAGCGCGGTGTAGTCGACGAATCCGGTGCTTTCCAGCAGCGTCATGTGCCGCAGCACGGCCTGGTTCGCGACGGTCGCGTACGCGCGGATCTCGGGGTTGCGAGTGCCGGCGCGGACCTGTGCGATCACGGAGAACACCTGCCCGTGGGCCGCGCGCAGCAAGTTCGCGAAGAGGCGGTCGAAGTCCTGCGGGGTGGGAGCGCTCTGCAGTTCGTTGAGCCAGCCCAGCTGCTGAGCCGACGGCTCGGTGGGCAGCGTGACGCCGAGCTTGGCGGCGAGCTGGCGGGTGAGCACGTCGAGCCGGCCGTGGTCGACCATGATCGCCGCGCCGACCTCCCGCACTTTCGGGCTCGCGCCGCGGGTCTCGGCCCACGTGCCGGCCGGCATCTCCCACAGCCCGGCCTGGCGCACCTTCACGAGCAGCAGCTCGTCACCGGCGTCGACGCCGGTCTGCGCCGACGCCGGCGGCTGGGGCTGCAGCACCACGACGGCGGCGAACACCACCAGCACGACGCGGAAGAACTTGCGGAAACGGCTAGATCCGGAACGCATCGGCCCGCCAAGAATCGGTGGTGGTCGCGATCTTGCCGCCCTCGGGCGTGAGCGGGAACCAAGCGCGGTCGGCGCCCTGCCCGGCGGTCTGACCCGGCATCTCGTCGCCGGTGTAGCGGTAGAGCGGCCAGCCGGCGAGGGTGACCTGATCGGTGCCGTCGGGACGCGTGACGCTGCCCACGAGATCACGGTCGATGCCGGTGAGTGATACGTCACCACTCGCGCGGACGGGCAGCCACTTCTCGGCGCACTCGTCGGTGCAGCGCGACCGCGACGGCTTGGCGCTGTCGCGGTCGTAGCGGTAGACGGCGAAACCGCTCCCGTCCACGACGACGTCGCCGAGGTCGAATGCGCGCGCGGCCCGCAGGGCGGCTTTCGCGGGGTCGGTCTGGTCGGCCGGCATCTGCATCGGCATGCTCATCGGGCCCGCGGGGCTCGGGATATAGCCACCGGGAGCGGTTCCGGACTGACATGCGGTCAACAAAGTGAATGCGGCCAGGCACACAACGGGCGGTGCCGCTGTGCGGAACAAGCGGTTCACGGCTTCCTCCAGGGGGCGGAACTGCGCGCCGTCACGCGGAACGGCGGGAAAAGGGCGCAGTTTATCCACTGTGGACAGTAAGCCCAGGGTGAATGCGGTGCGTCGCGGGGGAACGACGCGTTGTCGGGGTCTTCGACGGGGGATACGGACACAGGTTCGACACGGTTCAAAAAACTTTCGTGACCAAAGCCGGTGATTTTGGTACTGGACGAAATGGCGTCGTTGCCACAAAGATGTGCGGCGTGGGACGGCACAATCGAACGCTGAGCCCGACGGACGATCATGAAACCGAAACCCCCGGACTTCATGACGACCTGGCCAAAGCGTTGTACCAAGAGTTCGGTGGAGCCTTGATGGGCTTCGCGCTGCGCCTGACCGGTCACGACCGGCAGTGGGCCGAAGACGTGGTGCAGGAGACGTTGATCAAGGCCTGGCGCAACGCCGACAAGCTCGACCGGAGGCCGGCGATGCTGCGCGCGTGGCTGTTCACCGTCGCTCGGCGCATCGTCATCGACGGCTGGCGCAGCCGCAGTGTTCGTCCGCAGGAGCTCGAGGAGATCGAGTCCGATGCCGTGTTCGTGTCCGACGAGTCGGACAAGACGGTGGCGGCCATGATCCTCTATGAGGCGCTGCAAGGGCTTTCTCCCGAGCACCGGGAGGCGGTGCAGCAGACGTACCTGGCCGACCGGACCGTGAACGAGGTCGCCGCCACCCTGGGAGTGCCGCCCGGTACCGTCAAATCGCGAATCCACCACGCCGTCCGCGCCCTGCGGAAGGCCATGCGCGAGCGGGGGTGACGTGACGGTGGCCGGATCCCCGCACACCGACCTCGCCGCGTACGTGCTCGGCGTGCTCAGTGAAGCCGACAACACGCGGTTCGAGGAACACCTGCTCGACTGCCCGCATTGCCAGCTCGACCTCGTCGAGCTCCACCAGTTGCCCGACGTGCTCGACCTCGTGAAGAAGACCTGGCCGGAGCCGCCGGTACCGGTCACGCCGGGGCGCACGCTGGCGCCCGGTCCGCGCGTGCTGCGCGCCCTGATGGCCGAGGCGACGGTGAAGCGCAAGCGGCGCCGGCGCCTCGGGCTCGTCGCCGCGGCGGCCGCGGTGGCGCTCGTGGTGGCGGGTCCGCTCGTCACGCTCGCGGTGCGCCCGGCCGACGCCGCGGGTCCCGCGGTGAGCCTGGCGGCGCCGACTTCGGTCCCGCCGTCGCCGTCTTCCTCGCTGTCCGCGCCCGGCGGTGGCACGTCGTCGGGTCAGGGCGCTTCGGCCGTGACGGCGCGCGTGTCCGTGACGCCGCGCGAGTGGGGCAGCTCCGTGGGCCTCGATCTGAGCGGGGTCGCGGGACCGATGAACTACCAGCTGCTCGCGATCTCCTCGGCCGGAGACATCCGCACGGTCACGGGCTGGTCCGTGCCCGCGAAGGGCTACGGGATCCCGGGTTCCCCCGATCCGCTGCATGTGACGGGCGGCACGTCGCTGCCTGCCGACGAGATCACGCGATTCGAGGTCCGGGCCGACGACGGCACGCTGCTCGTGGTCGTCGATCGCTGACCCTCCCTGCTGGGGAAATACTCTGTCCTTTATGGATTTTCGGGGCTGACCTGCCGATCACGTGCGGATAACGCGGCGATTTCTTTTTGAACCACTTCGACTTCCCGTCCGTATTCCCCAGTGCCGGCACCGGATTCCCCCGCATCCGAGCTGCTGAGCGTCTCGACTCCAAGTAGTTCACACCCGGGCCGCGGCCGTAGTTCGGCGCGCCCGGAGGATCGAACGAGGTGAGCACAGCACCATGACCAGGAACCATCCCCGTCACCGGCCGGCGAAGCGCGTCACGATCGTCACCGGTGCGCTCGGCCTGGCCCTCGCGGTCGGCGCGCTGGCCGTGAACGCGACGTCCGGCGAGCCCGACCGCGCCGGCGCCGACCCGGCCGACAAGTCGTTCTTCCTGGACATCACCAAGGTCCCGAAGGGCTCGAACGTGAGCCGGGCGCAGAACCGCGGCGCGCGCGGCACGTTCACCGTCGACTGTGGACGCAACGAGAACGGCCACTTCAACCCCGACAACTTCATCGCGCAGCCGGGTGTGCGCAACGGCGCCCAGCACCTGCACGACTACGTCGGCAACCTCTCCACGAACGCCGACTCGACCAACCGCAGCCTCGCCCGTGCCGGCACGACGTGCAAGAACGGTGACAAGTCCACCTACTACTGGCCGGTGGTCCGCATCGACACCGACGACGAGGAGGAGGAGGAAGCCCCGGCGTCTTCCGAAGCGGCAGCCCCGGCCGAGAGTGAGGACGTGGCCGCCGACCGCGCCGACGCGGCGAAGGAAGCCGCCGAGCCGCAGGTCGAGTGCCCCGACGTGGCGAGCGAGCTGCCCGACGTGCCCGACGCGGCCATGGACGCGGTCAACACCGAGCTCGACGCGATGGACTCGCAGGTCGACCAGGCCGACAAGCAGGTCGAGGCCGGGCAGGATTCCGATGCGGTGCTGAAGTCGTTGAAGGGCAAGCGGTCCGCGTCGCTGAAGAAGATCTCGGACACGATGGCCGAGCAGGGCGTGAAGCCGGAAGACCCGGCCGCGCTGGCCGGCTGCGCCGTGCAGGACTCCGACAGCACAGGCCTCGACAACGGCGGCGCCAACAGCGATCCGACCGGCGGCGAGAGCGCCACGGAGCAGGACCAGAAGCAGGACAACGGCGCGGCCGCTGAGCTGCCGGGCGTGAACGGCGAGAACGAGGTCGCCGGCAACGACGGCGAGATCCAGCGCGTGGTTTCCGCGACGCTGTCCTTCGGCAGCGGTGGCGCTCGCAAAGTCGTGGCGATGCCGCGGTTCCTGCGAGTGCTCTACGGTGACGCGAAGGAAGGCGCCAACGGTCCCGCCAACGCCCGCGCGAGCTGGACGTGCTCCGGCTTCGAGGACCGGCTGACCGACCACTACCCGATCTGCCCCGACGGCAGCAAGGTCGAGCGCATCCACGCCTTCCCGAACTGCTGGGACGGCAAGAACATCGACAGCGCCAACCACCGCACCCACATCGTCTTCTCCGACGCGAACGGTAACTGCAAGCGCGGCTTCAAGGCCGTGCCGCAGCTGAAGATCACCCTGGTCTACAACATCCCGCACGACGTGCAGGTCAAGGGACAGTACAAAGTGGACGCGTTTCCCGAGGAGAAGCACAACCCCCGCTCGGATCACGACGACTTCGCCAACGTCATGACGCAGTCGCAGATGAACCGCGTGGTCTCCTGCATCAACACGGGCAAGCGCTGTAAGGAATGACCCGGGAGCCGGCGGCCCGGTGTGGTGCCTCGCTCGGGCACCGCTGGGACCCGGGCCGCCCCCGCCCCGTCCGGCGCCACGACCCCTCACAGCACCCGTTGCGCCGGCCGATGCGGACCCGACCAGACCAGGAAAGGAGTTTCGATGCGAATCTCCCCGAGCCACGCGGAGTTCACGGCGCGTCGCGGCCGCCGGCGGGTGGGAACCCGGGTCCTGCGATTCCGCCGCCAGGACCGGCGGCGCGGTGCGATGTCTCGCTCGGGCTCTGCGCGGGCACCCTTGGCGTTGACGGAACACGGAAAGATTCAGGAGCAGTCATGAATTTCCCTTACCACGTCGAGGATTTCGACCGCGACGGTCGCGAGGACCCGGCCGGCGCGGCGCGCGACACCGCTGCCGACCTGCCGTGGCGTGAGGGCGGCGGCAGGGCAGCAGGTTCCGGGCGGTTCTCCGGTGTGTTGCCGGTGTCCCCGGTGTCCACATCGGAAACCGGCTGACCACCCCCCAAAAAAGCTCCGATTCGGCGAGGTTCCCTCTCCTTCACCCACCCCCCACTCGCCGGGTCGGGTTCCTTGCCGGTCCGGCGGGCGCTTCCCTCCCACATCCCCCCGCACCCGCCGGACCGGTCAAGGGTTTTTCGTCACCGCGGACCAGAAGTCCAGGGGGAGGTGGCCGGCGGCGAGGCCCTCGTCGTCGAGCAGGTGGCCCATGAGCTTGATCCCGCGCAGCGTCACGGCGCGGTCGACGATCTCCAGCCACGGCAGCTTGGCCGCGAGCGAGCCCTCCAGCGCCGGCAGGTCGTGCTGGGAACCCAGCCACACCACCAACATCAGGTTCGCCGCCCCGCTCAGGGCGGCGCACATGCGTACCTCCGGCAGCATCGCGAGCGAGCGCGCGGTCGTCTCGAGCTTGTCGGGCGGGACGCGCAGCCAGAGCATCGCCGTGACGGGCGCGGGGGACAGGGGCCGCGCGATCTCGCAGCGCAGCCGGACGGCGCCGCGGGCCAGCAGGGCCTCGAGACGGCGCCGGACGGTGCTCGCGCCCACACCCAGCTCCACCGCCAGCGAAGCGGCCGACGCCCGGGCGTCCTCCCCGAGGGCCAGGATCAGCGCCCGGTCCAGCTCGCCGAAGCGCAACGGTCCGGACGTCCGCGCCGAGGGTGACACCAAAGCCTCCCGCTCGCCCGGCGAGATGGCGCGGACGCGCCACCGGCTGCCCTCGGTGAACAAGCGCGGCGACACCACCGTGCGCGTCGCCGTGACGCCGGGCAGCGCCGACAACCGGTGCAGCACGTAGTCGGAGATCGCGCGCAGCGTTGGCGCCACCAGGTGGATGTGCAGGTCGCAGTGCCCGGCCAGGTACTCCACCGTCGCCACGTGCGGGTCGGCCGCGAGGCGCTGGGCCACCGCCAACGCCGAACCCGGCGCGCAGTCGATCTCCACGAACGCCAGTGCCAGCTGCGCCACCAGCTCGCCGCCCGGGTACGCGGTGAGCCAGGCCTGCCCGCGCGCCACCAGCGTCTCCCAACGCCGCGCGGCCGTCACCGCCCCGATGCCCAGCGCCTGGCCCAGCACGGCCCACGTCGCGCGCGGCCGGGTCTGCAGCGCGTCGAGGAGTTTGAGGTCGCTCTCGCTCAACATGGCCGATCCTTCGTCCGCGCGGCACCGATTTGGCGGATTCCTGCGATTCGGCCGGCAGGAGCGTTCCACACTCGCATCATCTTCGGGCCAGCATATGTCGATGTTCCAGCGAGGGAGACCCATGTCCTTGCGCTCCGACGCCGCAGCGCTCCGCCCCGACCTCGTCGCGCTCCGCCGATCGCTGCACCGAACCCCCGAAATCGGCCTCGACCTGCCCCGCACCCAGGAAAAGGTGCTTCAGGCCCTCGACGGCCTCGGCCTCGAGATCAGCCTCGGCCGTGACCTGTCGTCGGTGACCGCCGTGCTGCGCGGTGGCGGCGGACCCGGCGGCACCGTGCTGTTACGCGGCGACATGGACGCGCTGCCCGTCACGGAGGCCTCCGGCGAGGAGTTCTCCTCCGAGATCGACGGCGCCATGCACGCCTGCGGCCACGACCTGCACACGGCCGGGCTCGTCGGCGCCGCGCAGCTGCTCGTCTGCCGCCGCGACCAGCTGGCCGGCGACGTCGTGTTCATGTTCCAGCCCGGTGAAGAAGGCTGCGACGGCGCGAGCTACATGATCGACGAGGGCGTGCTCACCGCGTCCGGCCGCCAGGTCGACGCCGCCTACGGGCTGCACGTTTCGTCTTCGCGCCATGCGCGGGGCCTGTTCACCTGCCGGCCCGGGCCGCTCATGGCCGCGTCCGACGCGGTGAAGGTGCGGGTGGTCGGCGCGGGCGGCCACGGTTCGGCGCCGGAGGCTTCGCGTGACCCCATCCCGGCCGCGTGCGAGATGGTCACCGCTCTTCAGACGCGTATGACCCGGGGGTTCGGCGCGTTCGAGCCGGTGGTGCTCACCGTCGGCAGCTTCCACGCCGGCACGCGGCGCAACGTGATCCCGGACGACGCGGTGTTCGAGGCGACCGTGCGCTCGTTCGACCCGCAGGTGCGCGAGCGCATCCGCACGCAGGTCGTGCGCGTGTGCGAGGGCATTGCCGCCGCGCACGGTCTGGACGTCGAGATCACCTACGACGCCGAGTACCCCGTGCTGGTGAACCACGACTCCGGCCACGAGTTCATCGCCGGCACCGTGCGTGAGGTCTTCGGCGAGGAACGGTTCGAGCTGCTGGAACAGCCGATGACGGGGTCGGAGGACTTCTCCCGGGTGCTCGGGAAGGTGCCGGGCGCGTTCGTGTTCCTCGGCGCGTCGCGGTCGGACGATCCGGTCGGCGCACCCAACAACCACTCACCGCGCGCCGCGTTCGACGACTCGGTGCTCGCCGACGGCGCGACCCTGCTCGCCGAGCTGGCGTGCCGGCAGCTCGCGGTCCTGGCAGCGTGATCACATGCGCAGCTACCACCTCCCGCCGATCATCCCGGTGATCGCGCTGGTCCTCATGCCGTTCCTGCCGTTCGTCAACTCCACCGGACTGTGGCTAGGCCTGCCGAAGATGCTGGTGTGGGGCGCTTTCTGGTGCCTCATGTTCACCCCGGCCCTGCTGCTGAGCGAGCGCATGATGGCGCGCGCGGGGGCGGGTGACGACTGATGATCCTGACCTTCACGCTCGTCGGCATCGTCCTCATCGGTGTGCTCGGCTTCGTCGGGCGGCGCAAGCCCGCGGCGGATCTCAGCGAGTGGACCGTCGGCGGCCGGAAGTTCGGCGCGCTCACGATGTGGTTCCTGCAGGCCGGCGAGGTGTTCACCACCTTCACCTTCCTCGGCATGGCGGGGCTCGCGTTCTCCGGCGGCGTCGCGGCGATCTACGCGCTGCCGTATGTGCCGATCGCCTACGTGGTCCTGTTCTTCCTGGCCAAACGCCTGTGGCGGATGGGCAAGGAACGCGGGTACCTCACGCAGGGCGATTTCCTCGAGGACCGCTTCTCCAGCAAGTTCCTCGGCACGCTCTCGGCCGTGCTCGGCGTGATTTTCGTGCTGCCCTACCTGCAGCTGCAGATCACCGGGCTCGGCCTGATCGTGCGGCTCGTGACCGGCGACGCGGCGTCGGGCAACCTGAGCATGGTGCTGGGCAGCGTGCTGATCGTCGCGTTCGTGCTGTGGGCCGGGCTGCGGGGCGTGGCCGCGACGTCGTACTTCAAGGACGCGATCATGCTCGTGGTCCTCGTGGTGCTGATCATCGCGGTGCCGGCGCACTTCGCGGGCGGCGTCTCGGGCGTGTTCCACAAGATCGAGCAGCTGCACCCGGAGAAGCTGTTCATCCACGCCGGCACCAACGACCACACGTGGTTCATCACCAGCATGCTCGTGAGCGCGATCGGCGTCGGCCTCATGACGCTGCCGCACTCGTGGCCCGCGCTGATGGCCGCGCGCGACCCGAAGGTGCTGCGGCGCAACTACACGTGGATGCCGATCTACGAGCTGTGCCTGCTGCTGCCGATGATCATCGGGTTCGCCGCGATCCTCGTGGTGGACAAGACCAGTGACCCCAACGGCGTGCTCCTGACCCTGAGCAAGGACGCGCTGCCGGGCTGGGTCACGGGGCTGGTCGTCGTGGCGGCCACGGCCACCGCGATGGTGCCCGCGGCCGGCATCCTGATCGGGATCTCGTCGCTGGTGGCGCGCAACATCGCGCGGGTGCGCGGGGAGCGCAGGCAGTTCTGGATCAACCACGGCACGGTCGTGCTCGCGAGCGCGCTCGCGTTGGTGCTCGGCATCTTCCGGCCCGATCTGCTCGCGAACCTGCTGCTGCTCACGTACTCCGGCTCGGTGCAGCTCGCGCCGGCCAACCTGCTGGGCTTCCTCAAGAAGGTGCCGGTCGGCAAGGGCCCGGTGCTCGCGGGGCTGATCGCCGGCGAGCTCGTGGTCATCTGGCTGACGTTCTTCGACACGAAGTTCGCCGGCACCGTGAACGTCGGCCTGATCGGGCTCGCGGCCAACGTCGTCGTGCTCGCCGTGGCCACCGGCATCGAGCGGGCCGTGACGCGGCCCGGTGTTCCCGTGAAGACAGGAGAACCGGTATGACCCGTACGGTGTTCAGCGGCGGCTCGGTGTTCGACGGCACCGGCAGCGCCCCCGCCCCGGCCGACGTCGTGGTGGAGGACGGCCGGATCGTCGAGGTCGGCACCGGCCTCGACGGCGACCGCTCGGTCGACTGCACCGGCGCGACGCTGTTACCCGGTTTGTTCGACTGCCACGTGCACGTGACGGTGTCGGACCTCGGGTTGCTGCCGCGCGTGCAGAAGCCGTTCTCGTACCAGTTCTACGAGGCCGCCCGGAACCTCTGGACCACGCTCAAGCTCGGCATCACGACCGTACGCGACGCGGCAGGCGCCGACCTCGGCATCAAGCAGGCCGTGGCCGACGGGTTGATCCCCGGGCCGCGGCTGCAGATCGCCATCGGCCTGATCAGCCCCACCGGCGGCCACGGCGACGGCTGGATGCCTTCGGGCCACTGCCTTCCGCTGTCGCTGCCCCACCCCGGCCGCCCCGACGCGACGGCCGACGGCCCGGACGAGATGCGCCGCGTCGCGCGGACGTTGCTGCGCGCCGGCTCAGACGTGCTAAAGGTCTGCACCACCGGCGGCGTCCTGTCACCCCGCGACGATCCGCGGCACTCGCAGTTCACGCTGGAGGAGCTCGACGTCCTCGTCACCGAGGCGCAGATGCAGGGCCGCGCCGTGATGGCCCACGCCCAGGGCGCGGAGGGCATCAAGAACGCCGTGCGCGCCGGCATCCGCTCCATCGAGCACGGCATCTACCTCGACGACGAGGCCATCGAACTCATGCTGGCCCGCGGCACCTGGCTCGTGCCGACGCTGGTGGCGCCGGTCAACGTCATCCGCGCGGCCGCGGCGGGTGCTTCGCTGCCGGACGCCGTGGTGCAGAAGGCCAAGGAGGTCGCGGAGGTCCACGCCGACTCGGTGCGCCGGGCGGTCGCCGCGGGCGTGCGGATCGCGATGGGTACGGACAGCGGGGTGGGTCCCCACGGGACGAACCTGGAGGAGCTGGAGCTGATGCGCTCGTGCGGCATGAGCCCGGCCGACGTGCTCGTGGCGACCACGTCGTCGGCCGCCCGGCTGCTCGGCATGGAGGGCGACCTGGGCCGGCTGGCTCCTGGTCACCGCGCGGACATCGTGGTGGTGGCCGGGGATCCGTACGACTTCGCCGACCTGGCGGCCAACGTCCGCGAGGTCTGGCAGGACGGCGTGCGCGCGGTGTGATGCGTCTGCGGTGCTTCGGCTCGTCCGGGGCTGAAGCGCCGCGGTGTCGTCGCCGGCATGCTCGGCTGAAGTGCGCCCGGGCGCGCAACGTCGACGAAATCACCGCCCAGGAAATCTGCTGCTGCCGGTTCTCCGGTGCCATCGCCGAGGACTGCGAGCTCTCTGCCGAGGCGCTGTCACCGCTGTCCGCCGCGCCGGGCGCGGAGAACCCAGGGGCCGATCATCCGCGCGGTGCTCGCGAACCGGGACACCACAACGAAAGCCGCCCTCTTGCCGGTGCTCGACAGGTTCTTCGTCGAGCGGTACGTCCTCATCGCGTGCGGCTAGAACGCGCCGAGTCCCACCGGGACGCCCAGGCCGGTCGGGCCGTCCCAGCCCGGGCCGGCGGAGCAGACGACGGGCTTGAACTGCGCGCAGTCGGCGGGGCCGTGCTGGGCGTTGGAGCCGGAGGAGACGTCGGCGATCGTGCCGGAAGGGGCGCTGTACAGAGTGTTCGGACCGTCCACACCGGACAGCCGGCCGCCGCGGGCGTAGAGGCCGGCGACGAAGGGCGAGGCGGCGCTGGTGCCGCCGACGATGAGCCAGCCGGCTTTGCCGCCGTTTGGCGCGTAGGAGCGGTAGACGGCGACGCCGGTGAGCGGGTCGGCGACCGCGGAGACGTCGGAGCCCGCGCGGTGGCCGGAGCAGTTGGCGGCGATGGCGGCCGGCTGCCCTTGCGCGGGACCGAGGTCGAGGGCACAGCCGCTGCCGGCGCCGACCCAGCGCTGCTGCTCGCCGTGTGGGGTGAACAGGCTGCCCCAGGCCTTCTGCGCGAACGAGCCGCCGGATCCGCTCAGCGACGTTCCGCCGACCGACGTGACCCACGGCAGTTCTTGCGGCCACAGCTGCGGCCCGCCGAGATAACCCTTGTCGCCGGACGCGGCGACCACGGCCATGCCCGGGTGGTGCAGCGCCACGGCGGGCGCGCCGCTGCTGAGGTAGTCGCCCTGCAGTCCGGTGGGCACGCCGTAGCTCATGCTCACGGCGCTCGACCGCAGGCTCGCCGCGTAGCTCACGGCGGTGCCGAAGTCGTCGGCGAGCTGGCCGGGCAGCTGCAGGAGCACGGCGTTGAGCAGGCGCCCGACGTCCATCGGGATCTGGACCATGGTGATGCGGCACATCGGGCACGCGGCGGAGGCGAGGTCGACGTCGAGCGCGGTCTCGGTGGCGTAGGCCTCCTCGATCTCGCCGAGCCCGTCGACGGGCTTGAGCGCCGGACCGCCGTGGTAGTCGGTGATCTTGAGGCAGCCGGTGGCCGTGGTGCACTCGGGCAGGCCGAACTGGCCGCGGTAGGTCGTGAGGTCGGCCTCCAGCGTCGGGTACGCGCCGATGCCGACGATCGTCACCATGCCGCGTTCGCCGGTCTTCGCGTCCGGCAGGTGGTAGGCCCGCGCCAGGTCGGCGGGCGAGAACCCGGCGGGCGCGGGGGTGGTGAGGGGATCGGCCGACGCCTTGTCGCGCGTGACGACCTTCGTCAGGCAGCCGAGGTCCACCTGGTGCCCCTGCACGACGCCGGTGCACGAGTCGGCGACGCTGTGGTCCTCGCCCAGCGTCCCCGCGCGCACCGCCTGCGCGACCTGGGCCGTGGCGGCGTCCGGCGGCGTGGCTGTGGCAGGTGCGGCGAGCGGAACAGCGACGACAACGGCCAGCACGAGCGCCCGACCCAGCTTCATGCTCTCTCCCCTCGGCGGCGACCTCCTCAGGCCTACACCGCCGAGCCGGGCGCGGCAGGGACGGACGCGTCCTCGCACCCGCACGAGTGAACCGTCACCTGCCGGACGTGACCGTTTGTCCGGACCGCGGCGGGGACTTTAGCGCGCAGCTCGGGGTCGGGAGCTGCGCCGAGGGCGTCGTTGACCGTCGCGAACGTCAGCCGCGGCGCGATCCACGTGGTGGATTCGAAGATCTCGCGGTCGTCCAGACCGGCGGCGCGCAGCGCGGCCGCGTCCTCGGCGGTCGTCGCATTCGGGTCGCTTTTCGGGCCCACTCCGCGAGCGCCGACTCCCGTTCGGACAACTGCACCGGCTCGCCGCGCAGCACGGCTGCTGCGATGGCGTTGTGGGTCATGCTCACCAGCCGGGCGCCCCACGCGAGCGCACGAGGAGTCGCCGCTGCCCGTAGGTCTCGACGTAGCCGACCACCGCACGGCGCTTCGCGAAGGACTTGCCTGGTTGTCCACCGGCAAACCGGGTTGTGGACAACCAGGCCCCCCAGCGCCGCGATGGCCGGTTTTGTCGGTGTGGGGCGATAGAATGGACATGGGCACGCCCCCAGAGAGGGCGGGGGTTTGACTGGCCCGAGGGACCGTCCGACGTCCTCAGGGTGTGTCAGAGTCCCACCAGTCGAGCACCCGCAGCGCGTGGAAGGTGACCCACTTCGACGGTTCCCCGCCCGGCGCGTCGATTTCGAACCAGACCTCGCCGGGGTGGCGGCGGGCCTGCAGCCACGTTCCGTCGGGCTGCCGTGCGGCGCGGATGATCTCGATGGCCTCCGCCATGCGCGGATCGGGGGCTGTGCCGTCGAACAGGGCGGCGGCGCGGAAGTAGTCGGCTGCGTTGAGGATGTTGTAGAACCAACGGAAGGGGTAGCTGAAGAACCGAACCCACGGTGCGATCGGTTCGCCGGTCGACCGGCGCCGGTAAAGGTTGCGGGACAACAGGTATTCCTCGCCACCGAGGCGAACATCAGCCACAGAGCCGCCGGCCTTCTCGTAGTCCAGCAAGGCCTTCAGCGCGTTGAGGGTCGAGTGGACGGACGAGCGCTCGGCCCCCTCGACCCAGAGGCAGTTCCACCCGCCGTCGGGCAGGCGGTGCTCGATGAACCACTCGGCGATGCCGTGGACGTCGGCGCCCAGCCACAGGCCGTTGGACAGCGTCCACGAGTTGATGCAGACGTCGACCTCGCCGTCCCAGTACGGCAGGTTCTCGTACTCCCACTGGCTGTTGCGCGCCAGCAGTTCGGCCGCGCCGTTGAGCACCGACGCGTCGAGGCCCCAGTCGCGCAGGGCGTTGAGGGACCAGGTTGTCGCGGTCCACGGCTGGCCGTCCTCGGGCGAGCCCTGGAACTCGGCGGGGAAGAACGCGCCGCCGGCCCACTGGCCGTCCGGGTCCTGCAGCGCGAGCAGCCGCGCGCCGAACCCCTCCGTGGCGACGCGGGCGCGCGTCGCCTCCCAGACCTCCGGTGGCGAGCCCGCCAGGTCGCGTTCGACCTGCCAGCGCAGCGCCGGGTCGGAATCGAGCAGCCACGGAAGCACCTCAGCCATGGGCCGACTCTACGGCGGCCTCAGCCCGAAGTCAGCCCGTGGCGGTAGGCGTATCCGACGGCCTGCGCCCGGTCGCGCGCGCCGATCTTGCCGAGGATGCGGTTGATGTGGCTCTTCACCGTGGCTTCGGCCACGAAGAGCCGGTGCGCGATCTCGGTGTTGGACAGGCCGTCGGCGATCAACGTCAGCACGTCCACCTCGCGCGGCGTCAGGCCGTCGGGCGCGGAGGCGGACGCCGGGCGGGGCGTGCCGGAGGTGAGCGCGTCGACGAGGTGGTGCTGCACCGCGGGGTCGATCACGGCCGCGCCGCGCGTCACCTGGCTCAGCGCGCGGCGGATGTCGTCGGCCCCGGCGTCTTTCGTGAGGTAGCCGCGGGCGCCGGCCTGCAACGCGTCGAGCACGGACTTGTCGTCGGCGTACGTGGTGAGCGCGACGACCTGCACGTCGTGGTCGCGGGCGCGGATGCGGCGCGTGGCCTCGATCCCGTCGCAGCGCGGCATGCGCAGGTCCATCAGCACGACGTCCGGCTTCAGCCGCCCGGCCAGCTCGGCCGCCTGATCGCCGTCGGCCGCGGTGCCGACGACCTCGACGCCGGGCAGCAGCCCGAGCAGCATCGACAGGCCGTCGCGGACCACGCGCTGGTCGTCGGCCACGAGCACGCGGATCACGCCGGCGCCCACAGGCTCACCCGGAACCCGGTGCCGGTCGGCGCGGCGTCGAGCTGCCCGCCCAGCAGTTCGGCGCGTTCGCGCATGCCGCTCACGCCGTAGCCGTGGTCGCCGGGTGCCGCACCCGGGCTGCCGAGGTCCTCGACGGTCAGCAGCGTGCCGTCCGGTTCGTAGCTCAGCCGCAGGTCCACGCGCTCGGCGTCGGCGTGCTTGCGGACGTTGGTCAGCGCCTCCTGCGCCACCCGGTACAGCGTCAGCCGCGTCTGCGCGGCCAGCTCCGGTGCCTGCCCGCTCACGGTGACCTCGCACGGGATCCCGGTGTCGCGTTCGAACTCCGCCGCCAGCACCGGCAGCCGTTCCGGGCCGGGCAGGTCCTCGCCGCGCAGCGCGCCGATCGCCTGGCGCGCCTCGGCGAGCCCGTTCTGCGCGAGCTGGTGGGCGCGTTCCACAGTGTCGGTCAGCCGCGGATCAGCTCCACTGTGGACGGACAGCAGCCGCGCGCCTTCGAGGTGCAGCAGCAGGCCGGACAGCGAGTGCGCGAGCACGTCGTGCATCTCGCGCGCGAGCCGTTGGCGCTCGGCCAGCGCTGCCGCGCGGACCTGGGCCGCACGGGTCTGTTCGAGCTCTTCCGTGCGTTCGCGCAGCTTTCGCATGTAGACGCCCAGGCGGTAGAACGCCAGCACGCCGAGCGCGCTCAGCAGCGTCGGCACGGCCTCGTGACGCGCCCCGAACAGGCTCGCCGCCACGAGCGTCGCCACGACCAGACCGGCGACGATCCCACCCCTGCGCGGGTCCAGCCGCGCCGACGCCGTGGCCGCCAGAAGGAACCCGCCGAAGAACCCGGTGCCGTTGGGTTCGAGCCACACCAGCGTCACGGAGCTGGCCAGCACGAGGACGAACAAGCCGATCTCGACCGGCGCCGGCAGCCGCCACTGCTGCACGCCGGACATCAGCATCGCCCCGCCGAGCAGCACGCCGAGCAGGCCGAGCAGCACCCCGAGCCCCTGGCCGTGCAGCGCGGGGTGTGGTTCGGACTTCGCCGCGAGCCACGTGAGCAGCACCAGGATGAGCACCGAGACCAGCCGCTGGACGCGGTGGTCGGCGCTGTTCACGGGTGCGTCGGACACCCGGCCGACGATATCGGCGGGGCGCGCTGGAGTCTTCAACCCTCGGGTGTAGATCGCGCGACCATACTGTCGGCCATGACCACGATCGAGAAAAGCGAGGAACGGCACGCCTCCTGGCTCGAGCTGTTCTTCGACCTGGTGGCCGTGGCCGGGGTCGCGCAGCTGGCGCACCTGGTGCACGGCAGCACGTCCTGGGGCGACGTCGGACTGTACGTGGTGTGCTTCCTGGCTTTCTGGACGGCGTGGATGTGCTTCACCGTCTACGGCAACGTCGCGAAAGGCGCGGCCCGCACGATGCCCGTGCTGCTGGCGATGGCCGGGCTCGCGTTCATGGCCGCGTCGGTGGAGGACATCCACGGCGAGCACGCGAAGGTGTTCGCCATCGCCTACATCGCGGTGCGCGCCTTGGCCGACCGCGTGTGGGAGAGCCGCCGCGGCGTGCGCGTGATCGTCGACTGGCCGGTGGCGCAGCTGGGGTTCGGCGTGGTGCCGTGGGTGGTGTCGCTCTGGGTGGACTCGCCGTGGCGCTACGGGCTGTGGGCGCTGGGGCTGGCGCTCGACCTCGTCATCACGTTCGCGGTGTCCGGTGACCGGCTGGTCGCGAACATCACCGCGAAGCTCGCACACCACGACGGCGCCCGCCCGCGCCCGACACTCGCCCGCCTCGACACCGTCCACTTCGGCGAACGGCTGGGCCTGTTCACGATCATCGTGCTCGGCGAAGGCGTTCTCAACGTCACCGATGCGATGGCCGCCATCCCCGAGTGGAACCACTCCCGCGTGTTCCTGACGGTGATCGCCGCGCTGGCCCTGCTCGCGACCCTCTGGGGCACCTCGCTCAACCAGGGCTTCGGTGGCATCCCGTACCTGGCCGCCGACGCCCTCGGGCCGCGCCTGCTGCTGCCCCTGCACTGCCTGGTGGCCAGCTTGCTGGCCGCGTTCGCCGGCGCGCTGGGCGACGCCGTCGAGTCGGTTTCCGAAGGCCATCTCGAACCGTCCACGCGCTGGCTCCTGTGCGGCAGCATCGCGGCGTTCGCGGTGATCGGCTCCCTCGCCGGGCTGGCGGCGGGCCGCGGGGTCCAGTGGGCCGTGGTGACGGCGATCCCGGGCCTGGCGATCCCGTTGACGTTGGGGCTGGCGGGTCAGACGCTGGCCCCGGCGGTGTTCCTGTGGCTCCTGGTCGTGGCGGCGGGAGCGGGGCTGCTGCGGCGTCGATCGGCGGAGCGGGCGCCCGCGTAGACCCGTGGGTGGACAAGGATTTCCCACCCTGGCGCCGACGCGGTGAGGGGCGCCGGAAGCCACGCTGAGCAGGTCCGAATCACCGATGGGGAGGACCTGCTGATGAAACCCGAACTGCTGCGCCGGCTGCTGCCGAGCCTCGTGCTGAACGTCGCGCTGCCGCTGGTGGTGTACCTGCTGCTGAAGCCCGTCGTGGGGAGCGAAGTGGTGGCGCTCGCGATCTCCGCGGCCATCCCGCTGCTCGTCACGGTGGGCGAGTTCGCCGTCCGCCGACGGCTGGACCCGGTCGGGGTGGTGGCGATCGCGGGGTTCGTGGTGATGCTCGTGGTCCTGGGGCTCACCGGCGGCAACGAGCTCGTGCTGAAACTGCAGGAGGCGGTGCTCACCGGGCCGGTGGGGCTCGTGCTGATCGGTTCGGCGGTGATCGGGAAGCCCTTGCTGCTGTTGGTCCACCGGTTCACAGGCCGTCCCGCGCCGGAGCCGGCCCAGCGCAGGGGGATCACCGTGATGACGGCGATGATCGGCGGGATGCTCACCGTGCACGCGGCGGTGCTGCTGGTGCTGGCGATCGCCCTGCCGACCGCGACGTTCCTGGCCGAGGGCAAGCCCGTGGGCTATGCCGTGATCGGCGCTGGGCTGCTGGCGATGTTCGTCTACCGCAACCGGCTGCGTGCGGCGTGAGTGAGCCGTGGGTCGTGTTGGGGTGCGCGGAGGTCTAGCGGCTCTTCGCCGACCCACGGCTCGAGCCGCTGCCGGCCAGCGACCCGGCCGAGCACCGGTGGATGCGCCGCCTGCTCAGCGGCGCCTTCGCCGCCCGGCGGCTGGCCACGCTGCGCGACGATGTCGAGGCGCTGGCGGAGCGGCTTCTCGCGGAGCTGCCCGGCCCGCCTGCCGATTTCCACGCGGCTTTCTCGGCTCCGTTCCCGGAGCTGGTGATCCGGCGCCTGTTCGGCGCGCCGCCCGGTGAAGACCTGGCCCGACGTCGCTCGCGGCAAGCTCGACCACCCCGCGGACGATCTGCTGTCCGAGCTCGTCCGCGATGTCCCGCCCGCCGAAGCCGCCCGGTACGCGGCACTGCTGCTCTACGCGGGACACGCCACCACCACGGCCGCGATCGACAAGGGCGTCGTGCTCCTCGCCTCGTCGAGCCAAGGCCGGCTTCGCGATCGGCGAGCACCGCGTCGAACCCGGCGACCTCGTCCTGCTGAGCGCGGTGGCGGCGAACCTCGACGAGGCGGCGTTCCCGGACGCCCGCGAGTTCGGCGTCCACCGGGACGCCACCGGCCACCTCGCGTTCGGCGACGGCCCGTACGACTGCCTCGGCGCACCACCGGCCCGGCTGGACCTGCAGGCGGTCTTCACGGCCCTGCCGCGGCTGGTGCCGGACGGGCACTTCGCCGTGCCGGCCGAAGAACCGGGGCTGCGCGCCGATGCCGAGCACGCGGCGTTCGCCGAGCTGCCCCTGACGTGGTGAGCGGTCAGGCCTGCGCCGACGCGAGCAGCTCGCGCAGCGCGGCCGAGAACTTCGGCGCGTTGCGTTGCGGCGCCAGGTGCGCGCCGGGGACCTCGACGAACGGCAGGCCCAGCTCGAGCGCCAGGATCTTCGCCGGCTGGTAGTGGTAACGGCCGCGGCTGGCCTCGCCGGCGACGGGCACGATCTCGGTGCTCGCGCGGCGCAACGCGCGCAGGTCCGGTAGGTAGTCGAAGAACTCGGCGAGCTCGCGGTCGAACAGGCGCAGCCAGTCGGCCTCGTGCGGCAGGCGCAGGTTGGGCAGATCGGGCAGCGCCGCGCCCGCGATGCCGTCGGCGAAGCGCGTGACGGCGCCCATCAGATCACCCGAACGGGCCAGCCGGATCTGGTCGTTCGCGGCCTCGAGCCAGCCCGTGGCGTCGGGCATCAGCTGCACGGCAGGCGGTTCGTGCGCGACGAGCACGGACACCCGCTCGGGGTGGCGCGCCACGAGGTCGAGGCCGATCTGCGCGCCGGCGCTGGTGCCGAACACGGGGATCGGGCCGGCGCCGACGTGGTCGAGCACGGCGAGTGCGTCGTCCGAATGCAGAGAAACCGGCACCGGACCCGACGTGGTGTCCGCACTGGCGAAGTGGCCGCGCCGGTCGTAGGTGACCACGGTGTGGTCCGTCTGCAGTTGCTTGACGAGCGCGCGCAGCGAGTCCGCGCCGCCGGTGCCCCCGGGGATGAGCAGCAGCATCGGGCCCTCGCCACCGGTGCTGACGGCGAGCTCGCCCTCCGCGACCGGGCAGCGGCTTTCCGAGATCATGCCTTGAAGTCAAGCACAACGGCCGTCGCCGAGGCGGCGCAGGATCGCCTCCGCGTCGGCCACGATTCCCTCGATCAGGTCCGCCACCGGCGGCAGGTCACGCAGCAGCCCGACGACCTGCCCGGACGCCAGCACACCGGCCGCCGGGTCGCCGTCGAAGAGGCCCGCGCGCAGCAGCATCGGCGTGTTGGCGGCCATCAGCACTTGCGCCCGTGTTCGCCCGCTTGTGCGCAGCCGCAGGCCCTCGCGCGCGAGCGCGGCCCACGAAAGCCCGCTGAGCCGGCGGAACCGGGCGGCGTTCCCGGCCGCGCGCGCGAACCCGGCGAGCGGGCCGGACTTCTCCAGCGCGTCGACGAGTCCGGTGCGCAGGACGCGGTGCCCGACGCCGTCGACCTTGCGCGTGACGACCGTGCCGGTGAGGTCGTGGTCCAGGTACAGCTGCTTCACCGCGTCGGGCACCGTGCTTTCGCGCGTGAGCAGGAACCGGGTGCCATCGCGATCCCGGCCGCACCGTACGCGAGCGCGGCCGCCAGGCCTCGGCCGTCGAAGAAGCCGCCCGCTGCGACCACCGGGATGTCGACGGCGTCGAGCACGGCGGGCAGCAGCAGCGTCGTGGCGACGCCACCGGTGTGCCCGCCGCCTTCGCCGCCCTGCACGACGACGCCGTCGGCGCCCCAGGCCGCAACCTTCTCCGCATGCCGGACCGCGCCGACCGACGGCAGGACGACCACGCCGTGGTCCTTGAGCTTGGTGACCAGCTCCCGCCTCGGAGCCAGCGCGAAGGACGCGACTTTCACGCCTTCGGTGATCATCAGATCGACGCGCCGGGCGGCGTCTTCGGCGTCGGCGCGGAGGTTGACGCCGAAGGGGTTTTCGGTGCGGGAGCGGATTTCCTTGATCGCGGCGGCCAGCTCGTCGTAGGTCATGGTGGCCGAGGCGAGGATGCCGAGACCGCCTGCTTCGGCGGTCGCGGAGACGAGCCGGGGGCCCGCGACCCAGCCCATGCCGGTCTGGACGACGGGGTGGCGGACGCCGACGAGGTCGGTCAGCGCGGTTCTCACGACGGAACTTCCTTGTCGCGCAGCGATTTCGGGTCCAGGGTTTCTCGTATCAACCGTAGTTCGTCGTTGCCGGGTGCGCGGGTCTGTCCGGTGCCGGAGGTGTCGAGCGGGAACGACGTCGCCGCGGTGGCGTCCTCGACGGAGACTCCAGGGTGCACGGAAAGCAGCCGCGGCGAGTGGTTCGCGCCGCCGAAGTCGAGCACGCCCAGATTGGTCACCACGTGGTACACGTCGTGGTACGGCAGGGCGTCCGCCCGCGAGTAGCCGACGCCCGACACCACGTCCACGCGGTCGACGAACACCCGCCGGCTGTGGCGTGGCACCCAGTAGCTCGTGCGGTGGTTCACGGTGTTGCCGGGCCCGCCGCGTACGCCGAGAAGCTGCTTCGGGCTTCGCATGCGGGCCGATGGCGGAGATGTTCTGGTTGCCCTCGCGGTCGAGCTGGTTCGCACCCATCACGACGTGCCGTTTTCCGTGCGGCACCACGGTGTCGAGCACCTTGCGGAACGGCTGCCAGCCTTCGACGACGCCGTCGGCCGTCACGAGGGACGCCTCACCGTCGGTGAGCAGCAGATCAGGCTCGAACGTCAGCCGCGCCAGTCTCGCGCCCAGTGAGGGCAGGAAACCCATGGGGCTGACCAGGATCTCGCCGTTGCCGCGGAACAGCTCCGCGCACGCGATCACGGCGTACTCGGCACGCGTCACCTCGGTCATGGCGCCTCCTGGGCCTTGCGGGACACCGGCACCCGGTCGGCGGCACGAGCGGGCCGGCGCGATCGTAGGTTCATGCCGCCTCCTCGGCGAACCGGGCGACTTCGCTTTGGTACCGGGCTTCGTCGCCGGACAGGAACCGGTCGGCGAACTTCGGCCACCGGTCCGGGTCCTTGGCCGAGCTCGCGTAGTGGCGCTGGAAGTTCTCGTCGCGGCCGTAGTCGGGCACGGCGCTGGTGAAGTGCGCGCCGTGCGGGGTTTCGACGACGCCGTGCACGCTCGCGCGGTTGAGCAGCAGGCTCTGCAGGGGCGTGGCGGGCAGCTCCGAAGTGGGGACAACGCGTTCGGCGGAGACGTAACAACGGTCGGCGGCGAGGGCGAACAGCTCGTCGAAGTACGGGTCGGGGCCGAGGTACTGGGCGTTGCCGCGGGCGTCGGCGCGGTTGAGGTGGACGAGCGCCGCGTCGAGCTTGAGCGCGGGGACGGCCAGGAGCTCCTCGCCGTCGGCGTAGGGGGAGTGGATCGTGCGCAGGTGGGGGTTCAGCGTCACGACGTCGGAGCCGAGGCCGGCGCGGGTCGGGAGGAACGGAAGCCGTTGGGCCGCGGCGGAAAGACCGGTGCCGAGCACGCCCTCGTCGTACTCCGTGACCTCGAACGCGCCGGCTTCGCGGGCGCGGGTGAACCACGGGTCGTACGGGACGGAGTCGAGCGTGACGAACCCGAAGACCAGCCGGCGGATCTTGCCCGCGGCGGCGAGCAGACCGACGTCCGGGCCGCCGTAGGACACGACGGTGAGGTCCTTCAGCGGGGAGCGCAGAATCGCCCGCACGAGGGCCATCGGCTTGCGCCGCGAACCCCAGCCGCCGAGGCCGACCGTCATGCCGTCGCGCAGCTCGGCGACGACCTCGTCGGCTGTCATCCGCTTGTCGCTCAAGGCTTTCCCTCTCCGTCGAGGGGGAGCCGGCCGAGCTGGGACCGGTGGTGGCTTCGTTGCTGGCTTCCGCGCCTTCACCTGAACCGGTGTACGGCGCTTGAGCTTGTTTTGTCGGTGGCGCGTGCTTGACTCGTTCGCATGACCACCTGGCAGACCTTCGCGGCGGCCGCCCCCTCGCTGGCCGAGCGCATCCACGAACGCTTCCTCAGCGGCGAGTCCCACGTCCTGGCCACCCTGCGCCGCGACGGCTCACCTCGCGTGAGCGGCTCCGAAGTCTCCTTCCGCGACGACGGCTCCCTGTACGTCGGCTCGATGCTCGACGCCCGCAAAGCCCGCGACCTCCAGCACGACGGCCGCTTCGCCCTCCACGCCTTCCCCGGCATCGAGGAAAACGGCCCAGGCGACGCGAAACTCGCCGGCGTCGCCCGGGAAATCACCGACGACCGCGCTGACTCCGGCAGCCACCTCTTCGAGCTGGACATCCACGAAGCGGTCTACACGTGGGTCGCGGACAACACGCTGTTCGTGGAGTCTTGGCACGCGGGGGGTGCTTGGGTGCGTTTCGCACGTCCGGACAACGGCCCGGTGGAGCGGACGGTGCTGGGATGAGTGATGCGGGGTTGCGAGAGGACGCGGGTCGGGTGGTGTTTGATCGAGTTTCGGTTGCGTGTGTTGGGGTGTCTTGCGGCGGCCTGGGGTTACGTGGGGTGGTGCGGGGTTGGCTTGCTCGCGTGTGTGCGTTTCGCGCGGCCGGACAGCGGCCCGGGGGAGCGCAGGGTGCTGGGTTGAGTGTTGCCGGGGTTGCGTGAGGGTCGGGGCGGCGGTCGGTCGGGACGGGCGGTGCCGTGTGCTCGAGTCTGACTGGGTTTCGGCTGCGCGCGTTGGAGCGTCTGCCGGCGGCCTGGGGTAAGGCCGGGTTCGGCCTGCCCGCAGGTGCACGCGTGCGGTGACGGCGCTGGGCCGGGTGGTTGAATGCGGGCATGCGTCTGGTGGAGGACCTGGTCGACGAGCCCGGCACCCTGCTGATCATCGGACCGTCGAAGGCCAAGGTCACCGGCGGCAGTCCCCGCCCGGCGGCTCGTGCCGACTGGCCCGAGGAACTGCTCCGGGCTCGTGAGGAACTCCTGCCCCGCTCCGCTGTCGACGAGCGGACGCGGCTGCCGGCGTGGCAGCGCTACAACGGCCACTTCTACCGGCACGTCGGCGACGCGCTGCCTGACGCCGCGGCGTCCGGGCGGCTGCTCATCCTCAGCGGTGGCTACGGCGTCGCGAGGGCGGACGAGCAGATCGCGTTCTACGACCGGAAACTCCGCCTTCGTGACTGGCCGCCCGGCACGCTCGGGGCCGCGATCCAGTACGAGGTGCACCGGCTCGGTGCCCGCCGGGTCCTCGGGTTCGGGTCCGCGAGCGCGGACTACGCGAAGCTGCTGCGCCGCGTGCCCTGGGATGTCGAGGCGACGTTGGTGACCGTCGATTTCCACGAAGGCGGCGCGCAGGTGGAAGTTCCGAAGCGGCTCGCCCAGGCCTTCGCCGCGGTGTGGCGGCGTGAGCCGGGGCAGCGGCCGCCGGGGGTCGTCGCCGTGCCGCTGTCGTGAGCCGGTTCAGGCCCGGGCCCACAGGCAGAACGGGTGCCCGGCCGGATCGAGGTACACGCGGACGTGCTTCTGCGGCTGGAACGGCGCGAGCCGCGCCCCGGCCGCGACGGCTTTCGCGCCTGCCTGCGCCAGATCGTCGACTTCGATGTCCAGGTGAAGCATCATCTGCTGGTACCCGGGCTCCTGCGGCCACCTCGGCGGCACCAGCTCACGTTCCAGCTGGAACGACAGCCCGGGCCCGCCCTCGGGCGGCCGCAGCGTGACCCAGTCCGGCTCGTCCGCGCCGAGGGGCCACCCCAGCAGCGCCTGGTAGAACTTCGCCAGCGCCCGCGGGTCGGGCGCGCCGAGCACGGTCGCGGTCAGTTTCATCGCCCCAGCGTAGGCCGATCCGCGGCCGGACTCAGAAGCGTTCGATGATCGTCGCGGTCGACATGGCGCCGCCCGCGCACATGGTGACGAGGGCGGTTGCGGTGTCGCGGCGTTCGAGTTCGTGCAGCGCCGTGGTGAGGAGGCGGGCGCCGGTGCAGCCGACGGGGTGGCCGAGGGCGATGGCGCCGCCGTTGACGTTCACGTGCGTGGGGTCGGGGGAGTGCGTGCGCTGCCAGGAGAGGACGACAGAGGCGAACGCTTCGTTGACTTCGAACAGGTCCGGGTCGTCGATGGTCATGCCGGCCCGGGCCAGCACGCGGTCGGTGGCCTGGATCGGGCCGTCGAGGTGGTAGTACGGTTTGGCGCCGACCAGGGCTTGGGCCAGGATGCGCGCGCGGGGGCGCAGGCCGAGGGAGCGCGCCAGCGTGGCGTCCATGAGCAGGAGCGCGGCGGCGCCGTCGGAGATCTGGGAGGACGTGCCGGCGGTGTGGAGGCCGTCGGGCAGCACGGGTTTCAACGCGGCCAGACCGTCCACAGTGGTCTCTCGACGGCCCTGGTCCCGGGTGATCAGGCGGGGTTCCCCGAATACGGGGTCGGGGGCCTTCACCGGGACGATCTCGCGGTCGAACCGACCGGCCGCCCACGCGGCTGCGGCCTTCTGCTGCGAAGAAGCACCGAACTCATCGACGTCCGCGCGCGTGAGGCCGCGCCGCACCGCGATGCGTTCGGCCGCGCGGTACTGGTCCGGCATGGCGATCGACCACGACTCCGGCCGCGGCGATCCGGTGGAGACGCCGGAGCGGGCGGGCCCAGCCGACCCCACCGGCCCACCTGACCCGGCCGCCCCACCCACCGGTTCGCCCCCAACGGCACCCGGCTCATCGACTCCACCCCACACGCCACCCCGACCGAAATGGCACCCGCCGCGATCAGCCCCGCGATCAAGTGCGTGGCTTGCTGAGCCGAGCCGCACTGCGCGTCGATGGTGGTGGCGCCGGTGGTGGGCGGCAGGCCGGCGTGGAGCCAAGCCGTGCGGGTGATGTTGCCGGCCTGTTCGCCGGCCTGGGTCACGGCGCCGCCGATGACCGGCTCGACCAGGGCGGGGTCGATGCCGCTGCGGTCGAGCACCGCGAGGTCCGCCGCGCCCAGCAGCTCGGCCGCGTGCGGGCCCGAGAGCCGGCCGCCGCGTTTGCCGATCGGCGTGCGCACCGCCGCCACGATCACGGGCTCGCCGGAAGAACTAACAGTGTTCACCCATCCGGAATTAGAACATGTTACAGTTAAGCACAAGAACTCCCAGCTGCCGGACGATCTCGATCTTCACCAACTGAGCGCTCGCTCACCAGCGCAGAATCGGTAAAGTAAACGGGTATCACCAAACGGGGTTCCGTAAGTTAACACCGTATGCTCCAATGAGCCATAGAACGTGTTGCAGTGCGCGAATCATCGCCGATCCCGGTGCAGGAGGCAGCCGTGGCCGCTCCGCTTTTGCCCGCCGGTTTCGACTTCACGGACCCGGACCTCTACGCGAACCGCCTGCCGCTGGAGGAGTTCGCCGAGCTCCGGCGCACGGCGCCGGTGTGGTGGAACCCGCAGCGCCGCAACACCGCCGGCTTCGGCGACGACGGCTACTGGGTCGTCACGCGCCACGCCGACGTCAAGGAGGTCTCGCGCGACAGCCAGCTGTACTCGTCGTGGGAGAAGACCGCGATCATCCGGTTCGACGACCAGATGACGTCGGAGAACCTCGACGCTAACCGCCTCGTGCTGCTCAACATGGACGCCCCGCAGCACACGAAGCTGCGTCGCGTCGTCTCGAAGGGCTTCACTCCGAAGTCGATCGCCAAGCTCGAGGACACCCTGCGCGAACGCGCCGAGCGCATCGTCGCCGAAGCGCGCAGCAAGGGCGAAGGCGACTTCGTCACCGACGTCGCGTGCGAGCTGCCCCTGCAGGCCATCGCCGAGCTCATCGGTGTGCCGCAGGAGGACCGCATGAAGATCTTCGACTGGTCCAACCAGATGGTGGCCTACGACGACCCCGAGTACGAGCTCGAACCCCTCACCGCGAGCGCCGAGCTCGTCGGCTACGCCTGGAACATGGCCGAGGAACGCCGCCGCTGCCCGGTCGACGACATCGTCACCAAGCTCGTGCAGGCCGACGTCGACGGCGAAGCACTCGGCTCCGACGAGTTCGGCTTCTTCGTGATCCTGCTGGCCGTCGCGGGCAACGAGACCACACGCAACGCCATCACCCACGGCATGAAGGCCTTCCTCGACCACCCCGGCCAGTGGGCGCGCTACCGCGAGGAAAAGCCCAAGACCGCGCCCGACGAGATCGTCCGCTGGGCCACGCCCGTGGTCGCGTTCCAGCGCACCGCCACGCGCGACACCGAGCTCGGCGGCGCGCACATCCGCCGCGGCGACCGCGTCGGCATGTTCTACAGCTCCGCCAACTTCGACCCCGACGCGTTCGACGAGCCCGAGCGCTTCGACGTTTTCCGGGCGGACAACCCCCACGTCGGCTTCGGCGGCACCGGCTCGCACTACTGCCTCGGCGCCAACCTCGCCCGCCTCGAGATCGACCTCATCTTCTCCGCGATCGCCGACGTCATGCCCGGCATCGCCGAGGTCGCGCCCCCGCAGCGCCTGCGCTCCGGCTGGCTCAACGGCATCAAGCACTACCCGGTCCGCTACGCCTGACCAGGCCCGATCCGCCCGAAACCGGCATGATGGCCAGGTGGCGCAACGCGTGACGGTCGACGTCGAGTTCGGCGTCCGGGTGACGAAGCCCGGTCTCGCCGCGATCTCGGTCGCCGCCGTCCACGCCGACACCGACGAGCTCACCGTCTCCGCCGCCGGCGCCCCTCGCGCCGCTGAGCTCGACCACGGCACGCGCGCCGAGGTGTACGACCTCCCCGCCGGCGAGCACCGCGTGACCTACCACGGCGAACGCACGCTCTGCCGCGCCACCGCCGAGCCCGTCACGCTCGCCGACCTCGCGCGCTACACCCGCCCGAGCCGCTTCTGCCCGTCCGACCGCATGGCCGCCCTGAAGCCCGACCACGGCGACGACCGCGCCCGCGTCCGCGCCATCGCCGACCACGTCCACGAGCGGCTGAGCTACGTCCCCGCCACCCCCCAAGGCCGCGACGCCGCCACCACCCTGAAAGCCGGCGAAGGCGCCTGCCGCGACTTCGCCCACGCCTGCATCGCGCTCTGCCGGGCCGTGGGCATCCCCGCCCGCTTCGCCACCGTCTACGCCCCTGGCCTGAAACCCATGGACTTCCACGCCGTGTTCGAGGCCGGCGTCGGCGGGCGCTGGCTCGTGTTCGACGCGACCCGCCTCGCCCCGCGCCCCGTGATGCTCCGCATCGCCACCGGTCGCGACGCCGCCGACACCGGATTCCTCACGCCGCTCGGCTGCGAGCTCGACTTCCTCGGCGCCACCGTGTTCGCGACCACCGACACCGCGCCGCCGCCCGACGATCACGACAAACCCGTGGTCCTGGCGTGAAAGGTGTGTCCGGTGCGACAAACCCGGCCGCGGCTGGGTAGACAGTGACCGTGAACCGTCAACTGCCTGGGCCGAGCCGGTGGGCCCGCGCGCGTGCCCGGTACCGCTGGCTCGACCACCTCGCGCTGGCCACCAACCGGTACCTCGAGTACGGGGGCTACCACTACGTCGCCTCGATCACGTACTTCAGCCTGCTCTCGCTGGTGCCGATCCTGATGCTGGCGTCGTCGGCCGCGGGGTTCGTGCTGGCCACGCAGCCGCACCTGCTCGACCAGATGCTGCACGCCATCTCCGGCACGCTGCCCGGGGCGCTGGGGGAGAAAGCCTCGGACCTGCTGACGGGGTTCGTGGAGCAGCGCACCAGCGTCGGCGTCGCGGGTCTCGTCGTCGGGCTGTACTCCGGGTGGAACTGGATGAACTCCCTTCGTGACGCGCTCACCGCCATGTACGGCCAGAACCGCTCCGACGCACCGCTGCTGCGCACGATTCTCATGGACGTGCTCGCGCTGCTGGGGCTCGCGGCTGCGCTGCTGGTGTCGTTCGGCATCACGGTGTCGGGGACGGCCATGGGCCGCTACCTGCTGAAACTCGTCGGCGTCGACGACACCAGCTGGGGCCATTCCGTGCTCTCGGCCGCGTCGGTGCCGCTCGCGCTGCTGGCCGATTGGCTGGTGTTCCTGTGGGTGCTCACGCGGCTGCCGCGCGAGCGCGTCGGCTGGCGCAGCGCGATGCGCGGCGCGGTGGCGGCGGCGCTGGGGTTCGAGCTGCTGAAGCAGGCGGGCGGTATCTACCTGAACTTGATCAGCGCGTCGCCCTCGGGCGTCGCGTTCGGCTCCGTGATCGGTCTCCTGTTTTTCATCTCCCTGATCGCGCGCATGCTCGTGTACATCACGGCCTGGACGGCCACGGCTCGAGACGCGCCGCGGAAACCGGTCCCGCCGCCGTCGCCCACGGAGCTGCGGCCGGTCGTCGCGCCGCGCCGGCACACGGCCGGTCCCCTCGCGCTCGGCGCGGTGCTCGGGGCGCTGGGCACTTTGTTCGCGCTGCGCGGCCGCCGCCGGTCATGAGCCGGGCTTGACCGAGCCCACCACCCACATGCTGAAGTACTGGGAGCCGCCGCCGTACGCGTGGCCGAGCGCCACGCGCGCGCCGTCGACCTGGTAGGCGCCCGCGCGGCCCATCACCTGCTTGGCCGCCTCGGACAACCGCAGCATCCCCGACGCGCCGATCGGGTTCGACGACAGGACCCCGCCCGACGGGTTCACCGCCAGCCGGCCGCCGAGCGCCGTGTCGCCGGCCTCGGTGACTTTCCAGCCCTGGCCCTCCGGCACGAACCCCAGGTTCTCCAGCCACATCGGCTCGAACCAGGAGAACGGCACGTAGATCTCGGCGACGTCCACTTCGGACAGTGGATCGGTGATCCCGGCCTCGTGCCACAGCGCTTTCGCCGCATCGCGCCCGGCCCGCGGGTTCACCTGGTCACGGCCGACGAACGTGGTGGGTTCCGTGCGCATCGCCGTGGCGTGGATCCACGCGGCCCCGCCCGGCACGGCGTCGCCCGCGGCTTCGTCGCCGAGCACCATGGCGCAAGCGCCGTCGGGGGAGGGGCAGGTCTCGTCGTAGCGAATCGGGCCCCACAGCATCTGCGACGCCTGCACCGAGTCCACGGTGATGTCGGCCTGGCGCAAGTGCGCGTACGGGTTGAGCGCCCCGTTGCGCCGATCCTTCGCGGCGACGATCGCCCCGACGTACGCGGGCGCGCCGGAACGCCGGATGTAGGAGCGCACGTGGGGCGCGAAGTACCCGCCCGCGCCGGCGCCCACCGGCATCTGGAACGGCGGCAGGATCGAGAGCCCCCACATCGCGTTGGACTCCGACTGCTTCTCGAATGCCACCATCAGCACGCGCCGGTGCACTCCGGCCTGGATCAGCGACGCGGCGACCAGCGCGGTCGAGCCGCCGACGGAACCCGCGGTGTGCACGCGCCAGCAACGGTTTTCCGGTCGCGCCCAGCGCGTCGGCCAGGAACAGTTCGGGCATCATCACGCCTTCGAACAGGTCGGGGGCCTTGCCGAGCACCACGGCCTCGATGTCGGCTCAGCCGACCTGAGCGTCGGCCATCGCGCGGTCGATCGCTTCGCGCAGCAGGCCGGGCATGGACACGTCGGTGCGCTTCGCGCGGTGGTGCGTCTGGCCGGTGCCGAGCACCGCTGCTTGGTCATCGCGCCTCCAGCACGGCGAGGAGGTTCTGTTGCAGGGCCGGGCCGCTCGTCGCGTGGGCGAGTGCCTTGCCTGCCTCGCCGCGGTTCGGACCACAGCCCGGCGTCCAGACCAACGTGCGCTTGCAGGCCGGCGATGGCGAGCGAATCGGGCCAGAGGGGAGCGAGCACGTACGGGTCGAGCTGCAGCGCGAGCACCCGGCGCAGCTGCCCGGCGCTGGCCTTGCCGAAGCCGTAGACGAGCGCGGTGTCGACCTCACCCATGCGGATCTTCAGCCAGGCCTCGTACAACGCCCACGCGGCGTCCATCTCCACGTGCGACTCGTGGATGGGCGGGAAGGCGCCGATGGCGTCGACGGCCGCGATGAAGGAGAACGCGCGCCCGGCCAGGTAGTCCGACGAGCCGGAGCACTAGAACCCGATGTCCGCTGGGGACAATCCGGTCGCGGCGAACACCTCGGCCAGGATCGGCACGAGCATCTCCACGCCGTTGGTGGTGCCGGCGGTCTCGCGGACGTTTGGCGCCTGCGCGAACCCGGCGACGGCGACTTCGGGCATGCGTCCCCCTCACAAGTGGTGGGCGAAGGATTCATACGGCGCGTCGGCCTCGCCGGTCGGTTCGAAGTGGCTGATGTTCTCCAGCGACGTCCACCACTCCTCACGCGGGCGCCACGCCGCGCGCACGCGCATCCCCATCCGCACGTCCTCGGCGGCACAGCCGAGCACTAGGTGCAGGAAGGCGATGTCGGCGCCGTCGAGCAGCACGTAGGCCGCGACGTACGGCGGTTTGATGCGCTGGCCGAGGAAGGGGACGTTGACGATGCAGAACGTGGTGACGATGCCGGTGTCCGGCAGCTCGACCTCATCGGTGGTCGGCACGCCGTCGGTGGGGCACGCGCCGCGCGGCGGGATGTAGACCTTCACGCACGCGGGCATCGCGTACTTCCTGCCCGCGGAAGCACCCGAAACACAACCGACCGAACCACCGCCCCCAGTGGCGAAACGCGAAGACGGCACCCCCGTCGAGGTGGTCACATTCGGTCGCGCGGTCCCATGTGGACGTCGCGCTCAAGCACCGCATCAGCCTCATCGCCAACGCGCTGGGCTCGCCGCCCGAAGACGTGATCGAGCGCGCGCACGGCGCCGGTGTGCCCGTGGCGGCGTTGGCGGGCAAAGGTGCGCACGCGGCGCGGCACGTGGAACGCGGCGTGGATCTCGTGGTGGCGCAAGGGTACGAGGCCGGCGGGCACACCGGCGAGGTCGCGTCGATGGTGCTGGTGCCGGAGATCGCCAACGCCGTCGGCGCACAGGTCCCGGTGCTCGCGGCCGGCGGCATCGGCTTCGGCCGGCAGGCCGCGGCCGCGCTGGCGCTCGGCGCGTCGGGGGTGTGGATGGGCTCGTTCTGGCTCGCCACCGAGGAATACCGCCGCACCATGCCGGGCTCCGGCGCCATGCAGACGGCGCTGGCCCACGCCACGTCGGCCGACACCGTCCGCACCCGCATCTACACCGGCAAACCCGCCCGCCTGCTCAAAACGCGCTGGACGGACGCCTGGGCCGCTCCCGACGCGCCCGAGCCCTTGCCGATGCCGCTGCAGAACCTCCTGGTCTCCCACGCCCACAACCGCATCCACGCCGCGGACGACCCGGCGGTGGTGTCGATGCCGGTCGGGCAGATCGTCGGCCGGATGGACCGTGTCCGCCCGGTGGCCGAGGTGATGGCGGAACTGGTGAATGGCTACGAGGCGGCGCTCGATCGGCTGGACAAGACGCGGTGAGGTCCTTTCAGGACGATCCGTCCTGAAAGGACCTCACCCCCGTCAGCCGCAGGCCACCGGGCCGGAGCTGAAGCTGAAGTGGTCGATCGAGTGCGTGCCCATCACCAGCGTGCCGCTCACGTGTGCGCAGTGACCGTTGGTGCCGGTGACCAGCACGCCGCCCGCGTAGGTCTCGAAGGTGCCCGAGTCCTGTCCCGAGCCGGCAATCCCGTCGACGGTCATGGTCACACTCATGGCGTGCTTGCCTGACGCGTTGTCGTAGACCTTCGCGCAGTTCGTGCCCCCGTTGGCACTGGAATACCTGAGCTCGACGGTGCCCTGCGTCTCGTCGACCGCGTTGTGCAAAGTCTTCGGGAAGCCACTGACCATGCTGCCCGGGCACGTGCTGACGATCGAGTACCGCCCGGCCGCCTGTCCGGCCGGTGCTGCCGCCAAGACCGCGGTACCGACGAGCGCCACGGCACTGGCGAGCGTGAGAATCCTGCGCATCGAAATCCTTCCCCTGACCGGGTCGCCCCTCGACCCGTTCGTCCCACCTTCGCGGCTGCCGGAGAGACCCGGCGAGTGATTTTCCGGCCAATGTCCGGTTCCGGCCACCGGGTGACCGCGCTACACCCAGCCGCGCTTGGCGGCAGCCACACCGGCGGCGAATCGGCTCTCGACTTGCAGGATTTCGAGGATCGCGCACACGTGCCGGCGCACGGTCCGCTCGCCAGTGCCGGTGCTGCGGGCAATCGCCTCGTCGGTCAGCCCCGCGGCGAGCAGGGACAGCACCCGGCGACGGGCGGGGGTGAGCTCGTCGCCGTCGGCACCGTCGAGCGGCACGGTGTCCGGCGCGGCCCACAGCGCGTCGAACCATTCGGCGAGCAGCTTCAACAGCTCGGGCGAGGTCACGTGCAGCGCACCCGACGCGCCCGTGCGATCGATCGTGACCAGCGCGACGGTGTCGTCCACGTGCATCATCCGCAACGGCACCGACTTGCGGACCCGCGCCTGTTCACCGGCGGCCGTGGACTCGCGGATGCTGCGGGCGCCCCAGCCGTCGGCTGCGTGGGCGGTGTCGTAGATCATCCGGAACGCCGCGCCCGCCGCGAGGGCGTCGGCGGGCGGCAGCAGCACACCCTCGCTCACCCGGTGCCCGCCAGTGCTGCCGGTGAACGTGGCACGCAGCAGCCGCCGCGGGGAGCGGTAGAGGCCGGACGCGAGCCGGGTCAGCTCGTCGTGGTCCTCGATGGCGCGAACCCCTTCGCGATCGACCGCGGTGAAGCCGCCGGTCGGAGCGACGAGTGCGGTGAACCGTTCCCAGGTGCCCGCGAGATCGGCCTGCAGCTCGGAGATGTGCCGGTGCTGCCGATCGAGCAGTCGCCGCAACGCGACGGCCGGTGGTACGGCACGCGCGAACCGGTCCGCGCCCGAACCGCCGAAGCTGATCACCCCCGCCTCCTGCAGCTCACGCTCGGCGGGGGCGTCCGCGTCGAATGCGCCCACGCCGACCGGCAGCCGGCCTGCGGCGTGAAGCCGGTCGTACGCCCCCGCCGCCTCGGCCGAGACCAGGCCCGCGAGGACCTCCGTCCGTGTGCTCCCGCGCATGCCGCCCCCTGTGGTTCGCCCCTTTCCGGCAAGTCGGGTAATCGGCTGCTCACGTTACGGAAGCGGCGTGCCCGAACGGTGCACGCCGCTTCCGGTCCGCAGGAGGTCAGATCTTCGAAGCCGCCGAAGCGATCGCGCTCGCGAAGCTCGTCACCTCGGTGTACACGCCGGGCGCGTGGGCGCGGGCGCAGCCGGTGCCCCAGCTCGTGATGCCGACCTGTACCCACTCGCCGGCCGTGTCGCGGCGGAACATCGGGCCGCCGGAGTCGCCCTGGCACGTGTCGACGCCGCCGGCGGAGACGTTGCCCGCGCAGATTTCCGCGTTCGCGATGAGGCCGGAGTAGTCGCCGCCCTGCGCCTTGCACGTCGAGTCGTTGACGAACGGCACCTGCGCCTTCAACAGGTAACGCTGCTGTGCGCCGCCCTCGGTCGCGGCGCCCCAGCCCGCGGCAGTGAACGTGCCGGTGTTCAGGGAAGCGCTGGATGCGAGCGGAAGCGTCGGGACGCCGCTGACGGGGCTCGCGAGCTTGATCAGCGCCCAGTCACCGCCGGTCGTGTCGTACGTGGTGGACCGGTAGACGTAGCTGGAGCGCACCTTTTTCGCGCTGGAGCTCTGCAGATCGACCACGCCGAGCGTCGCCGTGATCGACGAGTTCGAGCCGGTGCGCGAGACGCAGTGGGCGGCGGTGAGCACGATCTGCGGCGTGTACAGCGCGCCGCCGCAGCCCATGGAAAGCCTTACCATCCAAGGAAACTCACCTTGCGCTGCCCGGCTGCCGCCCACCACCTGGGTGCCGTTCGTCGACGGCGGCGGGCCGGCCACGGCGGGGGTCGCGAGCCCGACCGCGGCGGCCAGCGCCGTGACGCCGACGAGAGCTTTTCCGAGCAGGGTGAACCGTCTCTTGAAGGTCATGGGGGATCCGTCCTTCCGGTGTCCACATAGGAACGGGGATACGGGGAGTGATGACTCGACTACACCAGACCCCGGACAACCGGACAACCAACTTTCTTCGGATCTTTCGGGCGAGCGGTCCCCTCGTGCCACGGAACCGGTTCAGTGCCGGCCGGTCGGCCGCCGCACTGCGTAGGCCAGCGCCCCGAGCGCCAGCGCCGCGCACCCTGCCGCCACCGACGGCCACGGCAGGCTGAACGCCAGCACCCCGCATCCGAAAAGCCCCAGCACGGCGACGAACCGCGGCGCCGGGTTCTCGTCCGCCCGCAGCCGCAACGCCGCCGCGTTGGCGATCGCGTAGTACGCCAGCACCGCGAACGACGAAAACCCGATCGCCCCGCGGAGATCCACCGTCGTGGCGAGCACCGCCACCACCACGCCCACCGCCAGCTCCGCCCGCTGCGGCACCCCGAACCGCGGGTGCACCACCGCGAGCCCGCGCGGCAGGTGTCCGTCACGGGCCATTGCCAACGTCGTGCGCGAGACGCCGAGAACCAGCGCCAGCAACGAACCCAGCGACGCCAGCGTCGCGCCGGCCCGCACGACCGGCGAGAGCCACGGCGCCGCTGCCTCCGCGATCGGGTCCGCGCTCGCCGCCAGCCGCTGCGGCCCGAGCGTGAGCAGCAGGGCGACGGCGACCACGGTGTAGACCACCAGCGTCAGCCCGAGGGCGAGCGGGATCGCCCGCGGAATGGTCCGCGCGGGGTCTCGCACTTCCTCCCCGAGCGTCGCCAGCCGCGCGTAACCGGCGAAGGCGAAGAACAGCAACCCCGCCGCCGTCAGCACCCCGCTCCCGTCGAACGGCGCGAACGGCTCGGCCACGAACCCACCTGAGGCCGCACTCGCGACGGCCACCGCCAGCACCACCAGCGTGACCACCACGATCACCCGCGTCGCCAGGGCCGACCGGTGCACCCCGAGGAGGTTGACTCCCGTCACGGCCGCCACGACACCGACGGCGATCACCGCGCGCCACGGCTGCCCCAGCCCGGGGGCCGCGTATGCCACGACGGTCAGCGTCATCGCCGCGCAGCTCGCGGTCTTGCCGGTGACGAACCCCCAGCCCGCGAGGTACCCCCAGAACTCGCCGAGCCGCGCCCGTCCGTACACGTAGGTGCCGCCCGATTCCGGGTGCCGCGCCGCCAGCCGTGCCGACGACGTCGCGTTGCAGAACGCCACCACCGCCGCGATCCCCAGCGCGGGCAGCAGCCCGGCCCCCGCGGCGCCGGCCGCGGGCGCGAACGCCGCGAACACGCCCGCGCCGACCATCGACCCGAGTCCGAGGAACACGGCATCGGCCAGCCCCAACCGGCGTGCGAGCGGCATCGTGGGTTCCTCTCACCGGTGACGGGCAGCGACAGCCAACCACAGCGGACGGCCGGACGGGTCGGCAGATCAGCTCTGTCACACCTCGCGGCGCTCCCTCGTTCCCTTCGCGACCGTCCTTCGAAGGGAGACCCTGTGAACGCCGCACTCTGGACCGGGCAGATCGTCCTGGCCCTGCTCTTCGCCCTGTCCGGCTCGCTCAAGTCCACGATGTCACGGGAGCGCCTGCTCGAAACCGGCCAGACCGGCGCCGCCGCCTACCCGCTGCCCGTGGTCCGGTTCACCGCGATCTGCGAGCTCATCGCCGTGGTCGGCCTCATCCTGCCCCAGCTCACCGGCGTCGCACCGAGCCTCACGGGCTGGGCCGCCGTCGGCCTGGTCGTGGTGATGATCGGCGCCATGGCCATGCACGCGCGCCTCGCGGTCGTCCGGCACAAGGCCGCGGAGTGGCGCAACGTCACGGTCAACGCCCTGATCCTCGCCCTCGCGGTGTTCGTCGCCACCGGCCGCCTCTGACGGATACAACCCCGAGTCACTGCACCGCACGTCTTCACTCTCCGTTCCCCACCGCGAAACTCCCCATTCCCACCGCTGAACGACCGTGGCGCTCGTGCGAATCCTCATCGTCGGTGGCGGCGTCCTCGGCACGATGCACGCGTGGCAGGCGATCCACCGCGGCCACGACGTCGTCCACCTCGAACGTGAGCCCGAAGCCCGCGGCGCCTCCGTGCGCAACTTCGGCCTCGTCTGGGTCAGCGGCCGCGCGGCCGGTCCGGAGCTCACCACGGCGCTGCGCGCCCGCGAGCTCTGGCAGGCGATCGCCGAGCAGACGCCGGCGCTGGGGTTTCGCGCCAACGGCTCGCTCACGGTCCTGCGCACCGAAGCCGAGCGCGCCGTCGCCGAAGCCGCGACCACGAACGCCGACGCGGCCGAGCGCGGCTTCAAACTCCTCACCCCGGCCGAGACCCGCCGGCTGAACCCGGCGCTGCGCGGTGACTTCATGGCCGCGCTGTGGTGCGAGCGCGATGCGGCCGTCGAACCCCGCACCGCCCAGCCCGCCCTGCGCGCGTCGCTGCGAAAGACCGGCCGCTACACGTGGCTGCCCAGCCGCGAAGTCCGCACGCTGACCAAAACCGGCGTCACCGACGACCACGGCGACCACCACGAAGGCGACGTCACGATCTTCTGCACGGGAGCGTGGCTCAGCGGCCTCGTTCGCGAGCTCGCCGGTGAGGTCCCCGTCCGCCGCGTGCGGCTGCAGATGGCACAGACCGAGCCCCTCGGCGAGACGCTGACCACGAGCGTCGCCGACGCCGACAGCTTCCGCTACTACCCGGCCTTCCGCGGCGACGCGCTCGCCGAGCTCGGCCGCACCCAGCCCCAGGGCGACGTCGCCGCCGCCCACAAGATGCAGCTGCTGATGGTCCAGCGCCTCGACGGCTCGCTCACCATCGGCGACACGCACGAGTACGACCAGCCCTTCGGCTTCGACGTGACCGAAGACCCGTACGAGCACCTCGCCGAAGTCGCCGGCGCGCTGCTCGGCCGGCCGCTGCCGCGCATCCGCCGCCGCTGGGCCGGCGTGTACGCCCAGGCACTCGACCCGGCCGCGATCGTGCACCGGGAACGCTTGGCGGACAAAGCTTTCCTCGTCACCGGGCCCGGCGGTCGCGGCATGACGTGCTCGCCGGCGATCGCCGCGGACACCGCGCGGGAGCTGGGCCTGTGACGACCGAGCTCGTGGTGCTGGACCTCGCCGGCACCACCGTCGTCGACGACGGTCTCGTGGTGCGCGCCTTCACCGCCGCGATCGCGAGCGCCGGAGTGTCCGAAACCGACGAGCGCTTCCCGGCGATGCTCGCCCACGTGCACGCCACCATGGGCCAGTCGAAGATCACCGTCTTCCGCGCTCTGTTGCCGACCGAGGACCTCGCGCAGCGCGCCAACGCCGAGTTCGAACGCGCCTACGCCAACCTCGTCGCGGCGGGGGAGTGCGAGCCCGTGCCCGGCGCGGAGGACGTGATCCGCGGGCTGCGCCACGGCGGCGTGAAGGTGGCGCTGACCACCGGTTTCGCGGCCGTCACGCAGCAGACGATCCTCGAGGCGCTGGGCTGGCGCGACCTCGCCGACCTCGCGCTCGCCCCGGGCGAGGGCCTGCGCGGCCGCCCGTACCCCGACCTCGTGCTCACGGCCGTGCTGCGCCTGGGCGTCACCGACGTGCGTTGCGTCGCCGTCGCCGGGGACACGCAGTCGGACGTGCGCACCGGCTTGTCCGCGGGCGCGCGTGTGGTGGCCGGGGTGCTGACCGGCGCCGGCACGCGCGCCGAACTCACCGGAGCCGGGGCGACGCACGTGCTGGACTCCGTGCGCGACCTGCCGGACGTGCTCGACTGAAGTTTCCGGCCGGCCCGTGCAACCACCCCGGCCCGGATTCCGTCCGCATGGTATGCGGACAATGGTGAAAGTCCTGGGTGTGAGCGTTCTGCTGCTTTCGGCCGCGGCGTGCGGCGGCGGAGGGGCCGCGCCGGCCGGACCGGGCCCTGCGAGCTCGTCGCCTTCTTCGTCGGTGCCGTCGGTGCCGTCAGTGCCGCCTTCCACCAAGCTGCCCCCGCCGATGCCGCTGCCGTCCCCGTCCGGCCCGCCGCAGACCCATCCGACGCAGGGCCCGCCGCCCGGCGACACGGCACCGGCCGCCGGCCAGATCGACGCGTCGGCGCTGCCCGCCGGCTATCCCCACGACGTGACGCTTGCGCAAGGCGGAAAGGTCGTCGTGATCCACGCCGACGAGGCCGGCTGCGACCACATCATGGCCGCCGCCGGCGAGGAGAACGCGCAGCAGGCCGTCGTGGTCGTCACGGTCACCAAGGCGCCCCACGGCCAGATGTGCCCCATGCACGTGCGCGAGGTGTCGCTGCCCGTGCCGCTGGCCGAGCCGCTCGGTGGCCGGCAGCTGGTGCTGCGCCCCGGCCCGTGAGCGGATGCAACCGGATGCTCCCCCCGTTCCGTCCTTGGCTCATGAGGTACTTGACGAAGCTCGTCGGCACAGGCTTGATCCTCGCCACGGTGACAGCCTGCGGCGCCCAGGGGACCATGGCCACGAACCCCGCGTCCGGAGGCGACCCCGCGGCGCCGAGCGGCAGCATCTCGACCTCGCCGTCGCCGGTGCCGAAGCCCCTGCCCAACCCGCCGGGCAAACCGCGGCTCGAGGTGCCGGCCGGCAGCACGCCGGTTCCTGCGGACAAGGTCGACGCGAAGGCACTGCCACCGGGCTTCCCGCACGAGGTCTACACGGCCAACGGCGGCACGATCATCAACGTCCGTGCCGAAGAGGGCGGCTGTGGCCACGCCCTCGGCGAGGCGATCGAGCAGACCGCGCAGCACGTGGTGCTGGATCTGAGCGAGACCAAGGCGCAGACCGGCCAGATGTGCACGATGGACCTGCGTTACCCCTACATCTCCGTCGCGCTCGCCGCGCCGCTCGGCGAGCGGACGGTGGTCCTGAAGCAGTCGCCGCCTCGGTGACGGCTTCGCAAATGCCGGCGCTGCGCGGCTCGTTCGGGGGGCTTTGGCCCGAGCCGCCCGGCACCGGCCGGACGGTCACCCGGGTGCCACCTCCCACCTTGGCACCTGGGTGATCTTCCCCGCGGCGCCCGCCGTCCGAATCGTGAGTGCACCGACGGAGCCCTAGGCTCACCGGGCATGGGTACCCGCCAGATCTCGCGCACCGCCGTCGTCGCCGCCTCGCCGGAGCAGCTCTTCGACCTGCTCGCCGATCCGGCCAACCACCCACTGATCGACGGGTCCGGCACCGTTCGCGCCGGCCGTGACGGCGCTCCCTCGCGGCTTTCGCTCGGCGCGACGTTCGGGATGGACATGAAAATGGGCGCGCCGTACCGAATCAGCAACACCGTGGTGGAGTTCGAGGAGAACCGGCTCATCGCGTGGCTCCATTTCGGGGGCCACCGCTGGCGCTGGCTGGTGGAGCCCGCGGGCGACGGCCGGACCACCGTGACCGAGACATTCGACTACTCCACCGCCCGTTCACCGCTGGCGCTGAAGCTGATGGGCTACCCCAAGCGCAACGCCGACGGCATCGAGAAGACCCTCGCCCGGCTTACGAAGATGTTCCCTGGCTGACCGCAATGCGGCGTGAGCTGTACCGCGTTCGGCGGTAGGCGCGGACAGTTAGTTGTAGTGTGCTAAATGTTAGGGTTCTACAACTAACTTCCGTGATGACCTTGAGGGGTGCCGTGCCGGAGCTCAGCCGTCGGCGGCGGCAGATCGTGCTGGCGGTCTGCTGCATGAGCCTGTTCATCGTCGGGCTCGACAACACGATCGTGAACCTGGCGCTGCCCTCCATCCAGCACGAGCTGGGCGCGTCGGTGTCGAGCCTGCAGTGGACGATCGACGCCTACACGCTCGTGCTTGCGAGCCTGCTGATGCTGTCGGGGTCGACGGCCGACCGGCTCGGGCGGCGGCGCACGTTCCAGACGGGCCTGGTGCTGTTCGGCGTCGGCTCGCTGCTCTGCGGTGTCGCCCCCAGCGTGGGGCTGCTGATCGCGTTCCGCGCGTTGCAGGCCATCGGCGGCTCGATGCTCAACCCGGTGGCGATGTCGATCGTCGCCAACACCTTCACCGACCCGAAGGAGCGCGGGCGCGCGATCGGCATGTGGGGCGCCACGATGGGGCTGTCCATGGCCGTGGGCCCGGTGCTGGGCGGTGTTCTCGTGGGCGCGGCCGGCTGGCGGTCGATCTTCTGGGTCAACGTGCCGGTGGTCATCGCGGCCGTCGTGCTCACCGCGGTGTTCGTGCCGGAGTCGCGCGCGCCGCGGCCGCGCCGGATCGACCCGGTGGGCCAGCTGCTGGTGATCGTGTTCCTCGCCGGGCTCACCTACGGCATCATCGAAGGCCGCGATCTCGGGTACGGCTCGCCGCGGATCCTCGTCGCGTTCGTGCTCGCGCTGGTCTCGCTGGCCGTGTTCGTGCCGTACGAACGAAGGCGGCGGGACCCGTTGCTGGAGCCCCGGTTCTTCCGCAGCGCGCCATTCTCGGGCGCCACGCTCACCGCCGTGTCCGGCATCGCGGCGATGGCCGGGTTCCTCTTCCTCAACTCGCTCTACCTGCAGGACACCCGCGGCTTCAGCGCGCTGCACGCGGGCCTGTTGACACTGCCGATGGCCATCATGTGCGCGATCTGCGCGCCCATCTCCGGCCGGCTCGTGGGCACCCGCGGCGCGCGGCTGCCGCTGGTGGGGGCGGGCATCGGCACCGTGATCGGCGCGCTGCTGATGCTCGACCTGTCTTCGACCACGCCGCTGTGGCGGCTGATCATCGCCTACGTCGTGTTCGGCATCGGGTTCGGGCTGGTCAACGCCCCCATCACCTACGCGGCGGTGTCCGGGATGCCGCGGGCGCAGGCCGGCGTGGCCGCGGCGATCGCGTCGACGAGCCGGCAGGTCGGCACGTCACTCGGGGTGGCGGTGATCGGTGCGGTCGTCACCGCCCGCGTCCACGGCCCGTTCGCCGAGGGCCTCGCGGCCGCCAGCCACGCCGGCTGGTGGATCATCGGTGGCTGCGGGCTGCTGGTGCTCGTGCTGGGGCTGGTGACCACCACGCGCTGGGCATACGCCACGGCGCGGCGTGTGGGCGTCGAAGAGGAAGCCGACACGGGACTGGTGAAGGCCTGACATGAGCGCCGACGACCACGAGATCGCGACCCGCGTGTGGGCTCGGCTGCGGGCCCTCGTCCTCGACCGGCACGAGCGCAAACGCGAGGTGTGCGAGGCGCTCGGCATGAGCTTCATCAAGATCAAGGCGCTGCGCCGGGTCGCGGCCAGGCCGCTGACGATGAGCGAGCTCACCGAACAGCTCAACACCGACCGGCCCTACACCACGCACGTGGTCGACGAGCTCGTCCGCCGCGGCCTCGTGCTGCGGGAACCGCACCCGGAGGACCGGCGCAGCCGGGTCGTCACCGTCACGGCCCCAGGCGCCGTGGCCGCGGAACGGGCCGAGCGCATCCTGGGGGAGCCGCCGAAGTCGATGCTCGCGCTGTCGTCGGCGGAGCTGGCCGAGCTGGACCGCCTGACCGCGCAGATCACCGACGACTGACCGAAGACGGCGCCCCCGCTCACCGGGCTCGGTGGGCGGGGGCGCCGGTTCTGTTCGGCTAGCGGAAGCTGATCTGCAGCACCGGTTCGCTGGTTGCGGCGAAGAAGTCGTTGCCCTTGTCGTCGATGACGATGAAGGCGGGGAAGTCCTCGACCTCGATCTTCCACACGGCTTCCATGCCGAGCTCGGGGTACTCGACCACGTCGACCTTCTTGATGCAGTCCTTGGCCAGCCGCGCGGCCGGGCCGCCGATCGAGCCGAGGTAGAAGCCGCCGTGGTTCTGGCAGGCGGCCGTGACCTGCTTGGAGCGGTTGCCCTTCGCGAGCATCACCATCGAGCCGCCCGCGGCCTGGAACTGCTCGACATAGGAGTCCATGCGCCCGGCCGTGGTGGGGCCGAACGAACCGGACGCGTAGCCGTCGGGCGTCTTCGCCGGGCCGGCGTAGTACACCGGGTGGTCCTTGAGGTACTGCGGCATCTCCTCGCCGGCGTCGAGCCGCTCGGCGATCTTCGCGTGCGCGATGTCGCGCGCGACGACCAGCGGCCCCGACAGCGACAGCCTCGTCTTCACCGGCAGCTGCGAGAGCTGCGCGCGGATCTCGTCCATGGGGCGGTTGAGGTCCACGCTCACAACCTCGTCGGACAGGTCGTCCTCGGTCACGTCCGGCAGGAACCGCGCCGGGTCGCGCTCGAGCTGCTCGATGAACACGCCGTCGGCGGTGATCTTCGCCTTGGCCTGACGGTCGGCCGAACACGAGACCGCGATGCCGACCGGACACGAAGCTCCGTGGCGGGGGAGGCGGATCACGCGCACGTCGTGGCAGAAGTACTTGCCGCCGAACTGCGCGCCGATGCCGAACTGGCGCGTCATCTCCAGCACCTGCTGCTCGAGGTTCGGGTCGCGGAACGCGTGGCCCAGCTCGGAACCCTCGGTCGGCAGCGTGTCGAGGTAGCGCGCCGAGGCAAGCTTCGCGACCTTCAGGTTGAACTCCGCCGACATGCCGCCGACGACGATCGCCAGGTGGTACGGCGGGCACGCCGCGGTGCCGAGGCTGCGCAGCTTCTCGTCCAGGAACCGGGCGAGCCGCTTGGGGTTCAGCACGGCCTTGGTCTCCTGGTACAGGAACGTCTTGTTCGCGCTCCCGCCGCCCTTGGCCATGAACAGGAACTCGTAGGAAGGATCTGACGATTCCCCGGCTGTGTTGTCCTTGTGGTAGAGCTCGACCTGCGCGGGCAGGTTCGTTCCCGTGTTGCGCTCGTCCCAGAAGTTGGTCGGCGCCATCTGCGAGTAGCGCAGGTTCAGCTGCTGGTAGGCGTCGAAGATGCCCTCCGACAGGGCCCGCTCGTCGTCGCCGCCGGTGAGGACGCCCTCGGACCGCTTGCCGATGACGATGGCCGTGCCGGTGTCCTGGCACATCGGCAGCACGCCGCCGGCCGAGATGGCCGCGTTGCGCAGCAGGTCCATCGCGACGAACCGGTCGTTGCCGCTCGCCTCGGGGTCGTCGACGATCGCCCGCAGCTGCTGCAGGTGTGACGTACGCAACAGGTGCTGGATGTCCGTGATGGCCGTGCGGGCGAGCGTGGTCAGCGCCCCGGGGTCGACCTTGAGGAACTTCCGGCCGGCCGCTTCGACGGTTTCGACGCCGTCGGCCGTGACGAGCCGGTACTCGGTGGTGGTGTCCTTGCCGAGCGGCAGGACTTCGGTGTGCTGAAACGTGGTGGACGGCACAGCCAGGCTCCTTTGCCCTGATCGGGATCCGACCACGGTACTCAGCGACCCCCGGCTCCCCGCACACCCGCGCGACGACTGTGTTGCAGGGCACTCGGCCCGGGTCGTTCGCGGCTGCCCAATGGCCGTCCGCGCGGCCCCCGGAGTTTGGTTCGGGAGGCCGGGTCCACCCCGACGGACCCGACCTCCCGGGGAAAGCGGACGGATGCGTACACCCGTTCCGCGTGGCTCACCTGGCGTTCCGTTCGCCTGGCACGACAGTCTCGTGACGTAGGTCATAAGTCAACGCGGCCGAACGGGTGTTGCCCACACCTTGCTACCCAGTCACCAACAGCCTCAAACGCCGGTGATCGGTCGCCGCTCACACCCGCGATCTTGCGAACTCCCTGAAACGCCGAAGACCCCGTGGACCGGGGGCCACGGGGTCTTCGGACTACTGATGCTTACGACGCGTACGCGCGCAGGCGGTCGGCCCGCTCGCCCTGGCGAAGCTTCGCCATGACCTCACGCTCGATCTGACGCACGCGCTCGCGCGAGAGACCGAAGTGCTTGCCGATCTGGTCCAGCGTGCGGGGCTGGCCGTCGTCCAGGCCGTAGCGCAGGCGGATGACGTGCTGCTCGCGGTCGTCGAGCGTCGCGAGGACGCGGCGCAGGTCGTCCTGCAGGAGGCCGGAGATGACGGCGCTCTCGGCGTCGGTCGCTTCCGAGTCCTCGATGAAATCGCCCAGCGGGGCGTCTTCCTCGGCGCCCACGGGCATGTCGAGGCTCACCGGGTCGCGCGACTGGTCGAGCAGGTTCGCGATCTTGTGGACCGGGATGCCCGATTCGGAGGCCAGCTCGTCGTGCGTCGCGTCACGGCCGAGCTGCTGGTGCAGGTCGCGGCGAATGCGGGCGAGCTTGTTGACCTGCTCCACGAGGTGGACCGGCAGCCGGATGGTGCGACCCTGGTCGGCCATCCCCCTGGTGATGGCCTGGCGGATCCACCAGGTGGCGTAGGTCGAGAACTTGAACCCCTTGGAGTAGTCGAACTTCTCCACCGCGCGGATCAGACCCAGGTTCCCCTCCTGGATCAGGTCGAGCAGCGGCATCCCCCGGCCGGTGTAGCGCTTCGCGAGCGAGACCACGAGGCGGAGGTTGGCCTCCAGCAGGTGGTTCTTCGCCACGTGCCCGTCGCGCACCAGCGCGGTGAGCTCGGTGCGGCGTTTGGTCGTGAGGTCTTCGGCGGTGTCGAGCATGTGCTTCGCGAACACGCCCGCCTCGATGCGCTTGGCCAGCTCGACCTCGTCGGCCGCGGTGAGCAGCGCGGTCTTGCCGATGCCGTTCAGGTACACACGCACCAGATCGGCGGCCGGGCTCTGGGCGTCGAGGTCGGCGTCCGTGAGCGTCCCCACACTCACGGGCTCCTCGTTCTGCTGTGCTGGAATCCCACGCTCGCGAATCCCGCGCGCTTCGCGTTCGAGAGTCTGGACTGACATTCTCTGCCTCCCCGGTCACGGGCTGAACGTGTCTCGCCGGTGCTGTGCCTTCGGTGTCAGGCCCTGTGGAAACCCTGGCCTCCGGCCCAGCCGGCTTAGCTGGACACTTGTGGTAACGCGCCGGGTTTCCAAAACGTTCCCGGCTTCTGAAGAAAGGACGGCCACACCCGTCGCCTGGTTGCTCCACCAAAACTGAGCTTTTGCTGAGAAGCGTGCCACAGCGGGAATAATCATGAGAATTCCATGAGAATCCGCGCACGGGGTGAACCTCTTCGTGCCCGGTTACGTTCCCGGGCACCGAGTAGACAGTGGTCTAGACCTCGACGAGAACGGTGAACGGACCGTCGTTCACGCTCTCCACCGCCATCATGGCGCCGAAGCGCCCGGTGGCCACGGAAGCCCCACGGTCACGCAACTCCTGCACCACGGCGTCCACCAGGGGCTCGGCCACTTCCGGGCGCGCGGCGGCGACAAAGGACGGCCGGCGGCCCTTGCGCGTGTCGCCGTAGAGCGTGAACTGGGACACCACCAGCAACGGCGCGCCCGCGGTCGCGCAGGACTGCTCGTCGCGCAGGATCCGCAGTTCGTGGAGCTTGCGCGCCATCGTCGCCGCTTTCACCCGATCGTCGTCGGCGTGAATTCCCAGCAGCACCAACAGTCCCGGTTCTTCGAACGCGCCCGTCACCTCTCCGTCGACCGTCACACTCGCCCGGGTGACGCGCGCCGCGACGGCCTTCACCGTGACGTCAGAACCGAAGCCGGCACGAGCATCCCGTGCCGCACGAGCTCGCGCACCACGGGCAGCGCGGCAGCGGCCAGCTCGGCCGGGTCGAGGCCCTGCGCGGCCGCCAGCAGTTCCACGAGGTCCTCCAGTGCCAGCACGCCCCGGCAGCCCGCCAGCAGCCGCGTGGCGAGCTCGTCGACCTCGTGCTGCCACCCGGGTCCGTCGGTGCGGTGCAGGCGCCGCACGGTGGTCTCCCAGCCCTCGTCGCCGGGGGAGTCGACGCGTTCCAGCAGCACGCTGTCGGGCACGCGGAAGGCGGTGCCCATGAGCTCGTCGCCGTGCGTGCGCAGCCAGTCGACGCGGTCGAGCCAGTTCGCCGCCTCCGGGCCCAGCGGGTCGTCGTAGGCCTGGCGCAGGTCTTCGCACACCACGGTCGGCGTCTTCCCGGCCGCGCGGCGCAGCGTGACGAAGCCGAAGCCGATGCCCTGCACGCGGTTCTCGGTGAACCAGTCGAGCCACGCGGCGGCCTTCACCCGGCCTTCGGGCGAGCGCGGGTCGATGCCCTCGTCGCGCAGCCAGGTGCCCACGTACAGCGCGGGGTCGGCGACATCGCGCTGCACGAACCACGCGTCCGTTTCCGCCGGCAGCCAGCGCGCCACCCGATCGGCCCAGTCTTCGCCACCCGTGTGGAGCCAGGAAGCCAGTAGCTGCCCGGTGCCGCCGTCGTTGAGGAACCCCGGAAGCTGGCGCACGACGAGTGCGCTGGCGTCGTCGCCGGCCAGGCCCGAGTCGCGATAGGTGTAGTCCACGCGCGGCGGTCCGACCACGAACGGCGGGTTGCACACGATCTGGTCGAACCGGCGGCGCGCGACCGGCGCGAACCACTCGCCGCGCACCAGTTCCACGTCGAGCTCGTTGAGCCGGAACGTGCCGGCGGCCAGCGCGAGCGCCCGCGCGGAGACGTCCGTGGCCGTCACGCGCCGGGCGTGGCGCGTGGCGTGCAGGGCCTGCACGCCGTTGCCGGTGCCGACGTCGAGCAGTGTGCCGACCGGGCGCCGGCTGGTGGCGCGGATGAGGCTGAGCGACGCGTGGCCGACGCCGAGCACGTGGTCCTCGGGCACGACGTGGCCGAGCAGGTCGGCGTCGAGGTCGGCCACGACCCACCAGGAGCCCTCCTCGTCGCCGTGCGGGCGGATGTCGAGGGCGGCTTTGTACCCGTCGCCGTCATGAGAAGTCTCAGCGGTCGCGAGGATCCCCGCTGCGACGGCGGCTTCCGGTGTCAGCGGCGAAAAAGCGGACTCAACGGACTTTTCGGACTCGGTGAGGCCGAGCAGGAACAGCCGCACGAGCGTGCCGAGGTCGCCCGCGTCGAGGCTCGCGCGCCGGGCGGGCTCGGGCTCGCCGCGGCCGAGCGCCGCGTGGGCGGCGCCGCCGAGGGCGTCGACCACCCCGTCGGCGTCGTAGTCGGCGCGCCGGAAGGCCTCGCGCAACCGCGCGCAGACGTCGTCGGACAGGTCGGGCAGAGGCGTGTTCGTGCTCACGGTGGGTAAGCCTGCCACGATGGGTTCCGTGACCTCCCATGCCGTCGAACGTGTCCTCGCTCCGCTCGCCGCGGCCCTGCCCGGCCTGGAGGCGCTCTACGTCGACTTCCACCGCCACCCCGAGCTGGCGTTCGCCGAGACCCGCACCGCGGCCGAGCTGGCGCGCCGGCTCGAGGCCGACGGGTTCGAGGTCCACCCCGGCGTCGGCCGCACTGGCGTGGTCGGCGTGCTGCGCAACGGCGAAGGCCCCACGGTGATGCTGCGCGCCGACATCGACGCGCTGCCGGTCGAGGAGAAGACCGGCCTCGACTACGCGAGCACCGCGCGCGGCGTCGACGAGTCGGGCAAGGACGTGCCCGTGATGCACGCCTGCGGGCACGACATGCACGCGACCTGGCTATCGGGCGCCGCGAGCCTGCTCGCCGCCGCGCGCGAGGACTGGGCGGGGACGTTGCTGGTCGTGTTCCAGCCCGCGGAAGAGGGGAACGGCGGTGCCTCCGAGATGATCGCCGACGGGCTGTTCGACCTCGCCGGGCGCCCCGACGTGGTCTTCGGCCAGCACCTCGTGCCCGGTCCGGCCGGCTGGGTCCTCACCAGGCCGGGTGTGCTCATGGCGGCCTCCGACACGCTGCGCATCACGCTGCACGGGCGCGGCGGCCACGGCTCGCGGCCCGAGACCACCGTCGACCCGGCCGTGATGGCGGCGTCGGTGGTGCTGAAGCTGCAGACGGTGGTCTCCCGCGAGGTCGCGGCCACCGAACCGGCGGTGGTCACCGTCGGCTCGCTTCACGTCGGCTCGGTCGGCAACGTCATCGCCGACGACGCCGTGCTCGAAGTCAACACCCGCGCCTTCGACGACGCGGTGCTGCTGCGGCTGCGCGCGGCCATCGAACGCATCGTGAACGCCGAGGCCGTGGGCGCGAACGCGCCGAAGCCGCCGACGATCGAGCTGCTCAATTCCTATCCGGCCACCTCGAACGACGAGACCGCTTCCGACGAGCTCACCGAGGTGTTCCGCGGGCACTTCGACGAGGGCACCGTGCTGCCGGCGCCGCTCGTGACCGGCAGTGAGGACTTCGGCGAGTTCGGTGCGGCGGCCGGGGTGCCGTCGGTGTTCTGGCTGGTCGGAGGCCTCGAACCGCAGGAGGTGATCACGGCGATGACCGAGGGGCGGTTCGAGAGCGACATCCCGTCGAACCACTCGCCGCGCTTCGCGCCGATCCTGCACCCGACGCTGCGCGCGGGCGTGGAGACGCTCGTCGTCGCCGCGTTGTCACGGATGTCCCACCCGGGTGTCGGATGACGGCCCGGAGTGGGAGCATGGAAGACGTGGAGGTGGTGCTGTGAACGAGCCCGCCCGAGGTTCCGATCCCCGCCCGGCCCCGGTGCTGATCACCGAGGCGGAGCCGTCCTACGACGATCAGCTGGCCGCACGCAAGAAGAAGTACATCATCATGATGGTGTGCCGCATTCCGTGCCTGATCCTGGCCGGGCTGACCTACCACACGTGGTGGCTCGCGGTCACGTTCCTCGTGATCTCCGTGCCGCTGCCGTGGATCGCGGTGCTGATCGCCAACGACCGGCCGCCGCGCAAGACGCAGAACGTCAACCGCTACGAGCGGGAGGCGAAGCAGATCGAGAACCGCGAACACCGGGTGATCGACGGCTGAAGCCCGCTCGTGGGTGCTGCCGCCGGTTCTCGCCGGCAGCATCCACGGGTTTTCAGGCTCAGGGCTGGGGGCCGAGGCGGCTCACGGCCAGCGCGCCCAGCCGCGTCCCCTCGCGCAGGACATCCACAGTGGACTGCCCGGCGAGCCACGTGGTGAGCACACCCGCGTCGAACGCGTCGCCCGCGCCCGTGGAGTCCACGCACTCGGCCTCGACCGCCGGCACGGTGGTCACGCCGTGGGCGTCGACCCACGCGGCGCCGCCGAGGCCGGCCGTCACGACGACCGCGCCGACGGTGCCGAGCAGTTCCTTGGCCGACAGCGGATCGGCCGAACCCGTGAGCGCCACCAGTTCCTCGGTGTTGGGCATGAGCAGGTCGGTGCCGCGCACGTCGTCGAGGAACGCCGCCGGGGCGTGAATGTGCGCCGCCGCCTGCGGGTCGACCGACGTGGTGAGCCCGGCCTCCTTCGCCGCCGCCAGTGCCGCGAGGCCCGCGGGCCGCGACGACGGGTCGAGCAGCACGTAGCCCGACAGGTGCAGGTGACTCGCGCCGGCCAGCGCCTCGGGCGTCACGTCCTCGGGCCGGAACCGCTTGTTCGCGCCGCGGTCGGCGAGCATGCTGCGCTGTCCTTCGGCGTCCACCATCACGACGACGCAGCAGGTGGCGGCCTCGGGGTCGACCGCGAACGCGCAGCGCACGCCCGTCGCCTCCAGCTCGGCCTTGATCAGCCGGCCGCCCGAGTCGTCGCCGATGCGGGCCACGAGCGTGGTGTCGGCGCCCAGGAAACGCAGCCACAGCGCGGTGTTCGCGCCCGCGCCGCCGCCGGTGAACCGGATCTGTGCCCGGGCGTCGCCGCCGTGGGGGAGCGGTTCGTCGTGGCGGGCGACCACGTCGAGGCCGGCGTCGCCGACCACCACGATGCCGGTCACGCGCGCACCGCCGATGCGACGGCGACCTCGGTGGCGAGCTTGGCGTTGTTGAGCACCAGGGCTTCGTTGGCGTCGATGCTCACGCCGCCGCTCGCGGTGTGGAAGTGCTCCAGCAGCACGGGCGTCACATCGGAGCCGTGCACGCCGCCTTCGCGCAGCTTCGCGAGCCCGTCGGCCAGCAGCCGGTCGTGCACCTCGCGGTCCATTTCGGACTCTTCCGGGATCGGGTTCGTCAGCAGCACACCGGAATCCGCGTACGCGCGGTGTGCGGCGATCACGGCGGCGGCTTCCTCCGCGTCGTCCACGCGCCAGCCGACCGGGTGGCCCGACGAGCGCAGGTAGAACGCGGGGAACTCGTCGGTGCGGTAGCCGAGCACCGGCACGGAGTTGGTCTCCAGCACTTCCAGCGTCGCCGCGATGTCGAGCACCGACTTCACGCCGGAGCACACCACGACCGTCGGCACCTTCGCGAGCACACCGAGGTCCGCCGACACGTCCCAGCTCTGCGCCGCGCCGAGGTGCACCCCGCCGAGGCCGCCGGTGGCGAAGACGCCGATCCCGGCCGCCGCGGCCAGCGCCGACGTGCCGGCCACGGTGGTCGCGCCCGAGCGGCCCAGGCCGACGGCCGGGCCGAGGTCGCGCAGCGAGAGCTTGTCCAGCCCGGCGCCGGGCGCGCACACACGCTCCAGCTCGGCGGGCGACAGGCCGATCACCGGACGCCCGTCGAGCACGGCGATCGTGGCCGGCACGGCGCCGCCGTCGCGCACGACCTGCTCGAGGCGGTGGGCGACGTCGAGGTTGCGGGGGTGGGGCAGCCCGTGCGACAGGATGGTGCTCTCGAGGGCGACGACGGGGTGGCCGTCACGCAACGCCGAGGCGACCTCCTCGTGGAGGAAGAGTTGTGTGGTCACGGACGGACATCATCGGTGATCGCCGGCGTACTCCCGCCAGCGGGTCAGCTCGGCCGCCAGGTTGCGCCGCGCAGCCGTCTCCCAGCGGGCCCGCGCGGATTCGCTGCGGTACAGCAGGGGCCGGGCCAGCAGGTTCGCCAGCACCGCGGCGCGCCCGGCGGCCCAGACCGGGTCGTCGTACTTCGCGTACTCGCGGCGGACGGCGGCGGCGTACCCGGCGTAGACCGCGGGGGTGGCGCCGAGGATGGCGAGGTCGGCGTCGAGCAGGGCGGTGGCCGCTTCGTCGTCTTCCGGCGCTTCGTGGGCCGCGGTGGCGAGCACGAGGGCCTCGGCGCGCCCGACGTGGTGCGCGCCGGCGCCCGCCCGGGTGAGCCAGCGGCGCAGCCAGGCCGCGCTCGCGCGTTCGTCCTCGCCCGGCACGGCGTCGTAGACCACGTCGTGCGCCCACGCGGCCAGTGCGACGGCGGCGCACTCGTCGGGGCCGACGCCGGCTTCGGCGGCCAGCTGCGCACCGTCGCGCGCGACGGCCGAGGCGTGGGCGAGGTCGTGGTAGTGGCGGTGTGGTTCGCCGTAGCGTGCTTCGAGCTCGCGCCAGGCCTCGCGGGCCACGTCCTCGTCGCCGCCCACGTGCGCGACCGCGGCGCCCCAGGCCGTCACGAAGTGAACTCCCAGCGCGTCGGGGAAGTCGTGAAGTCCTTCTCCCGCAAGGCGAACACCGTCTCGGGCCGCACCCGCACGGACGCGTTCACGGCCGGGTCGAGGAAGTCGATCCCGTACCCCGTGTCGTACTTGGCGTTCATCGCGTCGAGGAATTCGCGGATCTCCTTCGCGTCGGATGCGAGCTCGGCCGGGCCACTGACCACCACCGGCTCCTCGGGGTCCTCCGTCGCGACGGACACGGCCGAGCCGGCCGCGACGTTGCGCGCCTTCACCGAGCGCAGCGACGAGGAGAACCACAGCACCGCGCCGGTCCACACGGCCCACACGGGCATGAGGTGGGGCAGGCCCGCGGGTGTGACGGTGGCGAGCCAGTAGTCGTGGGAGGTGCGCAGCCGCTCGTCGGCCCAGTGCCACGGCAGCAGCCCGGCCGAAGCGGGTGCGATGCCGTAGCCCGGCATGTGCGGCCTGGTCGCGATCGGTCCGTCCATGACGCGGCTCCCGCCCTCCGGCGCCCGTGAGTGCACTGACGATAGTCGCACGGCCGGTGATTCCGGCACCCGCGTGACTGAGGCATGATGGACTCGTGAGCACCGAGACGCTGACGAAGCCGGAGACCGACAGCACCGAGTCGACTGACGACGACTCCCCGAAGATGTTCCACTACGTGCGCAAGAACAAGATCGCCGAGAGCGCGGTCATGGGCACGCACGTGGTGGCGCTCTGCGGCGAGGTCTTCCCGGTCACGAAGTCGCCCAAGCCGGGTTCCCCGGTCTGCCCGGCCTGCAAGGAGATCTACGACGGCCTTCGCCCCGGCGGGGACAAGTAGGCACGACGAGCAGGTCCCGACGACCCGCCCCGGGCGTGGCCGCTCAGGCACGCCCGGGCGAACAAACGTGAAAATCATTCACCTGTGGCTGTGGAGCCGGGGAAGAACTGGTAGATCTGCGATCCCGCCAGTTCCTTCCCGCAGGAGACTTCCACATGCGCAGAACCGGGATCGTCCTCGCCCTCGTCGTGGTGCTCGCGGCCGCCGTGCCGGGCCTCGCCCAGGCCGTCACCGGGTGGACCGCCGTCGGGTCCGACCGCGCCCGCCCGCTCGACGAGAGCCAGGGCCTCGCCACGATCGTCCGCCCGTCGGGCACCACCATCCGCTACACCGGCGTCGCCACGGTCGACGTCGGGCTGGCCGTGCAGGGCTGGAACCACGTCGGCGACCCTGGCTCGGCGCAGGGCTGGTACGTGGAGCCCTACCAGCGCGACGACCGCGGCGCGAAGCTCTTCCGCGTGCAGGCGCCCGACGGCACGCAGACCGACTACCGGCACGCGCTGGAGCCATGGGAGGCGAGCAACAACTCCTTCGCCGCCGTCTCGCCCGACGCGCGCTGGCTGGTGGCAGGCGAGTGGGGCACGATGGACCGCCTCCTCGTGCACCCGATGCCCGGCGTCGCCTTCACCGACCCGGCGCAGAACCTGACCTACGCCTCCGCGATCCGCCTCGACCACCAGGTCCGCGATGTGCAGGGCTGTGACTTCGTCACGGCCACGCGGCTGATGTGCGCCTCCGACGACCCCGACGGCAGCCTCTTCGGCACCACCAAACCGCTGCTGCAGGTCGACCTCGACGCGCCCCTGTCCGGCTCCGACGTGACCGGCCACGTGACGTCGCGGGGCCAGCTGCCGCTGCAGAGCGGGTGCAGCGGGAACTTCGAGGTCGAGGGCATCGACTTCGACGAGCGCGACAGCACCCTGCGCGTGATCGTGATGTCGCCGAGCGTCTGCATCGCCGTGGACAGCAAGACCTGGCGCTTCCGGCAAGGCTGACCCAGGCCGGTGAAGGGCATCTCTGCCGAGAGGTGCCCTTCACGGCAGCTTGCGCGCGGCGTCGTGACCGGACCGGTCGGGCAGCTCGTCCGCCGCGTCCTCGTCCGGAACCGCTTCCTCCTGCGCCACTTCGGGCTCGGCCCCGTCCGCGGTGTCAGGGCGTTTGGGGCGCCGCAACGGGATCGTGGTGCGGTCCCAGAGCTTGCGCCCCTCCTCGGCCCGCATCCGCTCGTTGGCCCGCTCCATCTCGAGCCGGCGCCACTTGCGGCGCTGGCGCCGGGTCGCCTTGGCGGGCCACAGTTCCTGGATCGCGCTGTTGAAGTACGCGCCGCCGACCACGGCCAGGCCGATGAAGAACATCAGCAGCAGGAACGCGATCGGCGCGGCGAGCGCGCCGTAGGTGTAGCCGGTCTTGGTGATCGCGTTGAGGTAGATGCGCAACCCGATGCTGGAGACCAGGAACACGAGCATCGCGAGCACCGCGCCCGGCAGCCCGCGGTGCCAGGGCAGCCGCCGCGGCAGCGCCAGCTTGTACAGAGTGGTCAGCGCCAGCACGATCATCACGCTCAGCACGGGGTAGTAGAGCGTGCCGACCCACGCCGACACCGTGCTGCGCCAGGCGACCGGGAAGAACTCCGGCAGCAGGTCCGGCCCGATCGCCAGCAGCGGCAGCCCGACGACGAGGATCACGAGCCCGCACAGGTACAGCAGCAGCGCGAAGATCCGTTGCCACACCTCGTTGCGCACGCCGTACTGGTCGTGGGCCACGGTGATGGCGTCGACGAACGACGACATCGCCGACGAGCCCGCCCACAGCGAGATGACGAAGCCCACCGACACGATCTCGCCCTTGCCGACCGTGAGGATGCTGTTCACCGTCGGCTCGATGATCTCCTGCACCGCATTGGTGCTGAAGATGGTGCGGGAGAACGTGATGATGCGGTCGTGCACGGCCGTGACGACCCCCTGGCCGAACCACTCGCCGACGAAGCCGAGGCTGCCCAGCAGCCCGAGCAGCAGGGGCGGGAGCGAGAGCGTCTGCCAGAACGCGGCTTCGGCCGCCTCGGAGAAGATGTTGCCGTCCCAGGCCTTGGCGAAGGTGCGCGTGATGAGGCGCCACGGCCCTTTGCGCGCCGTCTTCGTCGCCGTCGCCGCCTCGGCGTCCGGTCTCACCTCACCCATGGTGGGTCCCAGCATGGTCCATTCGCGGGAATTTGGCTCGTCGCGGGTCCCCTCTCCGGGCGTGTCGGGGGACATCACCCGTGGCGGTGCCGGGCGCCGCGGTGCCCGGAAGGTAAGCTGCCCGAAGTGCCCTCACCGCAGTCGCCGGCGTCGAAGCCGGTACCACAGTGGGGGTTTTCGCACGTCACGGCCGCGATTCGCGGCCCTGGGGAGGGGGTGAGCGAGGTTGTCCGAGACGACGACGCAGGGGGTCCTCGGGGCACCACCCGCCGAGCAGGACACCACCGCGCGTCCGCTGCGCGCATGGCAGCGCCGGGCGCTCACGAAGTACCTCTCAAGCAAGCCGAAGGACTTCCTCGCGGTCGCGACGCCCGGCGCCGGCAAGACCGTGTTCGGTCTCCGCATCGCCGCCGAACTGCTGTCGGACCGCACCATCGAGGCGGTCACGATCGTCACGCCGACCGAGCACCTCAAGCACCAGTGGGCGGGCGCGGCCGCGGCGGCGGGCATCGACATCGACTCGAACTTCCGCAACACCACCGGTGTCACGTCGTCGGACTACCGCGGCGTCGCCGTGACCTACGCGCAGGTGGCCGCGCACCCGACGCTGCACCGCGTGCGCACGGAGAACCGCAAGACCCTGGTGATCCTCGACGAGGTGCACCACGCCGGCGACGCGAAGTCGTGGGGCGACGCGACGCGTGAGGCGTTCATGCCCGCCGTGCGGCGCCTGGCGCTCACCGGCACCCCGTTCCGCAGCGACGACTCGGCCATCCCGTTCGTCACCTACGAGCCCGACGAGGGCGGCTTCCAGCGCAGCAAGTCCGACCACAGCTACGGCTACGCCGACGCGCTCGCCGACGGCGTGGTCCGGCCCGTGGTCTTCCTCGCCTACTCCGGCGAGGCCTCCTGGCGCACGAGCGCGGGGGAGGAGTTCACGGCGCGCCTGGGCGAGCCGCTGACCGCGGAGCAGAACGCGCGGGCCTGGCGCACGGCGCTCGATCCGTCGGGCGAGTGGATCCCCTCGGTGCTGCAGGCCGCCGACACGCGCCTGTCGCAGGTGCGCCAGGGCGTGCCGGACGCGGGCGGCCTGGTCATCGCCACCGACCAGGAGTCGGCGCGCGCGTACGCGAAGATCCTCGAACGCCTTTCCGGCCAGACGCCCACGCTCGTGCTGTCGGACGACCCGAAGGCTTCGGGTCGCATCAAGGAGTTCTCCGACTCCACCGACCGCTGGATCGTCGCGGTCCGCATGGTCTCCGAAGGCGTCGACGTGCCGCGGCTGGCGGTCGGCGTGTACGCCACGAGCGCCTCGACCCCGCTGTTCTTTGCCCAGGCCATCGGCCGCTACGTGCGGGCCCGCAAGAAGGGCGAGACGGCGAGCGTCTTCCTGCCCAGCGTGCCCGTGCTGCTGGAGCTCGCCAGCGAGCTGGAGGCGCAGCGCGACCACGTGCTCGGCAAGCCCCACCGCGAGAAGGACGGCTGGGACGACGAGCTGCTCGCCCAGGCCAACCGCACGGAGGACGAACCGGGCGAAGAGGAGAAGGCGTTCACCTCGCTCGGCGCGTCGGCCGAGCTCGATCAGGTGATTTACGACGGTAACTCGTTCGGGACCGCTGTCTTCTCCGGCTCGGACGAGGAGCAGGAGTACCTCGGCCTGCCCGGGCTGCTCGAACCGGACCAGGTCCGCGCCCTGCTGCGCAAGCGGCAGGAGGAGCAGCTCTCCGACGAGAAGCGCCGCAAGCCCGAGGCCGAGAAGGCCGCTCCGGCAGCCGCGCGGCCCCAGTCGGTGAGCGAGCGCCTCGGCTCGCTGCGCAAGGAGCTCAACGCGCTGGTCGGCGTCTACCACCACCGCACGAAGAAGGCACACGGCGCGATCCACAACGAGCTACGCAGGGTGTGCGGCGGCCCGCCGACCGCCATGGCGACCGTGGAGCAGCTCGAAGAGCGGATCGTCACGCTGCGTTCCTGGTGACCCCTGCTTCCTCGCCTCCGATCCGCCCAAACACCCCATCGGGTGCGTTGAACGCAACCAACGCCACAGTGGGGCGATGCGGAGGGTGTGGCGGGGTTGATTACTGAACGTGTGTGGGCGACCCCGTTGAGGCGTCAGGCTCACGAAGAGTCAGCGAAGTCGATCTCGTCACGCTCGGTGCGCACTGGCGATCACTCCGTCAGTGGATTTACCCTTTCCGGGCTGTGGTCGGGCCGTGTTGCGAAACCGTGTCCAATTGGTGTCATTTAATCGATCCAGCTATCTTCCGCGAAGCTGCTCAGCGGCATATGTTGTCGGCCACAACATATGCGCGTCGGTGCGCCGGGCCTTCCGGATCACCGCCCCGCGAGCATGATCCGGAAGGAACGAGGATGCGCAGCAGAACCCTTACCCTCCTTGCCGCCACGGTGAGCGCCGGCCTGGTGCTGACCGCGTGCGGTGCCAACTCGAACTCCGGGGGCACGGGGGACAGCTCCGCCTCCGGCTCGGCCTCCGCCCCCGCCGGCGGCGGCGCGAACGGCAAGGTCGGCGTGATCCTGCCCGAGACCGCCACCTCCGCCCGGTGGGAGGCGTTCGACAAGCCGATGCTCCAGGCCGCTCTCCAGGCCCAGGGCTTCACCGCCGACATCCAGAACGCCCAGGGTGACAACCAGAAGTTCTCGACCCTGGCCGACGGCTTCATCAGCCAGGGCGTGAAGGTCTTGGTCATCGCCCCGTCCGACCCGGCCGTCGGTGCCGCGATCGAGGCCAAGGCGAAGACCGCGGGCATCCCGGTCATCGACTACGACCGCCCGAGCCTCGGCGGTTCGGCCGACTACTACGTCTCGTTCGACAACGAGAAGGTCGGCGAGATCCAGGCCCAGGGCATGGTCGACGCGCTGAAGAACAAGCCGGGTGCCTCGGTCGTCCAGATCGAGGGCGCTCCGACGGACAACAACGCCACGCTGTTCGGCGACGGCCACGACAAGGTCCTCAAGCCGCTGTACGCCTCGGGCGCGCTGAAGCTCGTCCGCAAGCAGGCCATCAACGACTGGGACCCGCAGCTCGGCGGCACGACCTTCGAGCAGATCTTCACCTCGGCCGGCGGCAAGGTCGACGGCGTCGTGGCGGCGAACGACGAGCTCGCCGGCGCGGTCATCACCGTGCTGCAGAAGAACGGCCTCAACGGCAAGGTCCCCGTCACCGGCCAGGACTCGACCGCGGCCGGCCTGCAGGCCATCCTGCGCGGCGACCAGACGCTGACGATCTTCAAACCGATCAAGCAAGAGGCCGAGAACACCGCGAAGCTGGCCGCCGCGCTGGCCAAGGGTGACAAGGCCGCCGCCGACGCGATCGCGACCGGCACGCTGCACGACCCGCAGAACAACCGCGACCTGAAGTCGGTTCTGCTCACGCCGCAGCTGATCACCGTCAACGACATCAAGACCGTGGTCCAGCAGGGCTACGTCAAGGCGTCGGACATCTGCACCGGCGACCTCGCCGCCAAGTGCACCCAGTACGGCATCTCCTGAGCTGACTGAGTAGCACACCCCCAAACAGCCGGGCCGGGATGCGTTCCCCGACAACGCATCCCGGCCCGGTACCCACGCGAGAGATATGCGAACCCCATGAGCGAGCCCATTCTCGACATCAAAGGTCTGAACAAGAGCTTCGGCCCGGTCCACGTCCTCCACGACGTGGACTTCGCCGTGCGGGCGGGTGAAGTGACCGCGCTCGTCGGCGACAACGGCGCCGGCAAGTCGACGATGGTCAAGTGCATCGCCGGCATCCACCCGTACGACACGGGAACCGTGCGGTTCAACGGCCAGGACGTCCACATCCACAGCCCGAAGGACGCGGCCGATCTCGGCATCGAGGTCGTGTACCAGGACCTCGCGCTGGCCGACAACCTCGACATCGTCCAGAACATGTTCCTCGGCCGCGAGCGCGGCAGCCAGTGGCTGCTCGACGAGGCCAGCATGGAGAAGGCCGCGCGTGAAACGCTGGCCTCCCTGTCGGTGCGCACGGTGAAGTCCGTGCGCACGCCCGTTTCCGCGCTCTCCGGTGGTCAGCGCCAGACGGTCGCGATCGCCAAGTCGGTGCTGTGGAACAGCAAGGTCGTGATCCTCGACGAGCCGACCGCCGCCCTCGGTGTCGCGCAGACCCGGCAGGTGCTGGACCTGGTCCGCCGGCTCGCGGAGCAGGGCCTCGGCGTGGTGCTGATCAGCCACAACATGGCCGACGTCTTCGAGGTCGCCGACCGTATCGACGTGCTGTACCTGGGCCGGCTCGTCGCCGAGGTCCAGACCAAGGATGTGACCACGAACCAGGTGGTCGAACTCATCACCGCCGGCCGGTCGGGCGATCTCGGCTTGGCCCGCCCCGAAGCCGTCGTGCTGTGAGCAACGAGAAAGAATCGCAGATGACTGAGACTCCAGCCAAGGCCCCGCAGCCGGACCAGGCGAACGCGATCGCCGACTTCGGTATCGACACCACGTCGATGTCGACGGGCGAGGCGATCAAGGACTACTTCGCGCGGATGAAGGACGGCCAGCTCGGCTCGGTCCCGGCCGTGCTCGGCGTGATCGTCCTGGCGATCCTGTTCAGCGCCCTCTCGAGTGACTTCTTCACGCTTCGCAACATCGCGAACCTGCTCGCCCAGGGCGCGGGCCAGACCATCATCGCGATGGGCATCGTGTTCGTGCTGCTGCTCGGCGAGATCGACCTGTCGGCCGGTACGGCCTCCGGTGTGTGCGCCTCGCTGATGGCGCTGCACTACGTGCACAACGGGAACCTGCTGGGCACCATGGGCAGCGGCGTGTTCATCACGTTCATCGCCGTGCTCGCGCTCGCCGTGATCCTGGCCGTGCTGCAGCGGATCTGGGCCGGGGCGGTGGTGGCGGGGATCGGCATCGTGGTGATCCTCATCGGTGTCCCGGTGAACGCGTGGCTCGAGATGCTGATCGCGATCTGCACCGGCACGGCCATCGGCTGCATCACCGGTTTCCTCGTCTCGAAGATCGGCATGCCGTCGTTCGTCGTGACCCTGGCGCTGTTCATCGTGTGGCAGGGCGTGATCCTGCAGTTCATCGGTGAGGGCGGCACGCTGCCGATCAGCACGAGCCAGACGCTGAACGCGGTGGCCAACGGAAACCTGTCGGTGCTGGGCAGCTGGATCCTCTTCATCGTCGCGGCCGGTGGTTACGCGCTCGTGGCTCTGGGGCAGCACTTCTCGCGGCTCAAGCGTGGCCTCGTGGTGCAGCCCACGCCGATCGTGCTGTTCAAGGTCGGCCTGGTCGCGGTGATCGCGGGAGTCGCGACGTACCTGCTCACCGTCAACCGCTCGTCCAACAACCTCGTGGTGATCGAGGGCGTGCCCTTCGTCGTCCCGATCGTGCTGGCGCTGCTCGTCGCGGGCACCTACGTGCTCAACCGCACGCGCTACGGCCGGCACCTCTACGCCGTCGGTGGCAACCAGGAAGCGGCCCGCCGCGCCGGTATCAACGTGCCGAAGCTGCGTACCAGCGTGTTCGTGATCAGCTCGACGTTCGCGGCGATCGGCGCGATCGTGTACTCGTCGAAGATCGGCTCGGTCAACCCGCAGTCCGGTGGCCTCAACACGCTGCTGTTCGCGGTGGGCGCGGCGGTCATCGGTGGCACGTCGCTGTTCGGCGGCAAGGGCCGGATCATCGACGCGGTGATCGGTGGTGCCGTGCTGGCGATCGTGAACAACGGCCTGGGCCTGCTCCAGCAGACCGCCGCCGTGGTGAACATCGTCACCGGTCTCGTCCTGCTGCTCGCGGCGACCGTCGACGCGCTGTCGCGGCGCCGAGCGGCTGCGTCGGCACGCTGACGCCCGATGTCACGTTCAAGCCGGTGACGAGTTCGTCCGTCGCACGACCCGACGAGGTGCGCCGGCACAACCGCACGACCCTGCTCCGCCTGCTGCACGTCGGCGGGCCGAGCACCCGGGCGACCCTGGCCGCGGAGCTGGGGCTCAACCGGAGCACGATCAAGACCCTCGTCGACGGGCTCGCGGAAGCGGGCGTCGTCGAGGAGAAGGTGCCGAGGCCGGGACGAGGGGCGGGCCGCCCCTCGCTCCTGGTCCTGCCCCAGCCGCACGCGGCGGTCGTGCTCGCGGTCGACCTTCAGGTCGAGCACGTGGCGATCGCGCTCGTGGGGCTGGGCGGCCAGATCCTCGGCCGCAACAGCTGGAACCTGCGCGGCCGGATGCGCGAGGCCGACGAAGTGATTACACACGTGATCGAGTCGGCCGCCGTGCTGGCCGGCGACCTCGGGGTAACGCCCGTGGCCGTCGGGGTGTCGGTGCCCGGGGTCGTGCGGCGCGCCGACGGCCACGTGCACGAGGCGCCGAACCTGCGCTGGACCGACGTCGCCCTCGGCGAGCGCCTGTCCAGCGTGCTGCGCATCCCCGTGCTGGTCGGCAACGACGCCGAACTCGGCGCCGTCGCCGAGCACCTGCGCGGCGCGGCCCGTGGATCGTCCGACGCCGTGTTCGTGTCCGCCGACGTCGGTGTCGGCGGCGGCGTCATCGCCCAGGGCTCGTCGCTGCGGGGCGGCGCGGGCTACGTCGGGGAGATCGGCCACATGGTCGTCCGCCCGGGCGGACGCGCCTGCTACTGCGGCAGCAGTGGCTGCTGGGAGACCGAGATCGGCGAGGCGGCCCTGTGCCGGGCCCTGGGACTGCCGGAGGACACCGCGCGGGGCGCGATCCTGTTCGAGCTGCGGGAGCTGGCCCGTGACCCCGAGGCGGCGCTCTCCCGGCTCGAGGAGTTCGCCGAGTGGCTCACGCTCGGGCTCGTCAACGTGGTCAACCTGCTGGGCCCGCAGCTCGTCGTGCTGGGCGACCTGCTCACGGTGCTGCCGGACTCGGTCATCCGCGCCGTGGCCGCCGAGGTCCGCCGGCGCAGCCTGGTGAGCCGGGCCGTCGGCGGGACGCGGATCGTGAGCTCGGCGCTGGGCGCGGACGTGAAGCTGCTGGGCGCCGCCGAGGTTGCGTTCGAGGTCGTCCTCGACACGGTCTAGGCAGTTTCGTGAAGGGCACCTTGCCGGACTCCGAGTCCCGCAAGGTGCCCTTCACGGACTTCCCGGCGATCGCCCACTGGGAATTGCCGGGTGTGGCGTTTGCCACTGAAGTGCCTGGTATTCGGTTTCGGTGCGGTTTCGGACCGGACAGGAATTGTCAATTCAGCACCCGGTGCAAAACGTGAAGTTGCAAGTGGCGAAGTCGCCGGGGTCTCGGTTTCACCGCGAATGGGTCTCGATACGCCGAAGGCGGCAGGTGCATCGGGCACCCGCCGCCTTCGGGCCGAGTCGTTCGTCTCGGCGTGGTCTTTCGAGACCCCTACTTCTGGATCTCCGCGGCCAGTTCCTTGAGCTTGGCCTCGTGCTCACGGGCGTGGTGCCCGCAGAAGAGCAGCTCACCTCCGGAGCTGAGGACGGCGCGTACCTGAGCCGCAGCCCCGCACCGGTCGCATCGGTCGGCGGCGGTCAATTCGGGGCGGGTGAGCGTGGGTGATGTCATGGGGGTCTCCCTCCGTCCCGGTACTGGTTACCCAGTACCTCGATCCAGCTACGCCCACTTCGGAAGTGATGCCCTCGGCGGGATCGCCTCCGGCTCCGCGGTGTTCGTGCTTCCACTGTTCCAGACGTTTCGCGGCCCGCAAGTGTTCCCGCACCGGTGGGACCTGTGTCACGCCGAATTACCCCAGTTGCCGTAGTCCCATCCCGCCCCTTAGGACAAGGGTGCCTCTGCGTAGTCGTTTTCCGAGGTCAGGCACCATGCGCGAGTGGGTTCTGTGCTATCCGGAAAACGTGCGACGGCCATTCCGGCCCCGGTCTTGTTCGTTCTCAGCGGAATTTCGATGTATGCCGGGGCGGCCATCGCGGTCGGGCTTTTCGGGCACGCCTCCCCCTCGGGGGTGGCCTGGCTGCGCTGCCTGGGCGCCGCCGTGGTGCTGCTCGCGTGGCGCCGGCCTGCCCGCGCTGCGTGGCGGGGCCGGCGGTTCCTGCTCGCCGCCGCGTTCGGCGTGGTCACCGCCGTCATGAACGTGGCCTTCTACGAGGCCATCGCCCGCCTTCCGCTCGGCACGGTCGTGGCGCTGGAGTTCGCCGGGCCCGTGGTCGTGGCGGCCGTGGGGTCGCGCACGCGCCGCGACCTCGGCGCGCTGGCGCTGGTGGCCGTCGGCGTCGTCGCGATCGCCGACGTGCGGCTGGAGGGCAGCGCGTCGGGCGTCGTGTTCGCTCTGGTCGCGGCGGCCGCGTGGGCCGGGTACATCGGGCTCGGCAAGCGCGTCGCGGTGGCCGGCGACGGCGTGGACAGCCTCGCGGTGGGATTCGCCGTGGCCACGGTCGTGCTCTCGCCCCTGGCGCTCGGCACCCGTGAGGTGTGGTCTTCGCCACGTATGCTGCTGTTCGGCATCGGCGTGGGCGTGCTGTCGACGGTGGTGCCCTACGTGCTCGACCAGTTCGTGCTGCGGCGCGTGGGCCGGGCCGGCTTCGCGGTGCTGCTGGCGCTGCTCCCGGTCACGGCCGGCGTAACGGGGTACGCGCTGCTCGCGCAGGTGCCGAGCCTGCCGGAGGCGCTGGGCACCCTCGCGGTGGTCGCCGGGGTCGCGCTGCGCCGCAGGGACGAGCCCGCGTTCGACGATGTCTCGCCGGAGCCGCGATACTGACCCGAACCCCGGAGGTGGCGATGACCAAGGCGGCGTCGGCGGTCGCGAAGGACCTGGCCTTGTCCGGGGTGGGCGGGGTGCACCTGTCCTGGGCCGACAACAACGGCATCCCGCGCTCGCGCATCGTGCCCATCCACGGCCTCGCGGGCGCCGCCGCCCGCGGCGTGGGCGCGACCTCGCTGTTCGCCGTGTTCGACAGCCACGACGCCATCACCTACGGCCACGCGGGCCTGGCGACGCCGTCCGGCGACATCCGGCTCGTGCCGGTGCTCGAACGCCTGCGCCGCCTCGCCGGCCAGCCCGCGCTCGCCTGGGCGCCCGCACGGCAGGTCGCCGCCGACGGCTCGCCGTGGCCCTACTGCCAGCGCTCGGTGCTGGAACGCCAGGTCGCCGAGGCCGGCCGGCGCGGGCTGGAGTTCCGCGCGGGCTACGAGCTCGAGTTCGCCGTGACGCCCGCCGGCAGCACCGACGTCGTCACGGCTCCCGGGCACCCCGGCCCCGCCTACAGCCCGCACGCGCTCGTCCGCCTCGACGCGTTCGTCGCCGCGCTGCTGCACGACTTCGCCGCCAACGGCCTGGAGATCGGTCAGCTGCACGCCGAGTACGGCGTGGCGCAGCTGGAGCTGTCGCTGGCGGCCACCGACCCCGTGTCGGCCGCGGACGACCAGCTCCTTGCCCGCCAGACCATCCACGCCGCCGCGCTCGCCCACGGCCTCGCCGTGAGCTTCGCGCCGCTGGTCAGCCTCGCGGCGGCCGGCAACGGCTGGCACCTGCACACCTCCGTGCGGCGCCGCGGCCGCAACCTGCTCGCGGGTGAGGGCCGCCCCGGCGATCTCGCCGGCGAAGGCGCCGCCTACCTCGGCGGCCTGCTGCGCGACCTGCCCGCCCTGACGGCCGTCACGGCCCCGAGCGTGCCCTCCACGCTGCGGCTGCGCCCGGGCTACTTCGCCGGCGCGTACGCGTTCTGGGGCGTGGAGAACCGCGAAGCGCCCTTGCGGTACGTGCCGGGCTCGGCCCTGCTCGGCCCGGACCACGCGAACGTCGAGCTCAAGGCTTCCGACGCGTCGGCCAACCCGTACCTCGCGCTGGCGGTCGTGCTGGCCGCCGGGATGGCCGGCATCGAGGACGGCGCCCCGCTGCCCGAGCCGATCGCCGAAGACCCGGGCGGCTGGACGGCGGGCGAGCGCGAGACCCGCGGCGTGCTGCCGCTGCCCGCGAACCCTGCCGAACAGGACGCGGCGCTCCTCGCGTCCCCCCGCGTGGCCGGCGTTCTCGGCGACGAGCTGCTGGGCGCGTTCCGCGCGGTCCGCGCATCGGACGCGGCGTGGGCCGCGGACCGCACGCCGGAGGAGATCGTCGCGGCCCACGCTTGGCGGTACTGACCGCGTGGCCGACGCGGAGCTCTCCGCCGTGCACTGGCTGCCCGGAGCCGCGCGCCTCATCGCCGAAGCGCGCGCCGAGCTGCCTCAGAAGGACGGGCTCTCGGCGGCCTTCGCGGCGCTGGCCGTGCTGCGGGCGGCCGGCTGCGCCGTGACCGACCAGGACGAGGTCGCGGTGGCGGCCGGCACCGTGCGCGCGCCGGGCGAACCGCCGGCCGGGGCGAAGAACCGGGACGTCTTCCGGCTTCCCGTCCCGTGCGACGCCGCCACAGCGGGTACTGAGCCGCAAGCGCTGGCCGCCGCCGTGGAAGCGTTGTCGGGCAAGCGGTTGCGGGTCGTCCCGGCGACAGGGGAGTGGTCCCCGCAAGCCTTGGTCGACCTGCTCGTGGCGCTGTGGGACCTGCCGCGAGTGGCGGTGCTCGCGCGGCTGGACCCGGCCGAACTGGGCTCGCCCGACACCCCGGAACGCGCGTTGCTCGACTACCTCCACACCGGCGTACCTCCCTTGTGGACGAACCGGTGGCGCCCGCCGGGCCACCACCACGTACTGGTGGCCGGCGTGCGGATCGGCGCCGAAGGCACGCTGCTGTCCGTTGTGGACACCTACGCCGTGCTGGGGGACAACGGGATCCACGACCAGCCGGCGGAATGGGTCACGGCGGCGCTGGCCGCCTCGGGAGTGCTGCTGCTCGTCGCGGACGCGGCCCACGCCGGCGAGCTCGCCGAAGCGGTCGCCGGCGCGGGCCTGCGGCCCGGCTTCGCCTAAGTGGTCGACCCGGCCCGGTTGCCCGGCGCGAGGCGGGAGTGCTTGCGGCCGTAGAAGAAGTAGATCAGCAGGCCCAGCACGAGCCACGCGGCGAAGCGGATCCAGGTGAGCACGTCGAGGTTCAGCATGAGGTAGAAGCACGCCACGGCGGCGATGATCGGCACCACGGGGGAGAACGGCACGCTGAACGGGCGCTTCAGGTCCGGGCGGCGCTTGCGCAGCACCGGCACGGCCAGCGCGACGATGATCATCGCCGAGAGGGCGCCGATGCTGACCATGTCCGACAGCGCGGAGATCGGCACGAACGCGGCGAGCGCCGCGATGAGGATGGCGCCCAGGATGGTCATGCGGTGCGGGGTGCCCCAGCGCGGGTGGGTGGTGCCGATGGCCTTGGGCAGCAGGCCGTCGCGGCCCATCGCGAAGCCGATGCGGCCGATGGTCACCAGCTCGACCATCATCACCGACGTCAGGCCGGTCACCGCGCCGAGCGAGATCAGCGCGCCGACCCAGTGCTGGCCGACGCTGTCGAACGCGGCCGCGAGCGGGGCGCCGGTGTCGATGTCGGTGAACGGGATCATGCCCGTGAGCACGATCGAGACGGCGATGTAGAGCACGGCGCACACGGCCAGCGCGCCGAGGATGCCCACGCGCAGGTCCTTGCGCGGGTTGATGGTCTCTTCGCCGAGGTTGGCCAGCGCCTCGAAACCGGTGTAAGCGAAGAACACCACAGCCGCCGCGGTCACGACACCCGCGATGCCGTACACGGATTGCTCGAGGCCGAGCGCGGCCTGCACCACCGGCTGTTCCAGTACGCCCGAGCCCCCCGAGGGCGGCTGCGCCGGCGGGATGAACGGCGTGAGGTTGGCGCCCTTGACGAAGAACACGCCCACCACGACGATCAGCACGCACACCGCGACCTTCACGCACACCAGCAGGTTGGTGAGCCACGCGGATTCCTTGATCCCCAACACGGCCACCACCGTCAGCACGGCGATGATGATCACCGCGCCGATGTTGACCTTCGCGTCCTCGCCGAACCACGTGGGCGACAACCCGAGCAGGTTCGCCAGGTACCCGGACCACCCGCGCGACACCACGGCGGCGCCGAGCGCGAACTCCAGCAGCAGGTCCCAGCCGATGATCCACGCGAACACCTCGCCGAGCGTGGCGAACGCGTAGGTGTAGGCACTGCCGGCCGTCGGCACGCTCGACGCCAGTTCGGCGTAGCAGAGCGCCGCGAGCCCGGCCACGATCGCGCCGATCACGAACGACAGCGTGACCGCCGGGCCGGCGTGGGTCTTGGCCTCGACGCCGGCGAGCGTGAAGATCCCGGTCCCGATGATGATGCCGACGCCGAACCCCACCAGGTCGCGTCCCCTGAGCCGCCGCTTCAGCTCGCCCGAGTCCTGGCGCTTCAGGACCTCGTCCACGTCCAACGTTCTCCGCACACCCATGGAAGAACGTTAGAAGCTCACGGGCCGGCCCGCAGATCGGCTGCTCGGCGCGGACTTCAGTCCAGTGCGAGCCCGGCTTCCTGCGCGAGGATCGCGGCGTGAGCGCAGGTCGAGTTTCGTGAGTACGCGCGACACATGCGTCTTCACCGTGGTCTCGCCGATGTGCAGGCGGGTGCCGATCTCGGCGTTGGACAGGCCGGCGCCGAGGCAGCCGAGCACCTCGCGTTCGCGGTCGGTGAGGTCGTCCAGACCCGAGGGCGTGGTGACAAGTTTTCCGGCCGACTGCGCGAACGCCGTGATGAGCTTGCGCGTCACCTGTGGGGCCAGCACCCCCTCGCCCGCGGCGACGAGCTTCACGGCCTCGATCAGCCGCGGCGCTTCGACAGACTTGAGCAGGAAACCCGCGGCACCGGCGCGCAGGGCGGCGTCCACGTACTCGTCGAGGTCGAACGTCGTGAGCACGAGGACCTGCGCCAGCCCTTCGGCGACGAATTCGCGCGTGGCGGTGATGCCGTCGGTGCCGGGCATGCGCACGTCCATCAGTACGACGTCGGGCCGCAGCGCTCGCGCCTGCCGGACCGCGGTGGCCCCGTCGGCGGCTTCGCCGACCACCTCGATGCCCTCGGCGTTGCCGAGGATCAGCCCGAGGCCCGCCCGGATCGCCCCGTGGTCGTCGGCCACCACCACCTTGACCGTCACGCGTGTCCCTCCACCAGCGGCAGTTCGGCGCGGACCACCCAGTCCGAGCCCGACGGGCCCGCGCTCAGCTTCCCTCCCACGGCACTCGCGCGTTCGCGCATGCTCAGCAGCCCGTGGCCCGTGCCACCGGTGCGCGCGGCCGCCGAGCGCAGCTCGTTGCCGATCTCGACGGTGAGTATGCCGCCGTCGCAGTGCAGGTCCACCACCACCCGCCCACCCGGCGCGTGCTTCACCGCGTTGGTGAGCGCTTCCTGCGCGATCCGGTACGCGGTGAGGTCGACCGCGGCGGGCAAGCCGGCGGAGGAGTCCACTGTGGATTCGACGACGACCTCCAATCCCGTGGCGCGCGCGGATTCCACGAGCCGCGACAGCTCGGCGAGCCGCGCGGGGGCGGTGGTCTCGTACTCGTCGTCGCCCGTTTCCGACGCGGCGCGCAGCAGGCCGATCATCGTGCGCATCTCATCGAGCGCGCTCACGCTGTTCTCGCGCACGGCCTCGAGCACCGCGCGGGACATCTTCGGGTCTTCGGCCATCGACAGCGCGGCCTCGGACTGGATCGCGATGGCCGAGAGGTGGCCCGCGATCACGTCGTGCAGATCGCGCGCCATCCGGGCCCGCTCGGCGGCCACGGCGGCGCGCCGGTCGAGCTCGGCGATCTTCGCCAGCTGCTCGGCGTTGGCGCGTTCGGTGGTGGCGATGTCGCGCTGCTGGCGCACGTTCGCCGCCCACCACACCGGCACCAGCAGGAACGGCAGGATCCCGAGCGCGCCGATCACGGCCACGCGCCACTGCGCGGACACGGCCAGCGCGGCGACCAGCACGGCCAGCGCGGCCGTGGCCGCCACGCCGATCATCACCCGGCTCATGCGGCGCGACCCGTAGAGCGTTGCCGCGTACAGGAAGTCGGTGTACACGGCCACGACCGGCAGGGACGGGCCCAGCACCAGGTCGACCGCGAGCACACCCGTGGCCAGCAGCAGGCCGCCCGGCACCCAGCGGCGCAGGAACGACAGGCCGCAAAGCGCCGCGAGCTCCACCAGCCGCACCCACAGCCCGAAGTGGTCGGGGCCGGGGATCAGGCGGTAGACGTCGGTGAGGTACAGCGCGAGGCCCACGACGAAGACGAACAGGCCGATGAGGCCGTCCTGCTGCCACGGGGGCAGCTCCCGGGGCTTGAACAGGGCCGGCGCGCGGGTTCCTCGCAGCGGCACGACCCCATGGAAGCACAAGGGCCACTGGCGGTCGTCCTACTAAGTGATGACCCCCCGATCGTGCTCTTCACCGATTCTTCCCAGGCAAGATCGCGAGACATTAGGGGCATGCACGGTATCGGGAACTACCTCGTCGACAACCCGGCGACCTTGTTCATCGTCGGTGGTGAAGTGGCCTTCTGGGTCGTCCTCGTGGGCGGCCTGGTGGCGCGCTACCCGCTGAAGCTGAAGAAGGTCAGCACTGTGCTGCTGGCCGCCGTGCCCGTGATCGACCTGGTGGTGCTCGTCGCCACCGTCGTCGACCTCGCGCGCGGCACCACCCCGAACCTCTCGCACGGCCTCGCCGCCGTGTACCTGGGCTTCAGCATCGTGTTCGGCCCGAGCATGGTCCGCTGGGCCGACGTGCGCTTCGCCCACCGTTTCGCCGGCGGCCCGCCGCTCGCGCCGAAGCTGCGGGGCAAGGCGAAGGTCCGCCACGAGTGGCGTGAGTGGTACAAGTGCGTGCTGGCCTGTGTGATCGCCGCGGTGCTGCTGCTCGCCGCGATCTTCCTGATCGGCCGCCCGGGCCAGGTCGGGCCGCTGTGGGAGTGGCTGCCGCGCCTCGGCGGTCTCGTGGGCATCTGGCTCTTTGCCGGCCCGCTGTGGACCGAGCTGTTCGGCAAGAAGGACGAGGCGAGCAAGCAGAAGGTGACCTCGTGATCGAGCTCCTCGGTCTCCTGCTCGTGATCCAGGGGGCCGGCGGGCTCATCAACCGGCTCGCCGGCTCCACGAACCCGAGCTGGTTCGTGCAGCTGCACCTGCTGCCCCCGCAGCTGCACATCGCGGCCAGCGCAGTGCTGCTCGCGGTGGGAGCGGCCGTCCTGTTCGCCGGACAGGCTCGCAAACGCCGGCGCGATCACCTGTGACGCGGCTTACACTGGACGCGTGGCCGACGCGACCGGCAGCGTGGCCGGGCCTCTCGTCCTCTTCGCCGTGGTCAGCATCGCCCCCTCGGCGCTCTTCTGGTGCGCGCTGCGCGTGCCCACCCTCTACCGCTGGCTGCATGACCGCCGCCGCGAACAGCTCCAGCCGGCTGGCCCGCCCGTCGAGCGCCTCTCCGCGGACCTGCGACGGGTGCACCGCGTGCTCGCGTCGTACCCGCCCGGCACTCCGGCGGCCCGCCGCATCGGCACCCGCCAGGCCTACGACGAGCTGCTGCAGACGGCCTGCCGCGCGGTCGACGTCGAGCACCGGCTCGAGTCGCTGCCCGAGGGCATCGACCGCGATCTCGAACGGCTGCGCATCGAGGAGTTGCTGAGGCGCGAGGGCCTGGCGGTGCCCTGAGCGGAAGGGGTGCGGCTCGTGATCAGGTGCCGCTGACGGGGCTGCCAGGATGAGCCCATGGACTTCCGCCCCCTCGACCGCCCCATCGGGGCGTTCCAGCAGCAGCTCGGCCCCGAGCAGATCGAAGCGGTGTGCGAGCGCGTGTTCGGGCCCGCCACCGTGGTCCGCGCCGCGATCGAGCTGGGCTGGGGCGGCTACAACACGACCTACCGCGTGGAGCTCGCCGACGGGCCGGTGATCCTGCGCGTGGCCCCCGAGCCTGCGCGCCAGGCGCGGACCGAGTGGCAGTTCATGCGCAACGAGTACATCGCCGCGCCCTACTTCGCGCCCATCGCGCACCTGCTGCCGCGCACGATCGCGGCCGACTTCACCCACGAGGTGGTCCCGCGCGACTACGTGGTGCAGGCCGTGCTCGCCGGCCGCGCCGGGCCCGACGTCCTGCCGAGCCACCCACCCGCCGAGCGCGGGCCGTTCTTCCGCGAGCTGGGCCGCCTGACGCGCCTCGTGCACGACGTGCGCGGGCCCGGCTTCGGCCCGGTCGCGGGGCCGCACTTCGCCACGTGGAGCGAAGCGCTGGTCGCCTTCTTCGCCGACAACGCGCTCGACTTGGAGGACCTCGGCCTCGACGCCGCCGACGTGCGGGAGATCGGCAAGCTCGCCGCCCGCGACTCGGCGCTGCTCGACGAGGTCACCGAACCGCGCCTGCTCCACGGTGACCTGTGGACGGTGAACGTGATGCTCGCCGACGACCTCCGCGTCACCGGCGTCTACGACCACGACCGCAGCTGGTGGGGCGACCCGGCGGCCGACTGGCCGATCCGCATGGCGCTGGCCAAACCCGGCACGGAGCGGGACACGTTCTGGGAGGCCTACGGCCCGCTCGACACCTCACCCGAGGCCCGGCGGCGGATGCTCTACTACCGCGCCCGCCACCTCGGCGCGCTGCGGCTGGAGCGCCACCGCCTCGACCAGGCGGACAAGCTCGCGGACTCCTACGACGAGTTGGCCGCCGTCCTCGCAGAGCTGGGCTCAGACTGACGGGTCGGAGCCGCGCAGCGCGGCCCACCAGAACCCGAACGCGGCGACGAGCACGGTGACCACGAGCCACCCGCTGAAGCCGCTGCCGTCGACGAAAGCCCAGAACGCGCCGACGACGGGGGCGACGGCCAGCACCGGGAGGTCGGCGCGGAACTGGCGGGCCAGCGACACCGGGCGCGCCGCGGCGAGCGCGCGTTCTTCGTCGGGCTCGACGGGGTTGTCGGTGCGGCGGCCGCGCGGCTCGGTGGCCCGCACGGAGCCGGCCGAGTACAGCAGCTCGTCGCCCACCTCGACGGCGACAAGCCGGTCGCGGCGCACGTCGCCGCGCACCACGACCTTCGTCGGCGCGGGCAGGCCGATCAGGGTGGGGGAGAAGTACACCGGGATCCAGCGCGGTGACGCCGTCTCGGTTTCGAGCCAGGACCGCGTGAGCAGACCGCGTTGCACCTTCACCCGTCGCACCGGGATCGGTGCCGTCGACGCCGCGGCTCGCGCGGGCCGGATGAAGCGTGTGAAGAGCAGCAAAAGATCGACCGCCAGCACCGCCGCGGCCGCGACCACGGTCACGGTGGCGTAGGTTGTCGCGCGGTCGGCGGTCACGATCGGGGTCGCGTCGCGGATCAGCGCGCGGGACGGCTGCGCGGGGTCGTACAGCACGGGCACGCTCGTGCCGGTTTTCGGCGCCGAGCTGTCCAGCGCGACATCGGCCGTGGTGAGAGACCCGCCGGCCACCGGGAAGCGCACGGTCGCCGAGCCTTCGCCGCCGCGCACCACCGTGCCCGTGGCCTGCGCCGTGATGCCCCGGACGTCGGCCTGCGCGTGGGAGAACTCCAGCAGCTGCAACACGAACACGGCCGCGCACACGAGCAGCACCACGCCGCTCGTCACGAGGACGTGGCGCACCGGCCGCAGCCGCAGGAAACTACGCATGAGTGTCACCTTAGGTGTCTACAAAGGAAAGAGCGGCGCGGGCCGGGGCCCGCGCCGCTCTCCCGGGGGTACAGCGTTACTTCACGAAGCCGATCTTGGTGTAGTCGTACGGGGTGTTCGCGTAGCCGGGCGAACCGAAGTTGCCCAGGGTCTTGCGCACGGCGAACGCACCCGGCGACTGGAAGATCGGGAGCTGGTGACCCAGGGCCCAGATCTCCTTGTCGGCGGCGTTGATGTCCGCGGCCCGCTTCGTGTCGTCCAGTTCCTGGGCCGCGGTGTCGAGCAGCTGGTTCAGCTTGTCGTCACCGATGCGGCCGTAGTTCTGGTTGATGTTCTTCGGGTCTAGGTAGTAGATGCCCTTGCTGCCGCCGATCGGGAACGAGTTCGACAGCCAGCGGAACAGCGTCAGGTCGAAGTTGCCGACGTTGACGTAGTTCTTGAAGAACTCGGTGCTCGGCACGGCCTGGATGTCCAGCCCGACACCGATCGCCTTCAGCTCCGACTGCATGATCTGGCCGGTCTGCTGGCTGATCGGGGTGCTCGACGGGATCACCAGGCGCAGCTTGAGCTGCTTGCCGTCCTTGGCGCGCAGGTCACCGGACTGCTTCCAGCCCAGCTTGTCGAGCTCGGCCTTCGCGGCGTCCGCGTTGTACTTGTACGGCCCCGAGTTGTCCTCGTAGGTCTTGGAACCCTTGAGGTACAGGTGGTTGCCGATCGGCGTGGTGTCCTTCTGCATCTGGCCGAGGATCGCCTTGCTGATCGAGACCGTGTCGATGCCCTTCATGATCGCCACGCGCAGATCCTTGTCGGCCAGGATCGCGCCCGACGCGCCGTTGAAGGTCACGTGCGTGTAGTCCGGGTTGTTGGACTGGCGGATGACCGTGTTCGGGTCGGCCTGCGCGCGCTTGAAGGCGTTGATGTCGTTGTTCAGGTTGTAGAAGTCGATCTGGCCGTTGGCGAAGGCGTCCGGCAGCGCGGCGCGCTCCACGACCTTGTAGGTCACGGTGTCCAGCTTCGGCTTCGGGCCCCACCAGTTCGGGTCGCGCTCGAAGACCACGGTCTTGCCGGTCTGGTCGATGCTCTTGACCTTGAACGGGCCGGCGGTGATCAGCGGCTTGGCTGCCCAGGCCTTGTTGAACGTGTCCGGGTCGGCGTTCAGCTCCTTGGGGTAGAGCGGGCTGAACAGCGACTTCCACTCCGCGAACTTCTTCGCGAAGGTGATCTTCACGTCCTGGTCGTCAGTGCCCTTTTCGACCTTGGCGATGTCCTCGTACCCGGTGGTACCCGACACCTGGTAGGCCGGGTCCTTGCCGTTGAGCACCTTGGCCTGCGCGGCGTAGTCCTCCCACGAGAACTGCCGGCCGTTGCTCCACTTGGCCTTCGGGTTGATCTTCAGCTCGACCACCTGCGGGTCGGTGCTGATGACCTCGGCCGAGGTGAGGTAGCTCGGGTCGACGCCCACCGTCGCGTCCGCGTTCTGCGGGAACGGGTAGGGGATGATGGCGCCGTCCATGTAAGCGCCGTCGGCGACCGTGCCGTCGACCTCGTTGTAGTTCCAGTTGTCGGGCAGCTGGTCGACCGGCCACTTGAGGTCGCCGCCGTCCTTGAGCTGGTCGACCGGCATCGCATTGATGTCCGCGGTCTTGACCTGCTGGCTGCCGGCGTCCTGCAGTCCGCTGTTGCCGCCGCTGGAGGAACCGCCGCCACAAGCGGCGAGCAGGAGCCCCAGAGCGGCAACGGGAGCCACGATCGCGGCCATTCTCCGTCGCATCATGTTTACCTTTCTTTCCCTGTGTGCCAACGGATGGCTACACGACTTCGCGGGTCTTGGCGTAGTGGCAGGCGACGTCGTGGTCGTCCGCGCGGGACTCGCGCGGCGGCTCGACGTCGATGCACTTTTGCTTGTCCTGTTCGGACAGTTGGGAGAACACGAAACAGCGGGTGCGGAACCGGCAACCCGACGGGGGGTTCGCCGGGCTGGGCAGGTCACCGGTGAGGATGATCCGCGTCCGCTCGCGTTCCTTGATCGGGTCGGGGATCGGGATCGCGGACAGCAGCGCCTGCGTGTACGGGTGCTGCGGCGCGTCGAAGACCGTCTCCACATCGCCGATCTCGACGATCTTGCCGAGGTACATCACGGCCACGCGGTCGGCGATGTGCCGGATCACCGATAGGTCGTGGGCCACGAACAGGTACGAGAGGCCGAGCTTCGCCTTCAGCTCGTCGAGCAGGTTGATCACGCCGGCCTGGATCGACACGTCCAGCGCGGACACCGGTTCGTCGAGCACGATCAGCTTCGGCTCGAGCGCGAGCGCCCGGGCGATGCCGATGCGCTGGCGCTGCCCGCCGGAGAACTCCGCCGGGTACCGGTCGGCGTGCTCCGCGCGCAGCCCCACGAGCCCGAGCAGTTCGGGCACGCGCTTGGCGATGTGCGCCTTGCCGTAGCCGTGGGTCACCATCGGCTCGGCGATGATGTCGCCGATCGGCAGCCGCGGGTCGAGCGCGGCCATCGGGTCCTGGAACACCACCTGGAGGTCGCGCCGGATCTCCTTGCGCCCCTTGCCGTTCAGCTTCGCGACGTCGCGGCCGAGTACCGCCACCGACCCGTTCTGGGGGGCGGCCAGCTCGAGGATCTCCATCAGCGTGGTCGACTTGCCACAGCCGGACTCGCCGACCAGGCCCAGCGTCTCGCCCTCGACGATGTCGAAGCTGATGCCGTCGACCGCCTTGACCACACCGGCCTTGCGCTTGAGCACCGCGCCCTTGGTGATCTGGTAGTGCTTCTGCAGGTCCTGCACATCGAGCACCGCGGTGCGCTGAGCGCGCGGCAGCTTCGCGACCGCCGCCTCCTCGATCACCTCGGCGCCGTAGACCTCGGCCGCGTCGGCCTTGGGGCCGGCCAGCTCCTCGGTGCGGATGCACGCGGCGCGGTGGGTGGTGTCGACCGGCGCGTTCGGGTTGCCCGGCGTGATCGTGAACAGCGCGGGCTCGGCCTGGTGGCACGCGTCGATCACCAGCGGGCAGCGCGGCGCGAACGGGCAGCCCGAGGGCAGGTTCACCAGTGAGGGCGGCTGGCCCTCGATCGGGACCAGCGGCTGCTTCTCGTGCGCGTCGACGCGGGGGATCGAGCCCAACAGGCCCAGCGTGTACGGCATCCGCGGCTGGGCGTAGATGGTCTCGACCGGGCCCTGCTCCACGGCGCGCCCGGCGTACATGACCATCAGGCGGTCGGCGAACCCGGCGACCACGCCGAGGTCGTGGGTGATGATCACGATGCCGGCGCCGGTCACCTCCTGCGCGGTCTTCAGCACTTCCAGCACCTGGGCCTGCACGGTGACGTCGAGCGCGGTGGTCGGCTCGTCGGCGATGATCAGGTCCGGGTCGTTGGCGATCGCGATGGCGATCACCGCGCGCTGGCGCATGCCGCCGGAGAACTCGTGCGGGAACGCCTTGGCGCGCGCGGCGGCGTTCGGGATGCCGACGAGGTCGAGCAGCTCCACGGCCCGGTTGTTGGCCTGCTGCTTGGACATCGAGCCCTTGGCGTGCACCAGCAGTGCTTCGGCGATCTGCGCGCCCACGGTGTACACGGGCGTCAGTGCCGAGAGCGGGTCCTGGAAGACCATCGAGATCTTCTTGCCGCGCAGCTTGGACAGCTCGGTGTCGGACTTGCCGATGAGCTCGCTGCCCTGGAACCGGATGGAGCCGGAGATGCGCGCCTGCGGCGGGAGCAGGCCCATGACCGCGAGTGACGACACCGACTTGCCGGAACCGGACTCGCCGACGATGCCCAGCACCTCGCCGGCCGCGACCTGGTAGGAGAGCCCGCGGACCGCGTGCACGCGGCCGGATTCGGACGGGAACGACACGTCGAGGTCGGAGACCTCCAGGACCGTGCCGGTGGGCTTCTCGGTCTCCGCGCCCAGTGCGAGCGAGGCGGTCATGCTGTGGCTCCTGTGGTGCTGGGGGACTTCGTTTTTTCGGCGATGCGCTTGCGCTCCTTGCGCCGCGACCGCGACGAAGAAGGATCGAGCGCGTCGCGCAGGCCGTCACCCGCGTAGTTCACCGCGAGCACGGTGACCACGAGGAAGCCCGCCGGGATGTAGAACAGCCAGGGGAAGGTGCGCACCGCGTCGGTACCGCTCGCGATGAGCGTGCCGAGCGAGACGTCGGGCGACTGCACGCCGAACCCGAAGAACGACAGCGAGGTCTCGGTGATGATCGCGACGCCGACGTTGATCGTCGCGTCGATGATCAGCAGCGAGGCCATGTTCGGCACGATGTGCTTGGCGATGATCCGCCACGACGGCTGGCCCATGAACCTCGCGGCCTTCACGAACTCGCGTTCGCGCAACGTCAGCGTCATACCGCGCACGATGCGGGCGGTGATCATCCACTGGAACAGTGCGATCAGGCCGACCAGGATCAGCCACGTCTTGCCGCGGAAGGCGGGCGAGAGGATCGAGATGATCAGGAACGGCGGCAGGATCAGCAGCAGGTCCACGACCCACATGGCGATGCGGTCGGTCCAGCCGCCGAAGTAACCGGCGGCCGCGCCGACGATCGAGGCGACGCCGGTGGAGAACAGCGCGGCCAGCAGGCCGATCGTGAGCGACTTCTGCAGCCCGCGCATGGTCTGCGCGAACATGTCGCCGCCGATCTGGTTCGTGCCGAACCAGTGGTTCCCGTCCGGCGGCAGCAGGTTCGACAGCGGGTCGAGCTCGTCGTACGACCACGGCGAGTACCAGGTGTAGGTGAAGGCCAGCACGTAGAACAGCACGATCACGGCCAGCGAGATGACCGCGAGCTTGTTGCGCAGGAAGCGGCGCAGCACGAGCTTGCCGCGGCTGGAGGACCTGCTTTCGGCATCGCTGCGCGGGTCGACCGCCAGCACGGCGGAGTCGGCGATGTCGGCCTCGTTCACGGGAGCGGCCATCAGATCCTCACCCTCGGGTCGAGCGCGGCGTAGAGCACGTCGGCCAGCCACCCGGCCAGCAGCACGCAGATCGCGATGAACAGCGTCACGGTCGCGACGATGTTGGTGTCCTGCTTCTGGATCCCGGTCACCAGCCAGTCGCCCATGCCGTACCAGCCGAAGATCCGCTCGGTGAAGATGCCGCCCGTGATGAGCAGGCCGAAGCCGAACGCGAACAGCGTCGCCATCGGGATCAGCGCCGTGCGCAGGCCGTGCTTGAACAGCGCGCGCCGGCGGGTGAGGCCCTTCGCCTGTGCAGTGCGCAGGAAGTCGGAGCCGAGCACGTCGAGCATTGCCGAACGCTGGTAGCGGCTGTAGTACGCGACCTGCGTCAGCACGATCGCCAGTGTCGGCACGATGATGTGCTGCAACCGGTCTAGCAGCACGTCGCCGAAACTGCCGTCGATGCCGCTCGTCTCGCCCTGCACGATGAAGAACTGGTACCCGCCGAGCAGGTTGTCGTTCACCGACTGGGCGCCCGCCTTGAGGATCGTGGCGATCACGAAGACCGGGGTGGACAGCACGACGAACGAGAACGTGGTGGCCACGTAGTCGCTCACCTTGTACTGCCGGATCGCGCTCACCACACCGACGAGCACGCCGATGATGATGCCGATCGTGATGCCCAGCAAGAACAGCCGAAGGCTCACGCCGGCACGGCGGAAGAGCTCGTCGGTGATCGGCTGGTCGGCGACCGTGCGACCGAAGTTCCCCTGCAGCACTCCGCCGAGCCAGGTGAAGAAGCGCTCGGGGATGGGCTGGTTCAGGTAGAGCTCGGCCGCCTTGGCGTCGATAGTGGACTGCGGAGCCGGTGGGTTCCGCAGCTTCAGCGCGTCGAGCGGGCTGAAAGCCAGCGACGCCAAGGAAAAGGCTGCGAAGGTGGCGACCAGGCACAATGCCACGTAGTTGACGAGGCGGCGGAGGAGGAAGCCGATCACGATTTCCTCGATTCACCGGGAACGGAGGTTCCACTCCGTACCGACGGCCACGCCTGACTCTCGCCCGATTGAGTTTTCGTCGAAAACACTAGCCGGTGCTGCCTTCCGAATGCTGCTGACGCTCGTTGTCGGCGCAGCATAATCCGGAGAAGGCCCTCCGATCTTCGTTCCCAGGCAACCAAATAATCACGATTTCCGCCGCAGGCACGTGAAGGACCGACTTTCGGCTGTTGCGGTGGGCGGGGCCAGCGAGGTATTCACTACGTGCGGCTCGTCGCGGTGGGTGTGTGGGCGAATACCGCGGATCACGTTCCGGAAATGTTTCCGAGGGCGGACGGAAATGCTGCGAACGGCTGCGGAACGCCGGAAACGGACATACCGGTCATGGTTTGGACCTCTGTGCCTGCCGGCGACCCGCCGACAGAGGTCCAGTCCTCTGCTTCGGCCCTTCTTCGTCCACAGTGGCCGGTCGAGCCAGCGCTTGATCGGAGCATGCCCGATCGATCAGTTCCCGGTTGATCAGTGCCCAGCGGATCTTCGCGCACAGCAAAGAACCCCGTCACCGGATTCCGGTGACGGGGTTCCTCGTCGAGACCGAGCGATCAGTCCAGGTAGTCCCGGAGGACCTGGGACCGCGACGGGTGCCGCAGCTTCGACATCGTCTTCGACTCGATCTGGCGGATACGCTCACGCGTGACGCCGTAGACCTGACCGATCTCGTCGAGCGTGCGGGGCTGGCCGTCGGTGAGGCCGAAGCGCAGCCGGACCACGCCCGCCTCGCGCTCGGACAGCGTCTGCAGCACCGACTGGAGCTGGTCCTGCAGCAGCGTGAACGACACCGCGTCGACCGCGACGACCGCTTCGGAGTCTTCGATGAAGTCACCGAGCTGCGAGTCGCCCTCGTCGCCGATGGTCTGGTCCAGCGAGATCGGCTCACGCGCGTACTGCTGGATCTCCAGGACCTTCTCCGGCGAGATGTCCATCTCCTTGGCGAGCTCCTCGGGCGTCGGCTCGCGGCCGAGGTCCTGCAGGAGTTCGCGCTGTATACGGCCGAGCTTGTTGATGACCTCGACCATGTGCACCGGGATGCGGATGGTGCGGGCCTGGTCGGCCATCGCGCGGGTGATCGCCTGGCGGATCCACCACGTGGCGTACGTCGAGAACTTGTAGCCCTTGGTGTAGTCGAACTTCTCCACCGCGCGGATCAGGCCGAGGTTGCCTTCCTGGATGAGGTCCAGGAACGCCATGCCGCGGCCCGTGTAGCGCTTGGCCAGGGAGACCACCAGCCGGAGGTTCGCCTCGAGCAGGTGGTTCTTGGCGCGCTCGCCGTCGCGCACGATCCACTTGAGATCGCGGCGCATCTGGGTGACGAGCTTCTCGCCCTCCTCCTCGGCGGTGCGCACGCGCTCGGCGGCGTAGAGCCCCGCCTCGATGCGCTTGGCGAGCTCCACCTCCTCCTCGGCGTTGAGCAGCGCGACCTTGCCGATCTGCTTGAGGTAGGCGCGCACCGAGTCGGCCGAAGCGGTGAGCTCGGCGTCCTTGCGCGCCTGGCGCAGCGCCTCGGACTCCTCCTCGTCCCAGACGAAGTCGGGGTTGTCCGAGGCGGACTTCGGCCCCTTCTCGGCGGCTGCGTTGCTACGGCGGCGCGCGGCGGGCGTCTCCGTCTCCTCGGCTTCTTCTTCCGAGTCGTCGGAGTCGTCTTCGGCGACCTCGTCGTTGACCGTCTCGTCGACGACGTCGACCTCGACCTCTTCCAGGTCGGACAGGTCCGGGCTGTCGAGTTCGGCCTCGTCGAGGTCGGCCGGGCCGTCCGGGTCGCCGTCTTCGGTCTTGGACCCCTTGGTGGTGGCCTTCTTGGCCGGCGCCTTTTTGGCCGGAGCCTTCTTCGCGCCGGCAGACCTGGTGGCGGTCTTGGGTTTCGCCGCGCCGGTGGCTGCCTCGTCGGCCGGCTCGCCGGCTGCGGTCGCTGTCTTCGTCCCGCTTCGGGTTGCGGTTCTTGCGGCTGCCACTTACGCCCTTTCGCAGCGGTCGATCATGACGAGCCGAGGTATCGCCACCTCGGCTGCCTCACATTCGGGGAACACGCCTCGGCCTGCGGTTTTCACTCCCGCAGCCGTGGGCCGCCTTCCATTGTAACGACGGCCGGGCAGTGCGTCGCGAAGCGATCACCCTCCGGCCTGCCGCACGGTACCCGCACGTGACCTTCCCGTGACCCGCGCGTAGGTTTCACGGCCGTTCACGGGCGGGTCCGGGTCAGTGCGCGATGCCCTCGACCGCAGCCGCGGCGGCGCCGACGATGCCCGCGTTGTTCTGCAACGAAGCCACGATCACCGGGGTCCGGACGTCCAGCAGCGGCACCCACTTCTCCGCCTTCTTGCTCACGCCGCCGCCGACGATGAACAGATCCGGCCAGATCAGGTTCTCCAGCACGGTCAAGTAACGGTGTACCCGCTTGGCCCACTGGTGGTAGCTCAGGCCCTCGTTGTCCTTCACCGACGCCGCGGCGCGCTTCTCCGCGTCGTGGCCGTCGACCTCGAGGTGGCCGAACTCGGTGTTGGGCACGAGCTTGCCGTCGTGGAACACGGCGCTGCCGATGCCGGTGCCGAAGGTCAGCAGCGCGGTGACGCCGGTGCGCGCGGCCTCGTCGCCGAACCGGATCTCGGCCACGCCGGCCGCGTCGGCGTCGTTGAGCATCGCCACGTCCGCGACGCTCTTGCCGAGCCGCTTGGCGAACAGCGCGTCGGCGTCCGTGCCGATCCAGGCGTGGTCGATGTTGGCCGCGGTGTGCGCGACCCCCTTCTTGACCACCGCCGGCAGCGTCACGCCGACCGGTCCGTCCCACTCCGCGATGCGCACGATCTCGGCCACCACGTCCGCGACGGCTTCGGGCGTCGACGGCTGCGGCGTCTCGATCCGGTGTCGCTCGCCGATGAGCTGTCCCGTTTCCAAATCGACCAGCGCGCCCTTGATCCCGCTGCCGCCGATGTCGATTCCGAAACCTCGGGTCGCCGTCACTGACGTGGTCCCTTCTCGCACGATTCAGAAGTCTGCTTCGGAGACTTTAACCGGATGTGGTGACATGTCGGACGTGGGAGCTGACGAGTCGTTGCTGAAAAGCGTTGCGGAGCAGGTGGCGGTCGAGGCGGCCGGGCTGGTGCGGGCGGCCTGGACCGCCATGCAGGCGGGCGGCGTGGTCCGCGTGGACACCAAGTCGGCGGACACCGACGTGGTCACCGCGATCGACAAGGAGTCCGAGGAGCTGGTGCGCGAGCGGCTGGCCGAGCTGCGCCCGGGCGAACCGGTGCTGGGGGAGGAGGGCGGCGGCGCCACGGCAGGGTCCGGCGTGACGTGGGTGGTGGACCCGATCGACGGGACCGTGAACTTCCTCTACGGGCTGCCGGCGTTCGCGGTGTCGCTGGCCGCGCAGGTCGACGGGGTGTCGGTGGCCGGCGCGGTCGTGGAACCCGTCAGCGGCCGTCGCTGGACGGCCGCGCGGGGCCAGGGCGCCTGGCTCGACGGCCGGCGCCTGTCGGCGTCCTCGCCGACGCGCCTGGACCTGTCACTGGTGGGCACCGGGTTCGCCTACGCGCGCGACCGTCGCGTGCGTCAAGGCGCACTCGCGGGCGAGCTGCTCGGGCACGTGCGGGACATCCGCCGCGGCGGAGCGGCCTCGCTGGAGCTGTGCGCGGTCGGCGCGGGCTGGCTCGACGCGTACTTCGAGCACGGCCTGCACCGCTGGGACTGGGCCGCCGGGGCGCTCGTCGCGGCCGAAGCCGGCGCGACGATCCTCCTGCCGGGCTCGGCACCCGACCTGGGCGAGGACGTGACCTTCGCGGCGGCGCCCGGCATCGCGGAGCCGCTGCGGCAGGTGCTGGCCTCGCTGGACGCCAAGAGCGTCTGACGCCCGCCCTGGACCCCCGCCCGGGGGTCCAGGGTCAGCAGGCGACGTCGCGGGCCGCGGCGAGCAGCGTCTGGTCGATCACGGGCGCGCCGGGGCCCGAGGACTGCTCGTTGCCGCCCCCGCCCTGGTGGGACTTGGACCAGTCGGCGAGCTTCTGGAGGATCTGGCGCGCCTCCGGGCGCGGGCGGACGTCGTCGAAGAGGGTGCCGGTGACGAGGTCGACGCTGGCGTCCTTGCGGTTGTCGCGCACGAGCTCGGCGCACGGCACCACGAGGCTCACCGTGCGGGCGGCCGCGGCGCCGTTCTCGCCGTAGCGGATCTGGCCGCGGCACTTGGCGTCGCCCTTGGGGTAGGCCGGGTCGTTGGCCGGGTCGCCGATGGCGGTGAAGCCGAGCTCGCGCAGGGCCGTGGTCGTGATGCCGCCCTGGCCGCGCGTGGTGCTGGCGTTGAGGACCTTCAGCGCCACCTTGTCGGGCGGCACGGGGGAGCGGTCGTCGAGGCCGTTGTGGGCCACGGTCGTGTAAGTGGTGCCCGGAGGCGGAGCGGGGGCCGGCGTGCAGAGCACGGCCTCGTCGACGTCCCCTCGGCCGACCACGGCGTTCACCCACACGAACACCGCGCCGAGGGCGAGCACCCCGATCACGATGAGCGCGGGCAGCGGCCGGTGCTTGCGATAGGGCCGCGCACCACGGTCCCCCGAGACGTTCCCCGACGCCACCTGCCCCGTCCCTTCCCGAACGCGGAAACCCCGTCCGCGGACCCCGCCCCGCAGGACCCCACAACCCCGTGGCGCCGCGCGCCCCAGTCGATGTCGTCCCCCGGTGTCGTCCCCGGTGTACCAGGCGACACTGTGAGGGCCGCCGTAGCCGCCCAGCCTAGGCGTTCCGCGCCGCGCCCGGTGGCGCGGGTCACCCTGCGCCCGCCCCGTCCCCGCCGAGGCCGGGCCGCGAATCCCCGGTCCGCTGATCGCACCACGGAGACCTCCGCGGGAGCAAGCGGACAACGCTGCCGGGTGATCTTCGCGACCCGTGGGCAACCTCAACGGACGTCACCCGTCTCACCTGCGGATTCCCCCTGTCGGGTGACGAAATTCAAGCAATGCGCGACTCGGTGCGGAGCTCGGCGAACGGTGAGCTACCCTTCCCGGGCTCCGGCCGCAGGAAGAGGGGCACCTGGCTGAGACCTCGGTCACTGCGGGCGCCGGGCACAAACAGGGGCCCTGGAACGTTGACCAGCGGCACGACCGGCTCACGGGCACGCCCGGGGGACCGGAAGAACAAGACAAGCTGATTCGCAGGGGTGAGGGACACATGGCTACCGACTACGACGCTCCGCGCCGCAGCGAAGCCGACGAGCTGGCCGAAGACTCGTTGGAGGAGCTGAAGGCCCGGCGGAACGAGAACCAGTCCGGCGTCGTCGACGTCGACGAGGACGCGAACGCCGAGAACTTCGAGCTTCCTGGTGCCGACCTTTCCGGGCTTTCCGGTGAGGACATGACCGTGAAGGTCGTGCCGAAACAGGCTGACGAGTTCACCTGCTCGGTCTGCTTCCTGGTGCACCACCGCAGCAGGCTCGCCGAAGACAACGGCGGCCGGCTGATCTGTCGCGACTGCGCCTGAGCACAGCCTGCGCCTGACGGCGTACGGGGATCTCGTACAGGACTTCAGGGAACAGGTTTTTCAGGGGAAACACAGTCGCGGCGGTCCGGGGAAGCTCGCTCGCGAGCTGGGTAAAGGGGGTCGGCTTACCAGGCCGGCCCCCTTCCGCGTCCGCGGGACCGGTTCCGCGGAACTCAGGCGCGTTCGCTCAGGAACGGGCGCGCAGCAGTTCGGCGACGCGCTTCGGCTTGCGCGTGCTGAACAGCCAGTACGGCGTGGGGTCGGCCGGATCCGTGAGCTGCACGCGGACCGCCGGGCCCACCCAGCCGCGGTGCAGGACGAACGCGGCCGGGTCGCCGTCGCGCCCGAGCGCGCGACGCTTGTCGTCCTTCTCGAGGATCTCGACCACACCGGCGAAGCGCAGCGGCAGGTGCGCGTCGCCGACCCACAGCTCCGGCTCGTCACCGCCCGTCACCCGCACGCGCGAGCGGCCGAGCGACAGCACGAGCGCGCCCATGACCACGACGGCGATGGGCAGCGGGATCCACACCGGGATCGAGGGGTACCCGAGGTGGATCTCCACGCCGAGCAGGATCGCGCCGAGCATCGGCAGCGGCCAGCCCCACCACGGCACGTACAGCCGTTCGGAGTGCGCCAGTCCGCGCTTCACGGCGGTGTTCACGGTGTCAGCCACGCGACAAGGGTAGTCTCGCCGCCCGTGTCCTCCAGCGTTCAGGTACTCCTCACCCGGCTCGACCTCGGTGTCCCGTTGCCCGCGTATGCGCGGCCGGGCGACGCCGGCGCCGACCTCGTCACCACCTCGGATATCGTCCTCGGGCCCGGCGAACGCGGGGTGGTGGGCACCGGCGTCGCGATCGCGCTGCCGCCCGGCCACGCGGGGTTCGTGCACCCGCGTTCGGGGCTCGCGGCACGCGTGGGGCTGTCGGTGGTGAACACCCCCGGCACGATCGACGCGGGGTACCGCGGTGAAATCCGGATCTGCCTCATCAACCATGATCTTCACGAGCCGGTGGTGCTCGCGCGCGGCGACCGGATCGCGCAGCTCGTGATCCAGCGGGTCGAGCGCGCCGAGTTCGTCGAGGTCGCCGAGCTCGGTGACACCGAACGTGGCGCCGGTGGTTACGGCTCGACGGGCGGGCACGCCACACTGGTCCCGCACGTGCCCGGCACGGACGCGGGCACTGGGGAAGGAACGGAGAAGTAGTGGGGATCTTCGGACGCAAGCGCAAGTCCGACGACGGGCGGACCGAGCCCGGCGGCGGCGCCGCGGGCGACACCGGGGCGGACGCCGACGACGCGGTCGAACCCGAGAACCAGCTGTCGGAGACCGAGCAGGGGCCCTTCGACGTCGCCGACGCCGAAGAGGACGGCATCCCGCGCATCGACCTCGGTTCGGTGCGGGTCCCGGTCCCGGACGGCTCGCAGGTGCAGGTCGAGATGGACCCGGAGGCCGGCGGTGTCCGCGCGGTCCACGTCGTGACCGAGCAGGGCCAGATCACCGTCAGCGCCTACGCGGCGCCGCGTTCGGGCGGTCTGTGGCGCGAGGTCGGCACCGAGCTGGCCGACCAGCTGCGGGCCGACGGCGCGAAGGTGACGGTGGGTCGCGGCGAGTGGGGCCTGGAGCTGTCGGCCATCGTCGGCGACGTCGCGCTGCGCTTCGTCGGCGTGGACGGCCCGCGCTGGATGCTGCGCGGCGTGATCGCCGGCCCGCAGTCGCAGTCCGCGCAGGCTCCCGACGTGCTGCGCATGATCGTGCGCCACACCATCGTCGACCGTGGCGACTCCCCGATGCCGGTGCGCACGCCGCTCCCGATCACGCTCCCGGAAGCCGTCGCGCAGCACATCGCCGAGCAGCAAGAAGGCTGACAGTCAAGCGAAGGAAGGCCCCGGCACTCACCTGTGCCGGGGCCTTCTTTCATTTCTTTTCACCACCTGGTTTTCATCGCGGGCCCACGGCGGACCCGAACCAGCCCTTCAGGAACCCGACGAGGCTCGCGCGCCCCAGCACCTCGCGGTCCCGTCCGAAGCCGGCCAGCTCGACCACGCCCAGCTCGCCCCTCGGCAGCGCCCCGGCCCACTCGCGCGCCACCGCCACGGGGTGCACCAGGTCCCCGGCGCACCCGCCGATCCCGGCCGGCACGGCGACCGTCGCCAGCTCCGCCAACGACGGCGCCCGCCGTCCCGCGGCGACCCGCAGGCCCGCCACCAGCTCGTCGCCGTGCCGTCGCCAGGCCCGCGACAGCTCGTCGACGAGCCACCCCGGGCTCCCGGCGGCGACGGCGGCCAACGCGCCGTCGACGCCCTGAGAGGCCACCAGATCCGCTGAGGCCCGCGCGGCGACGGCCGCGGCCGCTGACCCGGGTTCGCCGTTCCAGGCCGGGAGCGCGCACACCAGCCCCTCGCAACGGCCCGGGTTCGCCACCGCCCACTCCGTGGCCAGGTGTGCGCCGAACGAGATGCCGCCGACGACCAGCGATCCGTGGACGCGCGCGAGCCGGTCGAGCTCTTCGAGGTACCCGTCGGCGAGCGCGGCGCCGGGCGGCGGGGGCGGCGCGATCAGCCGGGCGCCCACCAACGCCAACGGGCCGGTGAACACCGACTGAACGAACACCTCGTCGGACCCCGTACCGGGCAGCAGGACCACGGGGAGGTTCCGGATTGCGGACGTCACGTTGCGATCTTGGCGCAAACCCGTTTCGCTGATGTGAACCACAGCTACGCTGGATTACGCACGGGCCGCGAAGTCGGGGGCCCCGGAGCACAGGAGCACACCATGTCCGCCAAGGACGGCGGCTACTTCAGCCGGTTGGTTCGCAAGCTGACCAGCGACGTCGAGGACCTCGACGCCGACGAGATGTCCGAGAGGTCAGGGGCCGAAGGTGCTCGCCGCGCCTGTGACTGCCGGTCCGGCGAAGAGGCGACAGTGCTCGGCAGGCTGCGCAGCGTCGAGCTGTGCCCGAGCGAGGGAACTCCGACGCTCCAGGCCGAGCTGTTCGACGGGACACAGGGCGTGACGCTAATCTGGCTGGGCCGACGCCGGATCCCCGGTATCGAGCCGGGTCGGACCATCAAGGTCCGCGGCCGGATGGCAGAGCGTGACGGCCAGAAGGTGCTGTACAACCCGTACTACGAACTCCAGAGCCCGGTAGGTTGATCGACTCCCGTGACTGAACCCGCTCCCCGCGACGAGACGAACGTGCCCGGCGGCGGGGACGAAAAGCACGACACGGACAACGACACCGAGAAGCCCGAACCCACGTTGCTGGAGCAGATGGGCGGCGTGTCGGGCCTGTTCTACTCGTCGGTGCCGGTGATCGTGTTCGTGCTGGTGAACGCTTTCTTCGGGCTCACCGCGGCCATCTGGGGCTCGGTCGGCAGCGCCGTGGCGATCACGGTGCTGCGGGTCGTGCGCAAGGAACCGCTGCAGCCGGCGATCTCGGGCTTCTTCGGGGTCGCGATCGCGGCGTTCATCGCGTTCCGCACGGGTTCGGCCAAGGGGTTCTTCCTCTTCGGCATCTGGGCGAGCCTCGCCTACTGCGGCGTGTTCGTGCTGTCGATCCTCGTGCGCTGGCCGATCGCCGGCGTGGTGTGGAGCGCACTCAACGGCGCCGGCCAGGCCTGGCGCAAGGACAAGCCCTCGCGCTACGGCTACGACGTCGCCACGCTCGCGCTGGCCGTGATCTTCGCCGCGCGGTTCGTGGTGCAGCGCTGGCTCTACAACAGCGACTACACCGGCTGGCTCGCGTTCGCGAAGATCGCCATGGGTTACCCGCTCTACGCGCTGGGCCTGCTCGTTGTCGTCTGGGCGGTCCGCCGCTCGGACAAGCGGCTGAAGGCGCTGGCCGAGACTGAGCCGAAGCCGGAGACCGACGCGGAGGTCGAGGCCCGGCTTCGCGAGAAGTACGCGCAGACGCCGACTCCGGAGGTTTAACGGCCTTCCCCGAGACACAGGAAAGGCCCTCACACGCTCATGAGGGGCCTTTCCTGTGTTTCTCAGTATCCCAGGGCCGTGCGGATCTCCGGCTCGACGTCCGACGTCGCCACGAACAGCAGCTCGTCACCGGCTTCCAGCGGGTCCTCCGGCTGCGGCACGATCACGCGGTCGCCGCGCAGGATCGTGACGAGCGCGGCGTCGCGGGGCAGCGCGATGTCGCTCACGGGCTTGCCGGCCAACGGGGTCTCCTCGGGCAGCGTGAGCTCCACGAGGTTCGCCTGGCTCTGGCGGAAGGTCATCAGCCGCACGAGGTCGCCGACGCTCACGGCCTCCTCGACCATCGCGGCGAGCATGCGCGGGGTCGACACGGCCACGTCGACGCCCCAGGCGTCGGTGAACAGCCATTCGTTGGCGGGGTTGTTCACGCGGGCCACCACCCGGCGCACGGCGAACTCCGTCTTCGCGAGCAGCGACACCACGAGGTTGGACTTGTCGTCGCCGGTCGCGGCGATCACCACGTCGCAGCGCTCGATGCCGGACTCCTCGAGGTTCGAGAGCTCGCACGCGTCACCGAGCACCCAGTCGGCCTGCGGCACGCTCTCGGGCTCGAACTGGTCCGCCTCCCGCTCGATCAGCATCACCTGGTGCCGCCCGTCGATCAGCTCGACGGCGATGGAGCGCCCGACGGCGCCGGCACCCGCGATCGCGACCCGCATCAGTTCTCCTCCTCCGGAGCGCGAGCGGCCACGCTCGTCACGTCGCTGACGGTGCCGGAGCGGGCCGCGACGTACACGACGTCGTCGGCCTGCACCATGGTCTTGTTGTCCGGCAGCACGCCGTTTCCGAACCGCATGATGAACGCGACGCGCGCGCCCGTGGCGTCCTGGAGGTCGCGCACGCTGCGCCCGACCCAGCCCTCGTTCAGCGGCAACTGCAGCAGCGCGACGTTGCCCGACGGATCGCGCCACACCGACGCGACGCCGTCCGGCAGCAGGGTCCGCAGGAAGCGGTCGGTGGTCCACGGCACCGTCGCGACGGTGGGGATGCCCAGCCGCTCGTACACGGCGGCGCGCTTGTGGTCGTAGATCCGCGCGACCACGTGCTCGATGCCGAAGTTCTCGCGCGCGACCCGCGCGGAGATGATGTTGGAGTTGTCCCCGCTCGACACGGCCGCGAACGCGCCGGCCTCTTCGATGCCGGCCTCGATCAGCACCTGCCGGTCGAAACCGACGCCGACGATCTGCTGGCCGTGGAAGTCGTGGCCCAGCCGGCGGAACGCCTGGGGGTTCTTGTCGATGACGGCCACCTCGTGGCCGAGACGCTCCAGCGCCGCGGCCAGGGATGCGCCGACCCGGCCGCACCCCATGATCACCACGTGCACGCCTTGCCTCCTCGTAGGTGGGGTAAACCCGTTCGTGGGTACCCTCGCGCACCACGGGCGAACCTACCCTGCCGGGCCCCGGTTGGTTCCACCGTCCTCCCCTCCACCGCCCTCAACGGAGCAGCTCCGCTGCGCTGTAGATTCACCAGGGTGTCGAAGTTCCCGACCGTGTTGAAGCGCCTGGTTCTCGGACGTCCGTTCCGCAGTGACCGGCTCGGCCACACGCTCCTGCCCAAGCGCATCGCGCTGCCGATCTTCGCCTCGGACGCGCTTTCCAGCGTCGCGTACGCGCCGGAAGAGATCTTCCTGACGCTGAGCTTCGCCGGGCTGTCGGCGTACGCGTTCGCGCCGTGGATCGGGGTGGCCGTGGCGCTGGTCATGCTGACGGTCGTGGCGTCGTACCGGCAGAACGTGCACGCCTACCCGAGCGGTGGCGGTGACTACGAGGTCGCCGGCACCAACCTGGGGAGCAAGTTCGGCCTCACGGTGGCGAGCGCCCTGCTCGTGGACTACGTGATGACCGTCGCGGTGTCCACTTCGTCCGGTGTCGCCAACATCGGCTCGGCGATCCCGTGGGTCGCCGAGCACAAGGTGATCACCGCCGTGGTGATCGTCGCGGTGCTGACCGCGCTGAACCTGCGCGGAGTGCGCGAATCGGGCAAAGCCTTCGCAATCCCCGTCTATGGGTTCATCATCGGCATCCTGGTCATGGTCGTGTGGGGGCTGATCGAGGCCGCGACGGGCACGACGATGCGGGCGGAGAGCGCCGGGTTCACGCTGCACTCCGAGGGCACGTGGACCGGGTTCGCGTTCGTCTTCCTGATCCTGCGGTCGTTCTCCTCGGGCGCGGCGGCGCTGACCGGGGTCGAGGCGATCAGCAACGGCGTGCCGGCGTTCAGGAAGCCGAAGTCGAAGAACGCGGCCACCACGCTGCTGCTCATGGGCGTGCTCGCGGTGACGATGCTCATCGGCATCATCACGCTCGCCGTGATCACCAAGGTGAACTTCGCCGACAATCCGGCCGAGCAGCTGCAGGGCGCGCCGCAGGGGTACCAGCAGAAGACGATCGTGACGCAGATCGCCCAGGCCGTGTTCGCCGGCTTCCCGCCGGCGTTCTACTACATCTCCTTCGCCACCGGCATCATCCTGCTGCTGGCGGCCAACACGGCGTTCAACGGTTTCCCGGTGCTCGGCTCGATCCTGGCGCAGGACCGCTACCTGCCGCGGCAGCTGCACACGCGCGGCGACCGGCTGGCGTTCTCCAACGGCATCCTGTTCCTCGCGGTCTTCGCGCTGGTGCTGATCATCGCGTTCGACGCGGAGGTCACCCGGCTCATCCAGCTTTACATCGTGGGTGTGTTCGTGTCGTTCACGATCAGCCAGACCGGCATGGTTCGGCACTGGAACCGTTTGCTGGCCAAGGAAACCGACGGCGCGGTGCGGCGGCGGATGCGGCGCTCGCAGACGGTCAACGCGATCGGTCTCACGATGACCGGCACCGTGCTGATCATCGTGCTGATCACCAAGTTCCTGCTCGGCGCGTGGATCGCGATCGCCGCGATGGTGGCGATCTACGCGTTGATGACGGCGATCCGGAAGCACTACGACCGTGTTTCCGAGGAGCTGAAGGAGCTCGGCGACACCCCGACTGTGCTGCCTTCGCGCAACCACGCGATCGTGCTGGTGTCCAAATTGCACCGCCCGACCCTGCGTGCGCTCGCCTACGCCAAGGCGATGCGGCCCGACGTGCTCGAGGCCGTGACCGTGAACGTCGACGACGCTGACACCCGCCGCCTCACCGCCGAGTGGGAGGCGCACAAGTTCAAGGTGCCGCTGAAGGTCGTCGAGTCGCCCTACCGCGAAATCACGAAGCCGGTGCTGGACTACGTGAAGCGGGTGCGCGGCGACAACCCGCGCAACGTGGTCACCGTGTTCATCCCGGAGTACGTGGTGGGTCACTGGTGGGAGCAGGTGCTGCACAACCAGAGCGCGTTGCGGCTCAAGGGAAGGCTGCTGTTCCAGCCGGGTGTCATCGTCGCGAGCGTGCCGTGGCAGCTGGAGTCGTCGGCGAAGGCGGCGGAGCGCGGTCGCCGGGCCCGTCCCGCGGCCGGTGACGTGCGGCGTGGGTTCGCGGCGAGCGGCGGGGCAGCGGCCGCGAAGCCTGTGGAAACCCCGAAACAAGCCAAGGAACCTGCTGAATGACGGAGAACTGGCTCGGCCGCGTGGTCGAGCTCGAGATCGGCCCGGTCGCCCACGGCGGCCACTGCGTGTCGCGTGTGGACGGACGGGTGGTGTTCGTGCGCCACGGGTTGCCGGGCGAGCGCGTGCGCGCCGAGGTGACCGAGGACAAAGGCGGCTCGTTCTGCCGGGCGGACGCGGTGGAGGTGCTCGGCGCTTCGGAGCACCGCGTCACGCCGCCGTGCCCGCTGGCCGCGCCAGGGGGCTGTGGTGGCTGCGACTGGCAGCACGCCGACCCGGAGTACCAGCGTTCCCTGAAGGCGGCCGTGGTCGCCGAGCAGCTGGAACGCCTGGCGGGCATCACGCGCGACGTCGTGGTCGAGCCGCTCGACGGCGGCCCGCTCGGCTGGCGCAGCCGCGTGCGGCTCGTGGCCGGGCGCGACGGCCGCGCCGGGCTGCGCGCGCACCACAGCCACCGCGTCGTCGCGCTAGACGACTGCCCGATCGCGGTGCCGGGCACGCTCGACGTGGCGCTGGCCAAGCGCTGGCGCCCGGGCACCGAGCTCGAGACGACCACCGACGGCGACGGGCACACGCACCTGCGTGAGCTCTCCACCGTCCACGGCCGCACGAAGTCGCGCCAGCTGTCCGGCGGTCTCGCCGTGCAGCACGCCGCGGACCGCGACTGGCGCCTCGACGCCCACGGCTTCTGGCAGGTGCACCCCTTCGCGGCGGACACCTTCGCACAGCTCGTGCGAGAGTGGGCCGAGGCCCCGCGCGGCGGGGTCGCGTGGGATCTCTACGCCGGCGTCGGCTTGTTCGCCTCGGTGCTGGCCGAGCAGGTCGGGGAGGACGGCCGCGTGCTCGCCGTGGAGTCCGGCCGCCAGGCGGTGACGGACGGCGAGCGGAACCTCGCGGACCTGCCGCAGGTGTCGTGGCGCGCGGGCCGGGTCGAACACGCCCTGGCGGACGCGCCGAAGCCCGTCGACGTGGTCGTGCTCGACCCGCCGCGCAAGGGTGCGGGGCGCGCGGTCGTGGACGCGATCGCGGCGGGTTCACCCGACCGGATCGTGTACGTCGCCTGCGATCCCGCGGCGTTCGCCCGGGACCTGGCGACCTTCGCCGACCACGGGTATTCGCTCACAGACCTGCGGGCGTTCGACGCGTTCCCGATGACCCACCACGTGGAGTGCGTGGCGCTGCTGCAGTAATTTGGCCCCTGCCTCACCACAACGCGAGATCGCGCCGGTTTCCGGATGGGGGGCGGCGCGATCGGCCCCCGGCCGATCCGACCGCCCCCATCCGGAACCCGGCTCAAAGGCGATCTCGCACGCCCCGCCGGAGGCGGGGCCAAATTGCAGTGTCGGTCGGAAAATTGTCGGTGGTGAGCGTCACACTGGTCGGCATGGTGATGCTCGACGATTTCGACCGCGCCGCGGCGGTGGTGCAGGCTGTGGTGTGTTCGGTGCGCGACGACCAGTGGTCGCTGCCCACGGCGTGCGCGGAGTGGGACGTGCGCGCGGTGGTCAACCACCTCGCGCACGGCAACGCGCGCGTGGCGGAATGGGCCGGCGCGGGCCCGGCCGCGGCACCCGGCGACTACCTCGGCGCCGACCCACCGGGCGCGTTCACGGCGTCCGTGGCGCGGGCGCGCGAGGTGCTCGCCGAGCCCGGCCTGGCCACGCGCCTGGTGACGACGCCGCTCGGCGACGTGCCGGGCTCGCTGCTGGTCCACATGCGGCTCAACGAGTACCTCGCGCACGGCTGGGACGTCGCCGACGCCACGGGTCAGCCCACGGACTTCGTGCCCGACCTCGCGGAGCAGGCGCTCGAGTCCTGGCGGACGCGGTTCGGCGACCAGTCCCGGCCACCGGGCGGTCCGTTCGCGCCCGAGCGGCCGGCGCCCCCGGACGCGGCGGCGGCCGATCGGCTGGCGGCGTTCCTCGGGAGGACGCCGGTGCGCGCGGGAGAGCTCAGGCCTTGATCGCGCCCGCGATCTTGGGCACGACCTCCTTCAGCCCGCGCCGCAGGGGAACGCCAATGCGTGGCGCCGCTACAGCACCCCTGTTCCGTAACCACGGCGCGAGATCGCGCCGGCTTGTGGATTGAGCGGTGCGATCGGCCGGGCGGCCGATCGCACCGCTCAATC